>CAZNJQ010000009.1:0-25089 GCA_964573545.1 uncultured Candidatus Saccharibacteria bacterium | reverse complement strand
GTATACGCGTACGCTTCAGGAGCGTATGCCGCAAGGCTTGAGAGTTCAAATCTCTCCGTGCCCACAAAACAAAGAAGCAGACGCAAAGCGTCTGCTAATTATATTTTATGCGAGATACACACAGCATGTGATATTATGGAAAGAAAATCGAATTATGCTCTACACTGAATTTTTGAAAACAATGCCGGCGTGCCCATTCTGCGGACGGGCGGAACGCGAAATTGTCAAAGAAAACGACGGAGCGGTTTTGAAATATGCACTCGCGCCGTATGCGCCGTACCACCTTCTTGTTTGCCCGAAACGGCATGTCACCGATTATCTCGCCCTCTCGGAAGATGAGCAGAGCGCGATAGATGCGCTCACTAAAGACGGCGCTCGCGCGCTTGTTTCGATCGGTATTACCGATTATTCAATTTTAGTGAGGAACGGCGACAAAACCGCAGTCGGCAAAAGCGTTGACCATCTACACTTTCACATTGTCCCCAAAGTACGTCTGGGCACTATAGACTTCAAGGGCGAGGACCGCAGGATATTGTCGGACGATGAAATTGCCGCTTTTGTCGGTGAAATCAAAAAACACCTGGTATAAATCAGGTGTTTTTGCGTGTCTTCAAAGATTTATTTCTTCTCTACGCGTTCCACGTAATCTCCCGTCTCCGTGTTGATGCGGACGATGTCGCCCTCATTGATGAAGAGTGGCGCATTAACGACGACACCTGTCTCAAGCGTCACCTGCTTTGTGCCGCCTTGGACGGTGCTGCCGCGGACCGCCGGAGGCGCTTCTTTAACTTTCAAATCCATCTTGATGGGGACCTTTATTCCCACAACTCGCTCGCCGAACATCGCAATATCAACCAATGAATTTTGTTTCAGAAATCGCCCGCTTTCTCCGATGGTGGCTTCCGGAAGATTGAATCGCTTGCTCGCATCATTTTCCTCGCAAAACCAGAATTCACCGCGATTATTGTAGAGATATTTCACAGGACGTGATTCCACATCTGCTTCCGCGACTTTTTCCGCTTGATGGAACGAATATTCGATGACCTGTCCGGTGATGAGATTTTTTAATTTCGTGTCGTTGACGGGTTTTCGCATCTGCTTCCTGAACACATGCGACGTTAAAACCTCATACGGCTCCTCTTTGAGCACGATATATTTTTTGGGCGTTATTTCGTTGTATGTGAGTATTGCCATAGGTTGAACATGAAAAACCGTAAATCGCTCACTGCGGCAGTCGCTGCCACAATCAGACCATGCTAGCAAAAATGGTGCCTGGGCGCAATCGTAGCTTTCCGGAAATTTAAGAGGCGAGGAATATGAGGCCGATGACGATAAGGATGAAAGAAGCCATTTTTACCAAAAATTGTTTTTCTTGGAAATATAAATTTCCGGAGAGTAGCGCCCACAAAATTCCCGCCGCGCGTTTCACTGTCGTGATGACGGACGCAGCGCCGAAAAGATACGCGAAGCTCATAAGGGCGCTTGCCGCACCCATGGTAACCGATTGACCGAAGAAAAGAGGCTTCCGGAGGAATTGGAGAGGGTTCTCTTTTGCAACGAGGAGCGCCATGGCGACAAAGTAGACAAGCAGAACGGCGTGGACGATTACCTGTTCAACCTCGACCGAATTGAAATGCGAGATATTGTATTTGTACAAGGAAATTGTGGCAACGGCGTTTATGGCCGTGAAAACCACAAGCCATGCACCTTCTTTTTTGATGCCGTGATTTATGAAGAGGACGACGAGTGCGGCGATGATTATTCCCATGCCAAGGATTTGATATGTGCCGATGGTGTATCCGAGGACCATGTCGACGACGAGAAGGAGAGGGATAGTCAGGATACGCAGAAATCCATACGTACTTCTGTCCGCGCGCGTCACCGCGAGTACGGACACATGCGCTTGCGCTATCTCAAGAACAGAGCGTATTCCCAGTGTGGGGAGCGAAGCAAGAGAAAAAATAAAGTTGTCCCTGATGAACGCGGATGCCAGAAGAAAAATGGTGCTCCACAAGAGCATCAGGAATCCAAATGTGTAAATGCTTTCTTTCTTCGCTACGACCGCAGATTTTCCTATTGAATCGCCGACTTCTTCTGCGAGCGCGGCGCCAAGCACGAGGATAAAACCGAACATATTCACATATAATAGCGCATTTTTCATTAAGAGACATTCGTGTCATACTGACAGACTGGTGTTCTCTTTGGGTTGGATTATTTGCTATACTTTCTAAAGATACGAAGAAGCGAGTCATGGTGCCGGAATGTCGAAAAGAACGCTTCGATGGCACGGAAAACTTATTCTTCTTGATCCTGATCAGGGGAGCAAGGTCGCGGAAGATTGGCTTCGGTTTGCGCACAACCATGTTGCAGGCCAGCCCCGTCTCCTTGATGTCGTCGCGCAAGGGCTTGAAAAATTTACTGCCGGTGTTCGGGACCCCGACAAGCCTATTTTTGGCGTCTTAGGACTCGGCCCTTCTGGTAGCGGAAAGACGTTCGTCCCGCAAGTACTCGCCGATTTTTTGTTCGGCAGCAGGGATGGCCTCATTCGGATTGACGGGCAGGATTTTCCCAGCCGCCACAATGTCGAGCGTCTGACAGGCGCGACTCCCGGATATATCGGGTATGAAGATGAGCCGGTTTTCACGCAGGAGAAGCTGGATCGACCAGCCTTTAATGCAAGGAAGAGAGAATTTATTCTGAATTTGCCGGAAGAGAAAAAAAGAGCGCTTGGCGCGTTGCAGGAAAGATTGAGGGGCTTACGCACGCGGCTTAAGGGCGCGGCGAGTGTGCCCCCAGGATTCGCGCCGATTGTTACAGGGCCGATTAGCGAAGAGATAAAGCGTGTTCAGGAAGAAATATCTCAGATAGGGCATCCTATATACAATCCTCGGATAGAGAAATATCTTTCCATCGTACTGTGTGACGAGATCGGCCGCGCGGACAAGGCGCTTCATAATCTGCTTTTTAAAATATTGGATGAAGGAAGGCTTGAGACAGTCAGCTGGGGTACGGTGAGTTTCAGGAATACGTTTCTTTTTCTCACAGATAACGCGGGCTCTCTAGGAATAGCCGACAAACTTCGCCAGATGAGCGGCAAAGAAGTACAGATGGGATTTCATTCCGGATCTGGCGCGGCGGCTGACGCAGAGGCCGATGATCACGAGATTTACAAGATTGCAATGAAGGAAGCGCGGAAGGTATTCGAAACCCCATTCCTTAATCGCATGAGCCAGATTGTCGTGGCGCGTCCGCTCCGGAGAGAAGATCTCCAAAGGATTTTGGAGATTAAGATTCGTGAACTTCACGACCTGCTTGTCGGGCAGAGATGCCCCATGCTTATCCAGATAAGCCGAGGAGTCAGAAATTTTCTTGTGAACGAAGCACTTGATTCACCTGAAGAGAATGCGCGGCTTCTTGTCAAAAAGCTTGAGAGCCGTGTTACGCAAAAACTGATGCGGCTGATACTTACGGACCAGATTAGAGAAGGGGACTGCGTGGTGGTGACGTTTAATCCGTCGTCTGTCGGCAAGATTCGCTTTCAAAAAATTCCACACGATGGCGGGGAAAAGCAAAGACTCTTAGTACCTCCGGGCGCATAACCCCGGGGTTTTTATTTTTTTCGATTGAGAATGGGCGATTGATGTATTATAGTCGTGATATATGGCGAATTTATTTATCGTCGCGACGCCCATCGGGAATCTTGAAGACATAACGCTCCGGGCGCTTCGCGTTCTGAAGGAAGCAGCCCTTGTCCTCTGCGAGGATACGCGCACGACCGCAAAATTGCTCCAAGCGCATGGTATCAAAACGCCCACAATGAGTTATCATGCACATAGTACCGTAGCCAAGACGGAAAAGATTTTTGCGTTCCTTGAAGAGGGGAAAGATATCGCGCTTGTCTCCGATGCCGGCACCCCGTGCATCTCAGACCCTGGGGTACTGCTTGTGGCTCATGTGCGTGCGCGATTCGGGGACGCCGTTTCGGTTGTGCCTGTTCCAGGACCGTCGGCTGTCGTTGCCGCACTCTCTGCATCCGGCGTCCCCGCGTCCGAATTCCTTTTTCTGGGATTTTTGCCCCACAAAAAAGGAAGAGAGACGCTTTTTCGGGAAATAGCCGCATCAGAGAGAGCCGTCGTCTTCTATGAATCGCGCCACAGGATCCTAAAGACACTTGTATCACTTGATGCGCACCTTGAAGGGGGCAGAAAAATAACCGTCGCGAAAGAACTTACAAAAATACATGAGCGATTCCTCTCCGGAATGCCGTCTGAAGTGCTTGCCGTACTTAAAAAGACCCCCGGCCTTGAGAAGGGGGAATTTGTGGTTATCGTACATCCGTCATAAGCGCGCACTTTGGAATCAATTTCTCGCTAGTATATACTTATAGGCATGGACACTATCATTAAAAAAGAGTGGACGCTGTTTTCTCTCGGCGTTTTCGTGTTCCTTTTCCCGTTTCTTGGATTTCCTCCGGCATGGGAGGATGTATTTCTCTTTGCGGCAGGTGCAGCGATCGCAGGCATTTCGCTCTCGCGTGTTGTGAGGGCCAGGATGGGGCACGCAGGATCTGGCGCGCCGCACACGGATGAAATACCTCACTAAGAAGCATATGTATTGGGGAGCCGCTCTCTCGGGGACTTTCCTCGCGGGTTTTTTTTCGTTACCGCTCTTGACCCAGACGGTATATGAGGCCGGGGAGGCCGCATCCCCGCAGGCGGCAGGGTCTCTTGAGGAGAAGCGATTCGTCGCGACGCACGTCAAGACTCCGGACAGTGTGAAGGGAATTTATATGACGCAGTGTGTTGCCGGGACTAGGGATTTTCGCGAGTCGCTTGTGAAGCTCGTCGACGAGACGGAACTTAATACCATTATCATCGATGTGAAAGATTTTAGCGGCGGCATTTCATTTATTCCGGACGATCCCGAGCTTAAAGATTTTCTTTCTTCGCGATGTTACGCGCGGGATATGCGCGACTTCATCGCATACCTGCACAGCAAGGGCATTTATGTCGTGGCGAGGATTACAGTATTCCAGGACCCGTTCTTTGCAAAGAAGCATCCTGATCTGGCAATTCAAAAGGCGAGTGACCGCACACTCTGGGCGGACTATAAGGGAATTCATTATCTAGACCCTGGCGCCAAGAAGGCGTGGGAATATATCGTGGCCCTGGGGAAGGAGTCATACGCGGCTGGTTTTGACGAACTTAATTTTGATTATATTCGGTTCCCCTCAGACGGGAACATGAAAGATATCTATTACCCGTGGAGTGAAGCGCGTGTGACTGCCGACCCTGCGCACGGCAAAGCGCTCGTCCTCCGCGACTTTTTCTCATATCTCCACGAGTCTTTTGAGGGAAGCGGAGCGGTTCTCTCTGCAGACCTCTTCGGTATGACAATGACCAATACCGATGATCTCAATATCGGGCAGGTCCTTGAATATGCAGCTCCATATTTTGATTACATCGCACCCATGGTGTATCCATCGCATTACCCAAAAGGGTTTAACGGGTACCAGAACGTCAATGCGCACCCGTACGATATCGTGAAGTTTTCAATGGACCGCGGCGCGGCGCGGCTTGCCGCAGCGACATCTACTCCGCTCAAGCTCCGCCCGTGGCTTCAGGATAATGATTACCCGGTCCCCTACACGCCTGAGATGGTGCGGGCGCAAATCCAAGCGGTGTACGACGCAGGACTCACGAGCTGGATGCTCTGGGACGCGGGAAATACCTACACCAGTGCGGCACTTGATGGTGAGTAAGAATAGAGGACTGGAAAAGTCTCCAATTTCGTTGTATAATTAAAGCTCCATGGACATAGAAGCGGAGAGAAAAACATATTTCGCGAAAGCCGATTACCGCGGCAAAGAGCGCACGTTCGGCATTAAAGCGGCGGATCGCTCGAAGCACATGTATGTTATCGGGAAAACCGGTATGGGAAAGTCGGTGCTCCTTGAGAATATGGCGGCGCAGGATATCCAGAACGGAAACGGCATGGCGTTTATTGACCCGCACGGCGAAGCCGCTGAAACGCTTCTTAATTATGTTCCCGAGGATCGGATGAAAGATGTTGTTTACTTTGCTCCATTCGATATGGACCACCCGATTTCTTTTAACGTCATGGAAGACGTCGGTTATGATAAACGACACCTCGTTGCTTCCGGCCTCATGAGCGCGTTTAAAAAAATATGGGTTGACACATGGTCTGCGAGGATGGAATATATTTTGACAAATACGCTGCTCGCTCTTCTGGAATATCCCGACTCAACGCTTCTTGACGTGAACCGAATGCTCGTGAATAAAGATTTTCGAAAAGATGTCGTAAATCATATTACAGACCCGATTGTAAAATCGTTTTGGGTGGAAGAATTTGCGCGATTTACCGATACGTACACCCGAGAAGCGACGCCGGCAATCCAAAACAAAGTGGGGCAGTTTGTCGCGAATCCTTTGATACGAAACATCATTGGACAGCCAAAATCATCATTTGATTTTAGGAAAGTTATGGATGAAAAGAAAATTCTCATCATGAACCTCTCTAAGGGGCGCATGGGGGACGTTAACACGAAACTTCTTGGCAGCATGCTTATTATTAAAATTTATCTTGCCGCTATGTCGCGCGCCGATACACCGGCTACAGAGCTTGCCAAGCTTCCATTTTTTTACTTTTTCGTTGACGAGTTTCAATCATTCGCGAACGAGACATTCGCGGACATATTGTCAGAGTCCAGAAAATATAAATTAAGTCTCACTATCGCGCACCAATATATCGGCCAGATGCCGGATGAAGTCCGGGAAGCGGTGTTCGGGAACGTTGGTACCATGATCTCATTCCGCATTGGCGCGGAAGACGCCGAAATATTTGAGAAAGAATTTTCCCCGACATTTACCGCTGAAGACATGGTTAGTCTCGGGCGCTATCAGATTTATTTGAAACTCATGATAGACGGGCTTGCATCAAAGCCGTTCTCCGCGACGACGCTTCCACCGCTTGCGCACCCCCCTATCTCTTCCAAGAACGCCGTAATCGAAAATTCACGAAAAATGTATGCGCACCCTCGCGTCGAAGTCGAAGAGCAGATAAAAAAACGGCACATCACGGAAGTTGTTGCTCCGAAAGAAACCGGAAAAGCAGACGCCAAGGGAATTCTGCCGCACAAGCCCGCGGGCGTCTCGTATGCACCCCGCCAAGAGCGGGGTGAGCCTCGCGATGGGCGGGGTGAACCTCGCCTCCCGAGAGGTGAATTTGGGGACAAACGACCTCATGTGAGGACAGAAGCGGGACGGCCATATACGCCGGGAGCTGTTTCTCCTCGCGGCGATGAACGTCGCACAGGGTTTGGTGATACAACACAGAGACAATTGCCACGGAGCGACAACCACCCGGTTCGTGAACAACATGGAGCGCCGGCATACCCTCACCGCGGACAGTCAGAAAATCAAGGGGTGGCCCATGGCGGAGAGCATCGCCATGTTCCGTTTAAAAGAGCGTTTCAGGAGTTGCGCGAAAAGCCGGTTCCTTCTGATCGATTTCCACATAGAGAGCACGGACAAAACAATGAACCTACACCAAAAGGAGGCGCTAGTGGAACGCGAGAGTTTTCCTCAAACCACAGGCCTGCCCACCAGAGCTCTAGCGGCGACAGAAAAGACACCCCAATTTCTCTTAAGATGCTTCACGGGAACAATAAGGGACCACTGGAACAGAAATCGGAGAATACCGCTGAATTAAGGAGGGTACTCCAAGAGGCTCTCGGGAAAAAAGATAACGGGAATCCGGCTGCGACACCAAAAGAGAGTGCACCGCCGAAAGAGAAAGCCCCCACCGATACACCTCTTCGCGAAAATAAAGGAGGGGCCCCACGGGAAATACCGGAAGACGAGCTCAAAAAAATGCTCGGCATTGAGGGCGACAATACAGCGTAATTCGGGTCGTACGTTGAAATATTCTTTGTGGGCGCGTAGAATGGACGTCAATGAAATGGCGTCTCATTTTCGTTTTACTTCTTCTTCCGTTTTCCGCGGCTGCACAGATTTCAATCACTGAAATCATATATGACTTTCCCGGCACCGAGGGAAAGAGCGAACATGAATGGATAGAGGTCATAAATAACGGCAGCTCCCCGGTTGATATATCGGCGTATAAGTTTTTTGAAAACAATACGAACCATGGCCTTACATTGAGCCAAGGGTCTCCAGTGCTTGCGCCTGGTGCTTTTGCGATTATCGCGAACGCTACCTCGACGTTTCTCGCCGACTGGCCCGACTTTACTGGCACGCTTTTTGACAGTTCGTTTTCTTTAAACAGCACACGTGCGGGCGAGTCTCTTGCAATCCGCGCGGGTGACGGCACGGAAGAAGACAGCATCACGTATTCGTCGGACTGGGGAGCGAAAGATGACGGCAATTCACTTCAAAAAAACTCTGGAGGGGCATGGACTGCTTCTCTGCCTACGCCCGGCGCGGCGATATCTGCTGATACAGGATACGCGACAGGTATTCCCGCCGAGACGGGTATTGATACTGCATCAATATATGTTCCAACTCCCAAACAGACGATTGTCGTCGACGCGGGAATGGGCGAGAGGACTGCTGTTGCGAGCGCTTCTATTGCTTTCAAGGCGAAAGCGCGCGGGCTAGAGGGCGAGCAAATTTCGAACGCGCGATTCTTGTGGAGTTTTGGCGATGGTGGCACGGGAGAAGGTGCCGCGGTATTTCATGCGTATCGCTATCCGGGGGAATATGCCGTCTTTCTTGAAGGTTCCTCTGCCGGTTATTCCGCCTCCGATCGCGTTAAGGTTATAATTGTTCCCGCGAACATAACAATTGACACTGCGGGGACGTCGGATGATTTCTTTGTGTCGCTTAAGAACGGTACGAACTATGACATTGATCTCTCCGGGTGGTCTGTGGTCTCCGGCGAGAGTACATTTTTTATTCCGGAGAACACTGTTGTGTTGTCGGGAAAGAGCGTGATGTTTCCTCAGGGAATAACGGAACTTCAGGATAATGACGTGGTTGCACTTTCTTTCCCTGACGGTAAAGCGGCGTCGGTATATGAGCGCGGAAAGAGCACCTCGTATGCACCCGCTTCTTCTGAAAATTCTGGTACGACAGGCGAATCCGCTCCGATTCGCGATATTCCTGTGCACGGTGAAATTTCCATCGAGGATGCGGCGGAAAACACCTCAGGAGACCCCACCTTTACTGAAGAATCACAATATGCGGCTTCCGAAGGCGCTTTCGCGAGCTTGCTTCCGACAGTAACATCGTGGTCACTTGCCCTTGTCGGGCTCATAGTCGTTGGGATCACGACGGCTCTTCTCGTGCGGAGAAAAAAGACACCAGCTGATGAGTTTGAAGTTTTTGAAGAAAGAAAATAAAGGTTCCCCTGGTTTTTCAGTTGGTTTGTGATATGATTTTAGTCGAAATAGCACCCTAGCTTACCGGAGGAGGTGTCATGAAGACACAAATCGACATCGTGACGGTTTTCATGGTCTCTATGGTTGCGTGGAATATCGCATTCGCAATTCCGCTTCTCTTCCTTCCTCCGCCTGCGAAAGCGCTCGCCCTGCACGCGCTTCGCGGCCCCTCAAGGCGTTCGGCAGATGCCGAAGAATAAGGTCTTGCCGAAAGGCCCTCTCCCGAGGGCCTTTCTTTGGTGATATCATTGTCGGTATGCAAAGATGTATCGTCCAAAAGATTTATACGAAAGACGGGATAACTAAAGAGAATATCTTCGGCGGGAGACGGGTGCTCCATTTGGGATGTGGCCGTACAAAACTTCCGGGCTCCGTTGGTGTTGACGCGCTTTCGTTTCCCGCCACTGATGTCGTCCACGACCTTAACGCATTTCCTTGGCCGTTTGACGAAGGAAGCGTTGATGTCATTTTCGCGCACAGTGTGCTTGAGCACTTGGATTCGCTTCCCACCGCATTCGAAGAGATGTATCGCGTGTGCAAAAACGGCGCGCGGATAATTATTGCGGTCCCATATTTCCGGTCCGTCGATGCGTTCATTGATCCGACGCATCGGCATTTTTTTACGTCTGGTTCCCTTGATTATTTTTGCGACGTCAACAATTCGCTCTCTCGCTACGGCTATACCCCGCACACATTTAAAAAAATCGGTTTCTGGTACGGGTGGCCGCGGCGCTCACAAAACCCATTCGTGCTCTTTTTCAAAAGGTTCATTAACCGGCATAAAACATTTTATGACCAGTATCTTTCCATACTTATGCCGATAAAAATACTCGTGTGGGAACTTGAGGTTTCAAAGTGAGCCGGAAGTTCAAAGTTATAAAATTTGAAGTCAGTGCGCGTTGTTGACTTTCTGCGCGGAATCCAGTTCTCTATACAGAGACTTTGATTTCCGGATATGCGCATGAAGGCCATGAGGCAGATAGTGGTCACTGGCGGAGCCGGGTTTATCGGTTCGCATCTGTGTGAGTACTTATTGAAAGCGGGGCATTCGGTTATCTGCTTGGACAATCTTTATTCTGGACGCGCTCTAAATGTGGAACATCTTACGCGTATGTCGCGTAATTTCAAGTTTATTAACGCGAGCGTCAATAACCCGCTCTTCTCCCAGAAAGAACTTTTCGGAGAAGAGATCGATTGGGTTTTCAACCTTGCGTGTCCCGCATCGCCCCAGGCGTATCAGCGCGATCCTGTTGAGACGATTCGGACGAACGTGCTCGGGATGATGAACGTCCTCGATTTCGCGGGGATGAAGGGGGCGCAGGTCCTTCAGGCATCCACGTCTGAAGTGTACGGCGACCCGCTCGTTCATCCGCAGGAAGAATCATACTGGGGGAACGTGAACCCTCTCTCTCCCCGCGGCTGTTATGATGAAGGGAAACGGTGCGCGGAGACATTGTGTTTTGATTACCGGCAAGAGCGTGGCGTGCGGGTAAAGATAGTCCGCATCTTCAACACATACGGCCCTCGCATGGCGGAGGATGACGGACGGGTTGTTTCCAACTTCATTATGCAGTCGCTTCGCGGAGAGGATATCACGATATATGGCGATGGCACGCAGACGCGAAGTTTTCAATATATCGACGATCTCATACGGGGGATGATGCTTCTTATGGAGCACGACTCTTTCTCGGGTCCGGTCAATATCGGGAATCCTGAAGAGTTCACGATGAAAGAGCTCGCCGAGCGCATTCGTGCGCTAACACATTCAAAAAGCGGCATCATGTACCGCCCGCTTCCCGAATGCGACCCTCGCCAAAGATGTCCCGATATATCGCTTGCACGAGAGAAGCTTGGGTGGACGCCATCCATTCCGCTCTCTGACGGGCTCTCCAAAACGATTACATACTTCAAATCCTGCCTTCCTCGCTCATGAGCGATGGGGCAAACGCTCGCTCTTAGCGAGCTTTTTCTTATCACCAACTTCCCCGCGGTCTTTGTGCTATCATGTTTCAATAGTTTAATGTCTTTCGTATGCCGGAGATACCCGCTTCTTCTCACGAGGATAAATTACGCACCCCGTTCGTTAGGAAGCGATGGGATATCGTATGTGCGGGATTTATTATACTTCTCGTGCTTGCATGGTCTTTTTCGATTTTGACGACGAAACCGAAGCTGTGGACAGATGAAGCAGTGAGTATCAACATTGCGCGCAGCTTCTTGACCCATGGCGTATTGTCCGTCCAAGTCGCCCCCGATACATTCTGGGAGTCCGCACACCTTGTTCAGTCGACAGGATATCCGGTGACTGTCCCCTTATCGGTATTTTTTAAGGTATTCGGATACGGCTTTGACCAGGCACGGATATTCATGCTCATATGGGTCTTTGTTGCGCTCGCAGGGGGTTTCTTCCTTGCCAGAGAATTGTTTTCGAGATACGAAGCACTCGCGTCCCTCTTTCTCGTCACAACCTTTGCGTCATTTTATGCGAGCGGAAGAACTGTTGTCGGAGAAATACCGGGCTTTGCTCTGCTTCTTGCCGGGTTTTATTTTTTACTGGTCCGCCGCCAGTATTTTCTCACGGGTATTTTGTGGGGGCTGGCAGTCGTTGCAAAACCGTCAGTGTTCGGATTGATCATACCCGCAGTTGCCATTACGCTGTTCTTTGAGCGTTTTTCTTTCACACAATTTTTGAAACAATCGTGCGCTATCGCACTCGGCATGGTACCAGCCGCACTTTTTTGGGTATTTTTTGTCCTTAAAACTCCGTTTCAAGCACGCATGTGGCAGGAGATAGGCGTGTTTTATAAAAATCCGTACAGTTCCGACATCACCCAAAACATACTGCATAATCTTTCCGGAATTTTTCATTCAACCACCCTTATATATTTCGGTGGGCTATTCGCGATAATTCTTTTCGCTCGTTTTCTTATCAAAAATAAAAGCCCGCTTTCGTTTTTATACACCTTTATTATTGCCTACGGCGTGCTCGCTTTTTTGTATTATCTCCGAAGCCCAGGATATCTTCGGTATATACTGATTGCCGAACTCCTTATTCTATTTATCACGCCATACACAGTGGGTGTCCTTGTCCCGTGGGTTATGGGTCGTCTGAAAATCTCACGACTATTGTATCAAAATATCGCTGTCGCATGTGTGCTCGGCACGCTTGTCTTCGTCCAGGGCGTTCATCTGTTCACCGCTGCAGACATTTCTTCGTCTGATAACGCGTGGAAGGTCGCGTCTCACATTGAGAGTGTATTCCCGGACCGCTCGCTTGGTCTCCTAAACGCACCCGAACTTGGCTTGTTTCTGAATTCTTCGCGGACGTTTCTTGTTCTCGACCTGCTTGGCATTCCGCCTGTCGGAAGCAATCCGCTTTTTTTGGAAGACCCTCCTGACATTATCGTCTCGCACTCATCCGATCGATTCATGGATGAAGAGAGGGATATTTTAGAAGGGCGTTATGCGGCATCTCTGGAGACAGGTGGCTATGTCGTGTTCGTAAAACGATAAAGTGCCTCCTTTTGGCGAGCGCATGAAAAGTGGGTATACTGTATAAATATCTGTAAATATATGGATCGTCCATACAAAAAATACAAAACCGTAGGTGTTGTCCTTGCATATAACTGCGCCAAAGAGCTTCCCGGTATCTATCGACGTCTGCCGAAAGAGCTTCTTGACGATATTATTCTTGTCGATGACGCATCAAAGGACAACACGGTGGATGTCGCGCGCGAACTCGGCATCAAGACATTTCCCCACGAGCATCTTGGATATGGAGGAAATATAAAATTCGGTCTTCAAAAAGCCCTTGAAATGGGAGCTGATTACATGGTGGAGATCCACGGCGATGGCCAGTATGATCCGTCTTCCATCGCTCCCGCCCTTCAGAAGATGGAGCAAGGGTGTGATTTCGTTCTCGGCTCTCGTTTTACGGAGAGAGGACGGGCGCTACGGGACAAAATGTCCCGCGCTCGTTATTATGCGAACATAGGACTTAGTTTTTTTGACCGGCTTGTGCTGCAGCTTCCGCTGACCGAATTTCATACGGGGTTCCGCGTGTATAGCAGAAAATTGCTTACGACAATACCGTTTCCCGCCGGCTCCGATGATTATTTATACAGCTTTGAAATAATCGTTCAGGCGCGCTATTGCAATTTGCGCGTCGAAGAAGTTCCAGTTCGTTGCGATTATTCCGGGACTCACACGTCAGTGAGTATCTGGAAATCTACCGTGTACTCGTTTCAGATGTTTTATGTTCTTTTTCTGTACGCACTTGCTCGCATCGGAATTAAGACAAAGCTTTTTCGTTGCGTGTCCCGATAAGACGCGAATAGTTTCGGGTCGCTCATTTCGTCGAGCCCCGCCTGAGGCGGGGCGAGCGAGGAGCGAAATGAAAATCTTAATTTTCATTTCATCCGAGCGAAGACGAAACACAGGTTCTCCGATGTTTACATCGGAGAACCTTTATTCTCGTATTGAGAGCGAGGGGAAATAGAGGAGGAATCGGTCGTCTGTCCGCGGCCGGAACCCCTTTGTTTTCTTGTAAATTTCTTCAAAAAAGTTCCACGCAAGGGGTATTACGAGCGCCGGCCGTTTTTCCTGGATAAGCCGCTCTGGCGGCTCAATAAGGATGTTCATTCCTGGAGTATACAATTTCTGTTTGAGTGGATTTTCATCAATGATGTAGTCTAAGGCAATGTTGCCAAAATTAAGGAGGGTGTTGCCCTTTGCCGCTGCGCCAAAGCCGACGATCGCGTATCCTTCGCTTCGGTGTTTTTCAATGCTTGCGGCGAGATCTTTGACGACTCGGTGTGCGGTTTCTGCGAATTGCTCGTAGAGTTTCATGGACGCACGGCCTGCCGCCTTCTCTTCTTTGATTCTCATCGTAATGGCATCCTCATTCGTATCTTTTTTGGCGCTCAAGACGAATACGTAGCTTGTGCCATGAACCGGTACGGTGAAAACATCTTCGATGACGCACCCGCCCCTGTGGGCGAGTGTGCGCATGGAGTTGGCGCAGAAAAATGAAATGTGTTCGTGATATATGGTGTCGAATTCTCCGCGTGAGAACATTTCTGCTTGTGATGTTTGGATGTATAGCCGCGATCCGGGGTGCATGACACGTCGTGCCGCGTTCAAAAATCCGAGCGGGTTTGCATTATGCGCGAATACGTTTTGCGCGATGATGATGTCAAACATCCGGTTTTGTCTCTGCGCAACCTCTTCGCTCCAGTAATCGCATACAATAGTCGCGCCTGTTTTTTCGGCGGTTTCTTTGAGATTTTGTGCGGGGTCTACGCCAGTGAGGTCCGACGTATATCGTCGAAACGCCCCAAGCTGCGAGCCGTCATTTGATGCAATATCAAGGACCGATACGGGCGCGCTTCCCATCCCTTCGCGTGACATCGCCATATCAGCAAACCAATCGAAATATTCCCGCAACGTACGACTTGTTCCTGAGACATAGAGATAGTTTTTAAACATCAAGTCGGGGCTGACCGCGACAGAAAGTTGCGAGTGGAAACAACTCGCGCAGAGCATGAGAGCCAGTGGGAAGTCTTTGAGCTTCTCATTCAGGCGATGATAGCTGTTCGCAAGTGGCTGCTTTCCCAGATCGAGAATAAGGACAAGGTCCTTGCCTCCGCACGCAAGGCATGAATTAAGCTCTGTGTATTGTGGGTTCATAGTGTATATGAAGATCTCTTTTTGACTTAAGCGCGTGTTCGTATCCGGCATCAAGGTCACTGATTATTGAGTCAATCGTACCTTGAAAAGCAAACTCGAACGTCTCACCGAACTTCTTTGTTGATATGGAAAAATTGTATGGCGTTGTCTGGCTCGCCGATTGTTCAGTAACAGGCACTCCAAGCGTGGCTGAGACGGCGTGAGCAACTTCGCGCGGCGTCGTATTGAATGATGCAAGATTGTACATACCACGGGGCGCTCCTGGCCGGTCTATGATTGCCTCAATTGCTTTCACAAGATCGCTCATCGCAAGGATCGGTCGATGGATGTCCGGGTTAAAGAGCTCTATTAAACCCGCAGTTTTTGCCCTGTGATACATAGCGTTGACGACGATATCAATTCTCAAATTCGGCGATGCGCCGCTCACTGTTCCGAGCCGCAGCCCATAGTAGGGTATCTCGGAGAGAAGCGCATATTCATCAATGTGTCGTTTTGTAAGGTCGTACCAATTGAGCGCTGGATTCAAAATCGCATCTTCGCTGTTGTTTGTGGCGCCATTGTATACGGAAGAACTGCTGGCGTAAATAAGACGTTGGGTAGGACTAAGGAGCGATAGTAAGCGCACGAAATTCGATACGTTGTTATTGAATGCCGAAAGCATGTTCCCTTGGCACATAGGAACGGACGAATGACCCGCGAGAAGAACGATCGAACTATAGCGGCTAAGCTCTTCCTTGGAGAGACTCGAAAAATCCTCTTTCTTGTTGTCAGAGTTTAGCGGATTTCCGAACCATTCAATATCTATCGTGTCGACAACGACGTTTTTTTTACGTTGTTTTAAAAAAGAGAGAAGCGCGCTCCCTATATATCCTGTTCCTCCTATAATGAGGATTGGAGATGTTGTGCCTTCTTGTCTCATGGTCAAGGAATGCTAGAGAAGGGGAGAGATTTTGCGGCACGTGTTTTATCGTGCGGCATTGCCATAATAATTCTTCAATATAACACGGGCCGTGTGGTGTCGCAACGAAGTACGCCGATGAAGGAAACGAGGCAATTCTTTTTCGTGTTATCATACGGAAATGAAGAAAATACTCATATTTTCTCTTGCATACGCGCCGTATTGGGGAGGCGCAGAAATCGCACTCAAGGAGATTACGACTCGCCTCGGCGGGGAGTTTTCGTTCGATATTATCACGCCCCGATTCAACAGCGAGCTTCCTTGGTTTGAACAAGTAGGGAACGTGCGCGTATACCGGGTCGGATTTTCAAAAAAGAACCCGACGGACAAAGATCTTGTGAGTTTTCCGCTCTATTTCGCAAAAGTTTTTTACCCACTCTTCGCATTTTTGAAAGCCATTTCACTTCACCGAAAGAATCGCTACGATGCGCTTTGGGCAATGATGGCGTACGCGGGTTTCCCGGTCGTGTTTTTCGGGTTTTTTCATCCGAATGTGCCATATCTCTTGTCGCTTCAAGAAGGAGATCCGATCTCTCACATGGTTGGCCGGTGGCGCATCAGGATAGTGTATCCGCTCTTGAGGCTTGTGTTCGTGAGAGCGCGCGCCGTTCAGGCAATATCCTCGTATCTCGCAGAATATGCGCGCCACATGGGGTTTCGCGGACAGGTCTCCATCGTCCCGAACGGTGTGGATATCAAGAAGTTTAAAATTGAAAGTTTGAAGTTGGAAGCTCAGTCGTTAAGGAAAAAATTACGCATATCGGAAGGCGATAAAATTCTCATTACAACGTCGCGGCTTGTGGAGAAAAACGCCGTTGATGATAGTATCAAGGCGCTTGCGCACTTGCCGCCGTCCGTCAAGTTGCTTGTTGCGGGAGCGGGGCCCGATGAAGCTGTACTCAAAACTCTTGTCGAAAAGAGCGGTCTTGAAAAAAGAGTCCTGTTTCTGGGGCATATCGCGTACGAAGACTTGCCTTCATATTATGCGGCAGCGGATATATTTGTAAGGCCGTCTCTCTCCGAAGGCATGGGGAGCTCTTTTATTGAAGCGATGGCGGCTGGGCTTCCGGTCATCGGAACTGCAGTCGGCGGCATTACCGATTTTTTAAAACATCGCGAAACAGGGTTTATGTGTGAAGCAAGAAATCCCGAGAGCGTCGCGGAACAAATACGCTTTATCCTGGGGCCGGAGAATCAAGAAATTGTCGGGCGGATCGTCAAAAACGCGAAGGCGTTGGCAGAAAAAAATTATGACTGGGATGTGGTCGCACGATCGATGGAGGGCATATTTCACCAAATAACATGATCATACTCCGCGAATTAATTGAGTTTAAGTTTTTCAGATATCTTATCTCGGGCGGTACCGCGGCCGCCGTATATCTTGCTCTTGTGTACGTCCTTACGGATCTTGCGGGGGTGTGGTATCTTGCCTCGACAACGATCGGGTTTGTTGTTGCATTCCTTGTGAGTTTCTCGCTTCAAAAACTATGGACTTTCAAAGATTCACGGATACATGTTGCCGTGCGGCAATTGGCCCTGTTCCTCTCGGCTGCACTGGCGGGACTTTTTTTCAACGCACTATGTATGTATGTTCTCGTCGAATACGCAGGTATCTGGTACCTTCTCGCGCAGGTGATTTCATCAGGAGCACTCGCGACGATAAGTTTTTTTGTATATAGTTCGATCTTTCACGGTGGGGATAAACGTTTCATACTCGTGGCGACACCACTCTATCCCCCGGACATCGGCGGCCCGGCGACATACACGAAAATCATTGAAGAAGAGCTTCCGAAATACGGCATCCCAGTACGCGTGCTTCCGTTCCGTGTCGTGCGTAGTTTTCCCAAGATATTTCGGCACGCACTATTTTTCTTCCTGACTCTTTTTGAAGGTTCCGGAGCTCGGGTCATTTATGCGCAGGACCCTGTTTCGGTGGGGCTTCCAGCACTTTTGGCGTCAAGGATGCTTCGCGCGACATTTATCGTCAAAGTCGTGGGGGATTATGCGTGGGAACAGTATAGTCAAATGCCAGATGTTTCCGCCGAAGGCGGATCCGCCTCAGGAGGAAAAGGTCAAATGTTTCTTTCTCCGGAAGAATTCCAGAGAAAGAAGTTCGATATCGTGACCGAGGTGCGGAGGAAGATTGAGCATTATGTTGCGGGGAATGCCAAGACGGTGATTGTGCCAAGCGCCTATCTGAAGCGCATTGTATCGGCATGGGGCGTGCCAGAGGAGCGCATACGAGTTATCTATAATGCGTTTAACCCTCTAATTGCAGCTCTTGACAAGCGTACTGCACGAGAACGATTGGGCGTCGACGGGACCATGATTTTTTCCGCAGGCCGCCTTGTGCCGTGGAAAGGATTTGAGGCACTCATAGAAGTTGTTTCCCAGCTTAAAAAAGATTTTCCCGACATTAGGTTATACATTGCTGGCGACGGACCGGCGGAAAAAGATTTAAGATTTAAGATTTCAGATTTAAGAATGGAAAACACGGTTATCCTTACTGGACGCTTACAACACGACAAACTTATGGAGTTCGTACGAGCTGCTGATGTGTTCGTACTAAACACGGGCTATGAAGGATTTTCTCACCAATTACTTGAAGTAATGGCGTTTGGAACTCCTGTCATTACAACGAATATCGGGGGGAATCCAGAACTTATTGAAGACCAAAAAGAAGGGATTTTGGTTCCATATAATGACAAAGAAGCAATCAAGCGCGCGACTGAGTTACTCCTAAGAGATGAGGCGTTGCGGGATATTCTCGTGCGGAACGCATCGGAAAAGGTTAAGGTATTTTCAAAAGAAAAAATGCTTCGAGAACTTGGGGAACTACTCAAACAATCAACATGACAAAAGTCTTTATCGGCGAACCACTTCCGGGCGTGAAGACGTTCCCGATTTTGAATAAGCAGTTGGGGAAAGAGCCATACACGGGCACGAAACCGTTCCGCGCGATTTTCGACGAAATGGATTTTAGTTTTATTGAACTTGTGGGTGAGCCGCGCGATGCGGATTATTTCCTGATTCCCCATTACTATTCCTCTGTGCGCGGCAATACGCCGTACATTGATTTTTTTGTGTCACATGCGCGGAAGTACGGCAAAAAAATTCTCATTTTCGCATATGGGGATTCCGAAGAAGATATCGCAGTTCCGGAATCGATCATTTTTCGGTATGCGGGCTACAAGTATATGCACAGGGAGGGGGACGGTACGGTGATCATGCCGACGCAGATTTATGCTGGAGATATTCTCGAAGAAAATCTGTTTTTCTTGCGCGACAAAAGCGACATCCCGACGGTGAGTTTTTGCGGATGGGGAGAACTCGGGAGCTTCCGTCAGAAGCTCAAGTATCTTTCGCGGATTGTTTCCCTCGACTTCAGAAAGTATGTCTTGCGTGACGTGCACGCCGATGTCCACAAGCAGGGTATTTACTGGAGGAAAAAAGCCATGCACGCCGTGGAGGGTTCCCCGCGTGTCAAGACCTCTTTTCTGGTCAGAGATTTTTATTCCGCGAGCAAAAAAACCATGAAAGGGGACCCCGTGGAACTTCGGAGAGAATACATTGCCAATATTCTGCAGTCTGATTTTGTCCTTATGCCACGAGGTGACGCCAACATGGCGACACGCTTTTATGAGACGCTTGCTCTCGGGAGGATTCCGGTCGTCATTGATACGGAATGGGTTCTTCCGCTCCAGAATGTCGTTGATTATAGGAAATTTGTCGTATTTGTACCGTACACGGATGTCCGGAACACTGACATATATATACGGAAATTTTGGGATGGGTTGACGAACGAGACATTCCATGCGGCGCAAAAACAGGCACGCGAGACGTTCATGAAATATCTCAGATTTGATTCGTTTTTGAAGTATATGTTCGAGAACAACCTTAAACTATGAAAGTTCTGATGTTCTCAAGCGATGCGAAGATATTTGAAAAAGGAAGCGCCGTGCGGGCGCGGATGGTTGAATACGGGGAACTTTTTGAACGGCTCCATATTGTTGTTGTTTCAAAAGGAAAATTCAGGGAAGAACAAATTTCTCAGAATGTCGTTGTTGAGCATGAACCCGTAAATGCCGTTTTTGAATATATCTGGAAAATTGTGTTTGGAATTCCCAAAAGAGGATTCGGTGGAATAGATGTTGTTACAGCACAGGATCCGTTTGAGATTGGATATATTGCGTATAAAATCGCAAGACAAATACGCGCACCACTTCAGCTTCAGATCCACACGGATTTTTTAAGCCCCTATTTCCGCAAAGAGTCGGTAAAAAATTTCATACGATATGTCGTATCAAAAATAACCATACCAAAAGCAGACGGCATTCGTGTTGTTAGCAAGCGAATTAAAGATTCTCTGTCAAACGTCAAGTGTCAAACGTTAAATGTCAGCGTTCTGCCTATTTTTATTGACGCAGAAGACATAAAAAATGCGCGCGCTCGGATACTGCAAAAAAAGTTCGATTTTACCGTTTTGTGGGTGGGGCGGTTCGAGAGGGAGAAAAATCCACTTCTCGCTCTCCAGGCGTTTTCTCTAGTCTTCAAAAAAATCCCGAATGCGGGGCTTGTCGTGGTGGGTGATGGCTCGTTGCGCAAAGAATTGGAATTAAGGATCAAGAAGTATGGATTAAGTAATAATGTAATAACAACAGAAGGGTGGCAAGATGGCATCGCGGGCTATTATAAAAGCGCCGATGTCTTGCTCATTACTTCTTGGTACGAGGGGTATGGCATGAATATGGTTGAGGCACGGATCGTGGGAACTCCGGTTGTCGCTCCGGACGTCGGTGTTGCCAAGGACGTTGGCGCACATATAACAGGCCGCACTGCGGAAGAAATCGCGCAGACTCTTATCGCGTTATATGAGCGCAAGCTTCCCAAATCCGGAGAATATGAGTATCCTTATACAGACAAAGAGCGTTATTTAAGATTATATAGAGAATCTTTTGAACAATGCCTGAAAGCCAGCAAAAAAATATAGTTGTGATCGGCGGCGGTACAGGAACGTACACCGTTTTGTCCGGCCTCAAAAAATACCCGCCGGAGCTTTTTGATATTACTGCTATCGTTACTGTCGCCGACAGTGGCGGTTCAACGGGGCGTCTGCGAGACGAGTTTGGCTACCTGCCGGTCGGAGATTTTCGCATGGCGCTCGTCGCACTTGCCGACGACAGCGAAGTGGGGCACGCGCTCCGCTCGCTGTTTCTCCACCGGTTTGATAAGGGCGCTGGTCTCAGGGGGCATAATTTCGGAAACTTGTTTCTTGTCGCGCTGACAGATATCTTCGGTTCCGAGGAGCGGGCGCTTGAATATGCGTCGCAGATGCTCCGGGTTCGCGGTCGCGTGCTTCCGGTTGCAAACAGGACGTTAACCCTCTCTGCCGAGTATGAGAATGGCGCAGTGCTTGAGGGAGAGACCCACATTGATGAGCCGCCCGAGACCCATGATGGGACACAACGGATACGGCGCTTATGGGTTGATGAGGGGGCCGAAATATCTCCCAAGGCGGAAGAAGCGATAAGGAATGCCGATCTCATTGTTATGGGCCCCGGAGACCTCTATACGAGCATACTTGCCAACGTTGTCGTCCCCGGCGCATCCCGTGCGCTTTCGGAATCTCGCGGGAAATTTTTATATATCACGAATCTTATGAGTAAATACGGCCAGACCCATAATTTTACGGCGCGCGACTATTTGCAAGAGATCGTCTTGCACGGAGGAAGGATGCCCGACCATATTCTCATCAATGACACGCCTTTGCCGGACGATATCCTCGAGCTTTACGCAACTCAAAAAGAATTTCCTGTCGCAGACGACCTCGCAGAGTCGGAGGGGTATCGTGTGATACGGAATGATTTTCTCGCGGCAGAGGCCGTCAAAAAAGGGACGGCTGATTCGGTGAAACGGAGCCTTATCAGACATGACCCCGACAAGCTTGCCCATGTGATCGTCGGCGTATTGTAACACCGTTTCAGACGATGACCCTTTTCCTCGATTTTGATTACACACTCTTTGATACAGTGAAGTTCAAAGGGTTCCTTAAAGAGAACGGCATATTGAACGATATCGCCGGATTTTCCGGTGCCGCATTCCAAAAGGATATCTCCGGTTTCCTCTTCCCCGACACGGTGGATTTTCTGAAGGGTCATGATAGCCACAGATTAATACTCATCACTTTCGGAGAAGAGGCATTTCAAAGAGCAAAGGTCTCCTCAAGCGGCATAACGAGCTATTTTGATGACATGCTTTTCACGGGCGATGTCTTAAAGTCCGTTGTCTTGAAAGAATGGTTCTCAAACAACGACTCGCGCACCCCGGCGGTTTTACTGGATGATCGCATGGCATGGCTTTATGACGCAAAGCGCGCAAATCCAGCGCTTATTCCGGTTCGGATGCGCAGAGAGGGGGCGCCGTACGCCGATGAGGAAGGCCGGGACGGATATGCGGAGGTACGGGATTTGAAAGAATTTGCGCGCATGGTCGCGGCGTTTTGAAATGTTTTGCGCAAGCAACTCAGAGCGTCTTTTTCTTGTTTTAAGCTAGTATTACAAGGGATTTAATGAAGCATCCAATCTTATGAAGAAGAAATCCGTTCTCCGTGCGTCTCGTCTGGTAAAAGCTAAAAAAACATCCCCCCGCACCGGAACACCGCATCGGGCACGCCCGCTTTCCCAAAAGAAAATCGGCATCATGGGTGTCGGCATGGTCGGCGGCGCAGTCGCGCGTATTTTTGATAAACCGCTTGTATACGATCCCCACAAAGGCATTGGCTCCCTCGAAGAGATAAACCAGGCGGATGTCGTCTTTATCTGTGTACCGACTCCCTATGACGAAGAACGCGGCGGCTTTGATCTCTCAATTGTCGAGGAGGCAATCGGTAATTTGAAAGATGGCAAAATCATTGTTATCAAATCAACTATCGTGCCAGGCACTACGGAATCGTTCCAGGAGAAATATCCCCAGCACAGATTTTTATTCAACCCCGAGTTTCTGACTGAAGTGACCGCTGACCAGGACATGCGCTATCCCGATAGACAAATCGTGGGATATACTGACAAAAGCTATTCTGTTGCGGGGGAGCTTATGCAGATACTTCCCATGGCGCCGTTTGAGCGCATGATGCCAGCGACGGAAGCCGAGATGGTCAAGTATTTCGGTAATACATGGTTTGCGACGAAGGTTGTCTTCGCAAATCAGATGTATGATATCTGCAAGGCGTTGGGCATTAACTATGACAGCGTGAAAGACGCCGCAGCGGCGGACAAGCGTATTGGAAGAAGTCATCTTGTGGTTCTCCACAAGGGCTATCGCGGCTATGGCGGCAAATGTCTCCCGAAAGATACACGGGCGCTCATTCAGAAAGCGCGCGAACTTGGCGTTTCCGCGGAACTTCTTGAGCGTGTTGAGGAGATTAATAATAAACTTGTGACACTGCCGACCGAAGAGGGACTCGAATCATCAAATGAATCTTTTAATAATAACGCAAAAGGTTGATGCGGCGGGTGACGTTCTTGGCTTCTTTCACTCATGGATTCAGGAGTTCTCAAGGCACTTTGAAAAGGTGAGTGTCGTCTGTCTGGAAGAAGGGGTGCATGCCTTACCCGGCAACGTTTCGGTCTTTTCTCTCGGCAAAGAATCGCATGTCACATGTCACATGTCACATGTGTTATGCGTGTTGCGCTATATATTCCGATTCTATACATACGCATGGCGACTTCGCAGTGAGTACGACGTCGTATTCGTCCACATGAACCCGGAGTACGTCGTTCTCGGGGGCCTCCTATGGAGATTTTTTCATAAAAAAATCGGCCTCTGGTACGTGCACCGGCAAGTGAATGTGAAGCTCCGTGTCGCGGAGAAACTGGCGCACGTTATTTGGAGCACGACGCCGGAAGCATTCCGCTTAAAAAGCAAAAAAGTTAATTTTGTCGGCCACGGGATTGATTTCAAACAGTTTGAACGCAGGAAGGGGCCACCGCCGTCCAAACCTTTTAGAATTCTTCATGTTGGAAGAATTACGCCGATAAAAAATCTTGATATTTTGATTGAGACGGCGCGGATGCTGAAAGAACACGGACAAGAATTTACGGTGCATCTTGTCGGCTCTGCGGCGACGCCTTCCGATATCGGTTATCAAAAAAAGTTGGAAGCGCTCATAAAAAAATATCGGCTTGAAAAAGAAATTAACTTTTTAGGGAAAATCGCATTCTCGGATGTTAATCGGGAATATCAAAAATCGGATATAAGCGTTAATCTAACCCCGACAGGGGGCATGGATAAAGCTGTCTTGGAGAGCATTGCATCCGGCACTATAACGCTCTCAGCAAATAGGGCTTTTGAAGACCTTTTTGGAGAATATGCCGGATTTCTGCTGTACAATGAAAGAGATGCGAACGATACCGCGCGAAAGATACTAGCGATCATGGACATGGAGCCCTCCCAAAAAAGAGAGACAGAAAACTATCTGTATGAGAGGGCTAGGGCGCGTTTCGATTTGAATACGCTTATTAAGCGTATTGCCGACGATATTAAAACAATATGATGGACTATCGCATTGGCGTTATAACACCGACGGAGCGCGATGATTTTTATTGCGATACCGTTTTAGACGGGCTCTCGGAGCTTAAAAAAGAGCATCCCGGTTTGGAGTTCCGCTACCCGGAGTATTATCCGCACCCGTTCGGCGGCGATTTTAAAGCTCGCTATGGGCTCGCGAAAGACACGTTTGTTGAATTTGCGAGACAGGCGGACGTGCTCATTCTCTCGTACGGGAAATATGGAACGGATTTTGAATTCGTAGAGAATCTCAATGCGTGGGATAAAACGGTCTATGTTGACGGCTCGGAAATCGGGAAAGACAAATGGCGTGACCCGACACTCCAATACCAGATCATAAGCGGCGAATACAAAGGGCGCGGCGCGCCGAATAAAGAGATGCAGAAAAAATGCCCTCTCTATTTTCGCCGCGAAAAGCCGTACGCAAACGGCATTTATGGTGAGCGCAGTCGAACCA
>CAZNJQ010000008.1:20201-25556 GCA_964573545.1 uncultured Candidatus Saccharibacteria bacterium | reverse complement strand
GAGCCGTTTGAGGAGGCAGTCATCGATACGCCGCGAGAATATCAGGGTGCCATCATTGAGCGCTTGGGTATCAGAGGGTTTGTGATGACGAACGCGACACACCACGGAGAGACGCTTCGGCTCTTCTTTGAAGGTCCGACACGCGGTCTTCTGGGATATCGGAGTCAGTTCGTCGTTGATACGAAAGGTGAAGGAATTCTTTCTTCGCGGTTTATCGGTTTTCGCCCGCATTATGGAGAGATACGCAAACGCCCGCAAGGTTCCATGATATCAATGGCATCCGGGAAGGCGCTCGGATACGCGCTCTGGAATCTGCAAGAACGCGGAATACTGTACATCGGCCCCGCAACAGAGGTCTATGAAGGTATGGTTATTGGCAACACGTCAAAGGGCGAAGAGATGATGGTAAATCCGACTAAGGGAAAACAGCTCACAAACGTCCGTTCCGCCGGGAATGATGAGGCAATCGTGCTTACGCCCCCGTATGAACTAACAATAGAACGTGGTCTCGAAATCATGAACGGCGACGAATATCTCGAAATAACGCCCGGAAGCGTGCGATTAAGGAAGCGACCGGGAATGGATAAAAAATAGGTTCGGCGGGAAACTCCCCCACGACGCCATTGTGATATACTTTAAGTAAGTTAAAAATATCACGAAGGGCATGAAGAATAGTTCACAGCCGGCAGATCTGTTTCGGGGTACTGGGGGCGTCGCGGCTTCTATGCGAGGCATCGGCGCTTTTTTGTTTTTCATAATACTGCTTTTTAGCCCGTTTCTCGCCTCTTTTGCGGATATGAGCGGAACGCTTGTGCCCGTCTCTGATGGCTCAGAGGACAGCGTGGATTGGAAAAATACTGCCGGAACCTCATGTAGCGGCGCGAATTGTGTCGCGGAAGTTTTTGAAACATCAGGTGCGCAGTGCGGAGGCATAAGCGACGGTGATACGTCATATATCGAATCAAGCGTCATGGGCGCGAACCAAACATTCGATATCTCTTTAGGCGCTGTTCCCGACAACGCCACTATCACGCAAGTCGACGTCACCGCATGTGTGGTGCGCGTCGGGACGTCGCCGCCGAATAATTTTCAGTTGCGGTTGTGTCAAAACGAGACATGCAGCAATTTCGGGTTGGATACCGGCGCGGCGGCGAACTATACGGCGACGACGTCTTCGTTCTCAGGTCTTTCGCTTACGAAATCTGCGGCGACGGACGTCGAGGTTGGCATTGCGATTACCGGCACGAGGGATAAATTCGTGCGCGCGAGTTCGTTATCGGCGATTGTCACGTATACGCCGTACGTGCCCCCGTCAGGAGACGGCGGAGGGGGAAGCCAAGGAGGCGGTGTGATTCCGAGAAAAGTATCATTCTCTGGCAGGGCGTATGAGAGCGGGACCGTTGAACTCTTGCAGAAGAGTTTTCTTGACCAGGTCTACAAGCAGTCTCTGCCGGAGCCGGTAACAGTTTCTTCCGGGGGATTTTTTTCGATAGTCAACAGCGGGCTTCTGGGTGGGCACTATCTTTTCGCGCTTCGTCCGAAGGATACCGAAGGCGGGGACCCCGGATTCATATTTTTTGATGTAGACTTGCAGGACCAGTTCTCCGTGAAAGACATTCTCGTGCCCCCGACCCTGAAGCTCGAGAGTTCTGTCGTCGTCCGCAACGCGCCTCTTCGCGTATCCGGATACGCGTCCCCCGATACCGTTGTTCAAATTGAAGAGAGCGGGTACATCATCGGAGAGATAATGACGCCCATCGGCGGCCGTTATGGTATTGATATACCCACGGATGATCTCGTCCCGGGAATCCGTTATCTTCGTGCGCGGCAGAAAGACGTACCTCTAACCGGCGGGGGCGCGGAGAGCTATTTTTCGTTGTTTCGGGCATTCAGGGTCCTGGAGCAGGAAGTCTCTCAAGGAGACTTAAATCGTGATTCTCGGATCGATATCGCCGACTGGAGCATCTTCCTTTTCCGCTTTGTCTCGCTTGATGAAACCATGAAGCCGAGCATCGATTTTAATAAAGATGGGGATATTACCATTGCAGACTTGAGTATCTTCCTTGATACACTAAGCATATGAGGACTCTTTCCGTCTTTTTAGTAGGGTTTTCCGCTCTCCTCCTGTTTTTTCTGGGACTCACGAGTATTGATACGGCGCGCGCATCTCACGCGCGTTTGTATTTTGCTCCAGAGAAAACATCTGTGGGAATAGACGGGACGTTTTTTGTAGACATAAAGATCAAGACTGAGGAAATATTTATCAACGCCGCTGAGGCGCGCATTACATTTCCCGATACTCTGCTCCAGTTTCTCGGCGCAGACACCTCGGGCTCGACATTCAGTTTCTGGGTTGAAGAGCCAGCGGCCGTCGAACCTGGTTTTATACATTTCATAGGCGGTGCCTCGAAAGGAATTACGGGTGAATCGCTTCAGGTTGTGCGTCTCATGTTTAAGGCGCTTGGAATAGGGGATGCCGAGCTCTTCGTCTCGGATGCGGCGGTGACCGCTTCCGACGGCAAAGGAACGAATATACTCTCTGAGCTTGAATCCGTAATTGTTTCCATAAGTCAGACGCGAACCCCCGCAGCGCTGCCGCAAAAAGAAGCAATTGTGCCCGAGGAAATACCGAAAGTGATAACAAGACCTGCGATATCAAATGGCCACTTGCCTGAGAAGCCCGAGATACGAGTGCCGCTCTATACGGATGAAACAAAGTGGTACAACCATATCGGAGAGATATATGCACTTTGGGATGTACATGACGATGTCACGCGCATCGCAACAGCACTCGACGAGAATCCGAGAACCGAACCGAAGATAGTGGAAAAAGAGCTCACGACGGGGAAAAACTTCGGCGTCCCGAAAGAGGGCGTTTGGTATATTCACGTCCAATTTAAAAACAATGTCGGGTGGGGTCCCGTGGCGCATTATCGTATCGCGATCGATACGGCGCCGCCGTCCCCGCTTGCGGTTTTGATGGGCGATACGACGACAGACATCCCGAATCCGACGCTTCGCTGGAGCGGCACAGACTCGCTTTCCGGCATCTCCCATGCGGTGGTGGTCGTTGACGGAGCAGAGCAGCCTGAGACGCGGGACTCTGCTTTCACGCTTCCTCCACAAGGGCCGGGAACGCATGTTGCAAAGGTCCGGCTCTTTGACATGGCGGGCAATAGCACGGAAGATGCTATTGAATTTGAAATATTACCGCTCCCGACCCCGGTGGTTGAGTCATTTACTACGGGATGCTTTTGCGAAGACAAGTCGTTTATCGTCTCCGGGAGAACTATCCCGGATGTTTCGGTAGACCTGGTCGTAAAAGATAAAAAAGGCGCGGTGGCCCATGAGAAGACGGGGGTAAGCGATATCTCCGGCAAATGGGAGATTATTGTCGACGAAGCGCTCCCTGTCGGCGTGTACACGTTCGCTGTCTCGATCCGCGATGAGCGCGGTGCCATGAGTAATCCGACGGAATCTCAGGAAATCAGGATACGCCCGAAGCCGCTTTTCTCCATTGGCTCATTTGAGGTTTCATGGGCGGAACTCATCCTCTTCCTTCTTGCTCTTGCCGCGCTCTCGAGAGTCGTCTTCGGAAGCGCCCATAAAGGGTGGATCAAGAAAATAATCGCACTTCGCTGAAATTTTTCCGATGAAAGAGTCGATCAAAAGAATGAAAAAATTTCCGGAGCGGATGACGCACTGGATCGGCACGACCGGTTCGCTTATGGCGCACACGGTCGTCTTTATCGCCGCATTTTCTCTGCCATATTTCGGCGTACCCTTTTCCGACGCCCTGCTCATTCTCACGACAGTTGTCTCGCTTGAGGCCATCTATCTTGCCATCTTCATCCAGATGACGGTAAGCCGGAGCATGCAAAGCATTGAAGAAGTCGAGGAAGATGTGGGCGAGGTTCATGAGCAGGTGCAGGAGATCTCGCGCGGCGTCGAGGAGCTTTCGGAAGACGTCGAGGAGATTTCCGAAGATGTCGAGGAGATCCAGGAAGAAGAACGGAAAGACGAAATGGTTGAAGAACACACCAAGATGACTCTGGGGAAAATCGAGGCTGACTTGGCGCGGCTTCTTCGGGATATCGAGGCTTTAAAGCGAGGGGAATAGGTCCTACACGAAATCCTCATATTAAAAAACCGCTCTACTAGATAGCGGTTTTGTTTGTATGCGCACGGCGGGCTTTCTATGCGCCGGCCGTTCGCTTTTCCGAAGCTTTCTCAAAAGTACCGAGGATTTCAGCGCCGACAGTGAGGATCATGTCGCGTTTGCTCAAAGCGCTTGTGTCGATCAGGCGAAGTTGCGGGAAGCGCGGCGCGAGATCCACGTACATGTTGGTGAATCGCGTTACCATTTTTGCGATTGCTGCCGGATTTGTTGTTTCTCCCAACTTATCGGAAAGCGCGACCTCGTTCTCGCGGCGTATCGCGATATCGGGGGCGCAGACCATCACGTATGAAAGGTTTATCTTTTGTGCCCACAAGAGGAAGAAGTTTTGGATTACCTCGGCGTCTCCGCGTGAAAGTTTGTTCTTTTCCTGCCAGTAGAGCATCCAGTGGTATGCGTCAAAGACGCACCGGTCGAAGAGCACGAAGTCGTATCTGTGCTCGCGGCTCTCAAGCAGAAGAATGCGGAGCGCGTAGACGGCAGTCTGCACGTTGTAATCCGGCTTGTCGCGCATGCGCCCGGGAATGACTTCCGCGCCCTCTTGCGGCATGAGTACTTCGAAGCCATGGCGGCGCAAGAAGTTATATATCTGTTTAATGGTCGTCGTCTTTCCGGACGATGGCGACCCCGTGAATTCAATGCAGAACGGAGGCGGAAGAAATTCTTGATTATATCTGACGTCAGTTCTCAGGAATCCGCGGATCCGGAGCGCCTGTTCGTCAAAGCGAGCCGCCATCGCTTGCTTTGCATCCTCTTCGCCCTTCATGGCGAGCTCCTATGAGCGTGGCAATTCTTATGATACGATACAAAATATCGTAGTGGTACACAACTTGATTATTTTGAAGATTCATGGATAAAAAAATAATCGGCTTTGATCTCGACGGGGTGTTCCTTGATTTTTCGGAACTCAAACAGCGGATTGCCAAAGAGCGCGGGTTTGCTGTAGCGCTTCACGAGACTCCTGCTGAAATATATGAGACGCTGATTCCGCACGACATTCTTGAGGACATTAAGAAACATATATATTATTTCGAAGGCGCACACGCTCTTTCTGTGCCCCTCATGCCGGGTGCGCGCGAGTCTCTTGAGCGTGTCCATAAGTCTGGAATCCCGTATGCGCTCGTGTCGCGTCGCAGGAGTGGAGAGACTGCCATCGCAGTTCTTGAAAGACACGGTTT
>CAZNJQ010000008.1:0-20101 GCA_964573545.1 uncultured Candidatus Saccharibacteria bacterium | reverse complement strand
ATGGAACAGAGCCGTTTTGACGTACAAAGAATTCTCATCATAATTTTTTCGCTTGCGGGGATGCTCATTATGAGCTATCTTCTCTATGCGCATTACGCACCGACGCCAGAGGGCGGTTCTTTTTGTGATATCGGCGAGGGGCTTTCGTGCGATGTCGTGAATAAGAGTGCGTATTCCGAGGTTTTCGGCTTCCCCATGGCGGGTGCCGGCGTTGTCTATTTTGCGCTTGTCCTCGCGCTTGCTTTATGGCGTTACAGCCAGGCGACGCTCATGTTTACAGCGTTTCTTCTTATTGTTCTTCTTGGGCCGTCGCTGTATCTCTCTATAATGAGCAAGACGGTACTCAATAATATGTGCATCCTCTGCGAAACTTCAAAGGCGCTCATGGCGGCAATCGCAGGGCTTGCGCTCTATGCGGCAGGTTTTAAGAATTTCGGATGGAATCGCGCGATTGTCGCAGTCGCGCTCGCAGTCGCGCTCGCAGTCGCGCTCGCGTTCGTTACGTACTTCATACACTCATGGATCGTGACCGACCCGTTTTCGTATTCCGGGAATATAGGATTCATTGAATTATTCACGAACTATTAGTATTTAAAAAAAATAAAATTATGAACCAGAACAATGTCATCGTTACGTCGGTCGTCGGAGGGCTCTTTATCGTCGCGGGAGCGGCGTTTGTTTTCTCGGGACCGAAAGGGGGGCTCGAGAGCGCCAAGGCGGGCGAATATGACACGTTCGCGCAGTGTCTCTATGATTCGGGTTTGCGCATGTACGGCTCGGCGACGTGCTCATTCTGCGCGAAACAACGTGCGCTTTTCGGGCCGTCATTCCGATTTATCCGCGAAATTGAGTGCGACCCGAGAAACCCCTTGCCGCAGACCGAGCGGTGTATCGCGAAGAATATAACTGGCACGCCGACGTGGATTAAAGAGGATGCAGGAGGAAACGATGTCTACCGGTTCCCCGCGGGTGTCGTGGCGCTTGAGGACTTGAGCACGGTCTCGGGGTGTCCTTTCACAAAAGACGAAGCGAATGACGGAGCGGATGAAGGTCAGGGAGAAGCGTCTCTTTAAAACAGACAACGAGATTTTGCCGTATTGAGATGATTGCTGAAGAAATCACATTGGGTATAGTCATAAGCGCGGCGCTTGCGGATAGCATCAACCCGTGCGTTCTGGGAGTTTTGATTTTTCTCCTTGCATTTTTGACGCGGGTGTTCAAAAGCCGCGGGCAGATGATTGTGGGCGGGCTTTTGTACAGTTTCGTCGTCTATGCGACATATCTTGCGCTTGGCTTCGGCATTCTTAAGATTACGGTCTCTATCGGCATCGCAAGCGCGTTTTATTGGGCTGCCGCTATTGTTGCAATTCTTGCGGGGCTCTTTGAAATGAAGGATTATTTCTGGTACGGTAGGGGCTTCACGCTCCAGATGCTTCCGGGAGGCGCAGAACGCCTGAAGGCGTACACGGACCGGATCGAGTCGTTCTACGTCTCGCACCGGAATATCGCACTTCTTCTCGTGGGGCTTCTGGGTATATTCGTGGTTCTCGTGGAGCTTCCGTGCACCGGTGCGCCGTATTTTGCGATTTTGGCCCTTCTCGCAAAAGGCATGTACGCGGATGCTGTCCCATACCTTCTTTTGTATAATTTTATTTTCGTTGCCCCGCTTCTCGCCGTCATTGCGATCGCGTATTTCGGAAAGACGGAATCTATGGAACGGTGGCGCGCGGAACATCGCGGCGCAATGCGCCTCTTCACAGGGCTCTTCCTTGTCGCTCTCGGCGCATATATGATTTATTCGCTCTATCTCTTTTAGCTTTAATCCGATGCCCCCGAAGAAATTTCTCTTTGTTTCAATCGATGGCCTTATCAGCGACATAGCGTGGGCTGTGGCGCGTGAAGGGCATGACGTCAAATATTTTATAGAAAATCCCGCCGAGAAGGATATCGGCGACGGGTTTGTGCCGAAGACGGAGAACTGGAAAGACGATGTCGCTTGGGCGGATGTCGTTGTGTTCGACGACGTACTCGGTCAAGGAAAAAAAGCGGAGCAGCTTAGAAAGCAGGGCAAGTACGTTGTCGGCGGCGCCGCGTACACGGACCAGCTTGAAGACGACCGCGCGTTTGGACAAGAAGAGCTCAAGAAGGCGGGTGTCCCCATACTTCCGTACAGGAATTTCACGTCGTTTGATGAAGCGATACAGTTCGTAAAAGAAAATCCGCAGCGATACGTGATAAAACCTTCGGGAGAGGCGCAGAACGTCAAGCGATTTCTTTTTACCGGGGAAGAAGAGGACGGGCGTGATGTCATCGAGGTCCTGGAAGCGTATAAAAAAGCGTGGGCGAAGAAAATAAAAGTGTTTCAACTCCAGAAGCGCGTTGTCGGCGTCGAGGTCGCCGTCGGCGCATTCTTCAACGGGACGGAATTCATATATCCCATAAACGTCAATTTTGAGCACAAAAAACTCTTTCCGGGAAACATCGGACCATCGACGGGCGAGATGGGAACCACGATGTTTTGGAGCAATCCGAATAAAATTTTCAATGCGACATTGGCGAAGATGGCCCCGCGGCTCAAAGAACACGGGTATGTGGGATACATAGACATCAACTGCATCGTGAACGGCAACGGCATTTATCCGCTCGAATTTACGGCGCGTTTCGGATATCCCACAATAAGCATCCAGCAGGAGGGGATGGCGACCCCGATCGGGGAATTTCTGTATGACCTCGCGCGCGGCGCCGTGCCGAAGTTTAGGGTAAAAAACGGATTTCAGATCGGCGTTCGTGTCGTCGTGCCACCGTTCCCATTCAACGACAACAAGACGTTTGAAGTTAATTCGAAAGATGCCGTCATCATTTTTAAAAAACCGAACACAGAAGGCGTGCACATAGAAGATGTCAAAATTGTCGACGGCGAGTGGGTCATCACGGGAACGTCCGGCGTCGTTTTGATCGTCACCGGGACGGGGCAGACGATGAAGCAGGCCCAAAGCCAGGCGTACAACAGGATCAGCAACATTCTTATACCGAATATGTATTATCGCAAAGACATCGGTGACCGATGGTTTGAAGACAGCGACAGGCTCCACAGCTGGGGATATTTGCGGGAACTGTAATTTTTTTCATTAAAAAAGAGTTCCGGAAGGAACTCTTTGGAGACACTTGTACGTTCTTTCTACAGGATCTTTGTAAGACAGAATGCGCCGCCGCCGGATTTTATGAATTCTCCGAGCGGTACGGTGATGGGATAGTATCCGCACGTCTCTATCGTGCGGAGGAGGCCTGCGCTTGCGGTGTCCGAAGTGATAGCGACTCCGCGGAAGCGGGGAGTGTCGCTCTCAAGCGCAAGGAGGATGCCCATGCCGCGCCGCATCGAAAACAGTGCACGACCGCCGTTTCCGGGAGCAATGTCTTTCTTCGGCACGACGACGGTATTGAGCGCTAAAGACGCGGCGTCTTCGTATGCGGCTTCGAAAAGCTTTCCCTTCGCCTCGGCAACGGCCCGCTTGAGCCGCGCGTAGGATTTTTCCGTAAACGCGCCTCTGTATGCGATAACAATTCGTTCGTCTTCGAACACCGACATCGCGGTGTCGAGATGATATTGGATAGCGTTTCCCTCAGCAGATTTTTTAAGCTTGAGAGGGATGATGGGCTTCCCGGTCATGGCGCGAAGATATGGGATTGCCTCGTGCGAGGTCCTGAATCCGTGTCCCACGAACACCGCATCGCCGAATGGTATCGCATCACCCGAGCCTTCGAAATATACAGACGGGGGAAGGAACAGGGTTTTGTATCCGAGTTGCTCCGGGAAAAAGAGAGAAAAAAGCTCCTGTTCGCCGCGCCGGCGTTCGGGGCGGAAATTACTCAGCACGACTGATTTTTTGTTACTGTTCCCGAAGACGAATCCGCAGTTCGCAGTGAACGTCATGTCGGTAAGACCGTGTCCGGGCTCTACAAAAACAACGCGAATGCCAAGCGCGGCATAAATGTGAAGAAGCGCTTCATATTGCTCATGCGCACGCGCCCGGTCTGGCCTCCTGGCGGGATCCATGTGCGTGTTGCCATGCTTATCTTTCTCGGTAACGTCAAAGTGCGTCGGTCTGCACATGAGGACTTGCAGCGTCATCGCTGTGCTCATTAGACACATTTCTGTGAGCAATTATAGCTAAATAAGCCAGAAATTCAACGACCATTCGACGAAATCCGTCCTTATGCCACAGTATCCACAGGTTATCAACAGAAACGGGCTTGTCTGGGCCCGTGGGCGCAATATAATTAGGATGTATCCAGTTTTCTTACCTCCGGGTTCGAAAGGTGGATACACTGGAAGACGTCACCCTCGGGTGGCGTTTTCCATTTTTCATGTGGCTCCCGCAGATGGCTAGCGCCGTATTCGCAGTGGCCAGTTCCCCGCATCGTGTATAATAAACTCAATGGAATCTGAACGGACGAAAGAGAAAGTGTGGTCGCGGAATGCCGAAGAAGAACTCCGGCGTCTTCGTGAGGCGGTGGCAAAAAAAGAAGAAGAACTCCGCGGGAAGAACGAATCGTATGACCGCGATGCGCTGATTAAAGAGGAACTCCAAACATATGCAAAAATGCCTCCTTCGGCTCGCGAACCAAAACCAGAAGCGTTACCCGAGAAGGAGCTTGAGAAAATCGTTTTAAATCTCTCGCCGGAAGCTCACGACGACGCGATGGGAGAGCTCATCGGTATTTTGCAGGAAAGGGGACTTCTCTCGGCTCTCTCTGTCGTAGAACGGATGCGGAACCCCCATATCGAGGATGATTTTCATCGGTTTGTCGTTGAATATCTGAAGGAGGGTTTCCCCGCAAAAGGGTGGGGCAAGGAAGGCGCGCCGTGGAACGTCCTCCGCATGACGCTCTACGAGGTCGCCATCCCGGAAGTATCCGGCGAAGAGGCGGAGCGGAAGACCTTGAAAGAACTTTTGTCCCGCATGGAGCAATTCTATGCAGGCATGCTTTCCGCTTCCGGAGAGGGGAAGGGAGAAAAGAGCCATTTTACGCTCGAGCTCGCAGTTCCTGATGGAGGTTCCCAGGTGCTTGTGTATGCCGCGGTGCCCGACCACAAGAAGAGCCTTTTTGAAAAACATATTCTTTCCATATTCCCGCATGCGCAAATCAAGGAACAGAAAGACGACTACAACGTGTTTATCGACGGCGGCGTCTCTGTCGGCTCGCGCGCCGGACTCGCGAAGAATTCGATTTTTCCCATCAAGACATATGACGAGTTCGATTATGATCCCTTCAATGTCGTCGTAAACGCATTTTCAAAAATTAAAACTGCGGGCGAAGGAGCGGCGCTGCAAGTCGTCTTTCATCCTGCGGGCGAAAAATATCTCGAAAAATTCAAGACAGCGCTTCAGAAGCTTCAGAAGGGGGTTCCGCCGAAAGAGGCCCTCGATGTCTCTTTCTCCGCTACGGGCGAATTCTTAAAGACAGCGAAAGACATTTTTAAAACCCCCGCGAAGAAGAAAAAAGACGAGCCGCCGCGCGCACCGGACCAGTTGCTTGTCGAGACTATCCAGAAGAAGGTCGGAAGCGCCATCCCGGAAGCGAATATTCGCATTGTCGCATCTGCCGGTACCCCGGCGCGCGCGGAAGAAATTGCGCGCGACATAGAGTCCGCTTTCAGCCAGTTCGAGAATACGAACGGAAACACCCTTTCTTTTTCGCGCCTCTCGGGCAGTGCGCGCACCTCTTTTTTCAAAGATTTTTCTTTCCGCGAATTCCGTCCCGCAGATGCCGTGCCGCTCTCGGTGAAGGAATTAACGACGCTCGTACACTTGCCCACGGCGGGCGTGAAAGGGGCGCCGCAGTTCAAGCACGCAAAAGCAGGGACCGCTCCCGCTCCGGCGGATGTTCCTCACGAGGGGACGTTTCTGGGATTCAATAAAGACAGGAATGTCGAGACTGAAGCATTCCTTACGAAAGAGGACCGCTTGCGGCATTTCTATGTCATCGGCCAAACCGGTACCGGAAAGACGACACTCCTCAAGAACATGATCATCCAGGATATAGAGCAGGGAGAGGGGGTGTGCTTCATCGACCCGCACGGGACCGATGTTCTTGATATTTTAAGTCGCATACCGGAGCGCCGTTTTGATGACGTTATCTATTTCGACCCCGCATATGTGGCGCGCGCGTTCGCGCTTAATATGCTCCAGTATGACGAGCAGTATCCCGAACAGAAAACGTTCGTCGTGAACGAACTCTTCAGTATCTTCCAGAAACTCTACGGCGCGGTCCCCGAATCGATGGGGCCCATGTTCGAGCAGTATTTCAGGAATGCGACCATGCTCGTGCTTGAGCATCCCGAGTCCGGCAATACCCTGCTCGACGTGTCTCGCGTGCTCTCCGATGCTCGCTTCAGGGAGCTTAAGCTGGCGCACTCGCGGAACCCGGTCGTCAACCAATTTTGGAGGGATATTGCGATAAAGGCTGGCGGAGAGTCGGCGCTTGAAAATATCGTGCCGTACATCACGAGTAAGTTCGATGTTTTCATCGCGAACGATTTTATGCGGCCGCTTATCGCGCAGGAGAGGTCATCATTTAATTTCAGGGAAATTATGGATGGGAGAAAAATCCTCCTTGTGAATCTTGCGAAAGGCAGGCTCGGAGACATAAATGCGAACCTTATCGGCCTCATTATCGTCGGGAAAATTCTCATGGCAGCGCTCTCGCGTGTCGATGCTTCGCGGCCGCACGAAATCGCGCCGTTTTACCTCTACATAGATGAATTCCAGAACGTGACAACCGATTCGATCGCGACTATCTTGTCCGAAGCGAGAAAATATAAATTGAGTCTCACTATCGCGCATCAATTCATCGCCCAGCTTGAAGACAAGATAAAAAATGCGGTGTTCGGGAACGTGGGCTCCCTCGCCGCGTTTCGCGTCGGCGCCAATGACGCCGAATTCTTGAAAAAACAATTCGAGCCGGTATTTTCGGAAAATGACCTCATGAATCTCGACAATCTGAACGCCTACGTGAAATTGCTTGCCCACGGTCGCCCCCTGAAGCCCTTCAATATCATGGTTCCATTTCCTCCTCCGGGAGATACCGGGAGGATAGAGACGCTGAAGCAACTGTCGTACATGCGATTCGGCGCCGACAGGACTGAGGTTGACGCCCGTATCCGCGAGAAGTATGGTTTTACTATATAACCGCTATGTCGTTTGAAGACCGATTTCTAAAGATGCTTGATATCCGCCGCGCGGCGTCTCCCGAGCGGGGCATTCTTGAGCGTGCCCACAAAAAAGCGGAAGGATTCCTGCGTCGCCACGTGATACACATGGAAGATTTTGAGGATCTCTACGGCGCGCCTGATGTCAAAAAAGACGCAGAGCGCGTTTCAGAAACGCGCCGCCGTATTGAGGAAGGGATGAGCGCCGAAGAGAAAGAGGCGAAAAAGCTCGCTGACATACTCGAAGTCATCATCCATGAACAAATACTGGAGGCCGGATGGCTCGGTCCTTCTGCGCGCGCCATAAAGACGACCCCGTTTGACGATATCGTGAACGGCGTTGATGAGGTCGTTGAATTTGACGAGCCGCCGCGCGGCGCATCGCACCTTGCGCTTTCTCTCGATATAACGTTCGGGACCGGGCTTCGGTCCAAGTTCGAGAGGGTGCGACACGAGATCGACAGCGGAAAACTTGCCCGCGTTAAGTATTTCAAGTCGCGCGGTTTTCGCGGCGAGAAGACGCACCTGCCGCGCGTTGTCGTGGGGACGGAGCGCAGGCATGTTCTTGAATTAGCCCGACTGTGGGTTGATGACGGGAAGGGACAAACACTCTTGAAACAAAGCCCTTTTCGGCGGCTTCTTCTCAAAGAGATAGCGCTTGAGCTCAAGGCTTTCAGCGAGTATGCGCGCAAAGGAGGAAAAGAAGACGCAGTGCTTGAATATGACCGCGCACACGCCATTATTGCTGCCGTGTCGGACAGGCAGGATGGACCCGGCTCTCAGTCCGGCGAGTGGAGTGATGACCGGGTATGCGCCGCGATAGAGCGGCACGCGCGCGGATTTACCCCCACACCAACATTGGCATAACTTTGTGTTTTACCGTTGATTATGGCCGTGATGATTAAGTCCATTGCTCGATCGAAATTCTTTTCGAAAATCGAAGGGCAAAGTAAAACAATGCCGATGTTGGTGTGGGGGTTTATACACGATTAGTTTTTTGGCACATTTCTTTCATACGCACCCATGTCGAAATTTTTTATAGCCGTAGCAGTTTTGTTTGCAGCTCTCTCCGTCGGGGGCGCTTTGCTTGCAGTCGATATATTTCTTCCTTCAGGATTTGCTTCCGGAAGCGGCGAGAAAACGCTCGTCGTGAATAATATCCCGCTCACGGTCTCCGTGGCCGATACGCCGGTCAGGCGGACACAGGGGTTGTCGGGCGTTTCGGCGCTCAAAGAAAACGAAGGTATGCTCTTTGTCTATGACCGTGAGGGTGTGTATTCGTTCTGGATGAAAGACATGCGGTTTCCCATTGATATTATCTGGGTCGGAAGCGACGCGAAAGTCGTCGATGTGACCGAGAACGCTACTCCGGAATCTTTCCCATCGCTTTTTGAGCCAAAAGAGCCGGCTCGGTTCATTATCGAGGTGAACGCCGGGTGGGCTTCAAAAAATAAAGTAGTGGCAGGTACGCCGATTTCCGGAATATAAAATAGGCATTGATCCGAAACCGATATGAAATATCTCGTTCCATTTCTCGTCATAGCAGCCGCCGTACTCGGCATATATTATTCATATTCGCTTTTAGGCGATACAAACGTCGCGCCGGAGAGCCTTCGTCAAGAAACCACAGTTCCCATGAAAACCATTGCAATTCTTACTACGAATTTCGGAGAAATACGATTTGAATTATACGAAGCAGACGCGCCGAAGACAGCTGAAAATTTTATAACTCTCGCGGAGAAAGGATTCTATAACGGCCTTACGTTCCACCGCGTGATTGCCGGGTTCATGATCCAGGGCGGAGACCCGAACGGGAACGGCACGGGTGGGCCGGGGTATGCATTTCCGGATGAGCTCTACCCGGAGACGAAATCATACAAAGAGGGGTACATGAAGGGTGTTGTTGCGATGGCGAACGCCGGTCCCAACACGAATGGCAGCCAATTTTTTATCATGCTTAAAGACACACCGCTTCCGCATGCATACACGATTTTCGGACGCGTTACCGAAGGTCAGAGCGTTGTCGATGCGATAGGGAAGACGCCGACAAATGCGGCCGATGCGCCCCTTGCCCCAGTCAGTATTGAAAAAGCGCGCATCGAAAAGGCGTCTTTGTAGCACTGTGACCAAGGAGCCCCGCATTGCTTTTTTAGAAAAAGCGTGTTTATGTTATGTAAGACATGTCGAGGGCGTCTCGGTGTACCAGAGAATCTCGGCGTTCCTGCTCGGCATCTGCGAAAAATGCGGAGAGCCGATTGTCATTCCTGATGAACGTAATTTCAAAGACGTGTTTGAGCGCACGAAATGCGGCTGTGGCGCCGTCATAACTCATCGGTCGCTCGGAATGCGGAGCGTCAGTGCCGGCTACATAAAAGAGCGCTGGGTGTATCCCGACGGCGCCGATGTGATGAAGCCCGTCTGGAAATCCGAAGAGCCGCGTTCAGGCTTCCGGCTCCGCTCGTGGTGGGTTGCGCCGCGGTTCCTCGTCCGGAACTACAAGCCGGTCTTTCCGCGTTATATCCGCGTCGTATGCCAGAAGTGGTCTCTTAAACTCGGCGGAGTTTCATACCCCGCTGGTTTTTCTCTTCATCGGACGATGCGAGAGCGGGACCAGTACGCAAAAGAATATGCCGTGGCAAGCGAAGGAACGTTTGAACCTCACGGGGAATCGTTTTTCTGCCTTGTTGACAACGACACGTTTCGGAAGATTGATCCCCACATACACGGGTATTATAGCGATGCCGAATCTGAAGAATGTCCGCCGCCCTTACCGCACGATGGCCGTGAGCGCGAATCGAAGATTTTTCAACTGTCTGCGTAAATGAAATGCCCCCGTCGCTCGCGAGCGACGGGGTTTTCTTTGGTATTTTTGGGAGCCGTTTCTCCGTGTCCGTGATATAATACGAGAAACCGATGAAGAGTATTTTTAACCACATCACCAATCGCTCGCTTGCGCACGTCATCCGTTTCAGTTCGCATCCGCAGCATTTTCAGGAGTCAGTCGCCGAGCATTCTTTTTTCACTGCGTATATTACGGCAATCCTCTGCGACCTTGTCTCGGAGTCGGGAACGAGCGTTAATGCGGAGAAGGCGATAGCGATGGCGCTTATCCACGACAGCGAAGAAGTGTTCTCGGGTGATATTTTAAGCCCGTTCAAGCACCATTCGCCGGCCGTCAAAGAAGCAATTCGCGACGTGAACAAGGAGCTCATCAAAGAAGTTTTTGAAGATCTTCCGGAAGGTCTTCGGGAGAAATATACCGGACTTTGGAATGAAGAAGGCAGGCAGGAGGGCATTGAAGCCCAGATCGTGAAGGTCGCCGACAGGCTCTCCCTTGTGGGTAAATGTGCCGAAGAAATGAAGGCTGGAAACCAATTTTTCAAAAACATGCACGACCACGAGCTTCGGGTTCTAGAAGAGGATGGTGCGGAGTGGTGGGTGAAAATCAAAGGAGAAGTACTTGGGCGCGAAATAGTATAAATATATGGTAGATATCGTAAAAGCATCCGGAGAAAAAGAAAAATTCGAAAAGGATAAGTTCTGTAGCTCCCTCGAGCGTGCCGGAGCGACGCAGAATGTCGTCGCCCGCGTGTGCGCAAAAGTTTCCCACGATCTCACGGAGGGCATGAACACGGAAGAGCTTTTCCGGCACGCATTTTCGTATCTTAAAGAAGAGGATATGCCTTCTGCGGTACGGTATAGCCTAAAGCGCGGCATTTTTGCATTAGGGCCTGCCGGATTTAACTTCGAACACTATGTCGAGCGGATCATGAACATTCACGGATATGTGACCAAGCGTAACGTGTTCATGAAGGGCGTCTGTGTCGAGCATGAGATCGATATTGTGGCGGAGAAGGGAGACGAGCATTTTATCGTTGAAGTGAAATATCACAACGAGCAGGGGACGAAGACGGATGTCACTGTCGCGATGTATACCGATGCGCGCCTCTCCGACATTGCCCCAGCCGAAGAGGAAAAAGAGCGGGGTTGGAAGGCGCGCCACCGCGCATGGCTTGTCACGAACACGAAATTCACGTCGAGTGCGATACAGTACGGGAAATGCAGGAATATAAAAATGATAGGGTGGCGATATCCACACGGGGAAGGGTTGGAAGATTTCATCACGGCGAAGAAGATATATCCTGTTACCATACTGCCGTCCGTGGGGAGGGGAGAGCTTGAAGCGCTCGCTCGGAAAAATGTCATTTTAGTGCAGGACCTTGTCTCGTACACGCCGGAGTATATAAGCCGGGAATTCGGGATTCCAGAGAAGCGCGCTGATGCGCTCATCGCCGAAGCGTACGTGTGCCTCACAGAAAAGCACGATAAAAACCACGAGTAGCTTTTTCTTGTTATAAGGGGATATGCAGGCGGTTATCTTGGCTGCGGGAGAGGGGCGGCGGCTCCGCCCCCTTACGGACGATATCCCTAAAGCGCTTATCTCTGTCCTAGGGAGGCCTATTCTGGAGCATACGTTTGAGGCGCTTCCTGAAGAAATAACGGAAATTGTCCTTGTGACGGGCTATAAGGAGGAGCGGATACGGGAGCGTTTCGGCGCAGAGTTCCTTTCGCGCCCAATAACGTACATCTCCGGCGTTCTGCCGAAAGGCACGGGGTATGCGCTTGCCGAAGCGCGGCCGCATATCAAGGGGCCGTTTCTTCTCTTGAACGGAGACGACCTGTATCATCCGAAAGACCTACGTTCTTTCATCGAGAAGGGTCCCGCGGTTCTGGTGAAGCAGTCGGAAACGCCGGAACGGTTCGGCGTTTGTATCGTACGGGAGGGCCTTCTCAAGGGCATTGTCGAGAAACCGAAGAACCCGCCGGGAAATCTCGTGAACATCGGCGCGTATTTCTTAAACGAGGAAATTTTTAGTATTCCCGCGAAAATTCTGCCGAGCGGGGAGTGGAATCTTGCCGAACAGGTCGGGGAACTCGCAAAGCGGCGGGCGGTCGCTGCGGAAAGCGCGCATTTCTGGTATCCTATAAACACGCCTGAAGAACTGCGGTACGCCGAGGACGCGCTGCGCAAAATTATCCGGAGGCCGTAAGGAAGAATTTATATATGAAGCAATACAAAAATTATTTCATTACAGGGATCGTCGTCGTCATATTGGCTGTGGCGTTTGTGGCTGATTTGGTCGCTTTTCAAAAGAATGGGGGCCACAAGGATGCTACAGAAAGAGGAGAAGCGGAGGCGCGCGTCGTCGAGAAGGCGCGCGCGTGGGTACTTGAAGAATCTCCGACATACCGCTTCGACGGCTCGGGACTTGCGTTCGTGTCCTCAGAGCCGCTTGAGGGGGGTGGAGAGCGGGTTTCGTTTTCGTTCGAGTCGTCTCACGGCGGCTATGGGGATAGGACGGAGCTTATTGTTACGCAGGTCATAACGGCGCACGTCATCATCATCGATATTAAAGACGGAGCAGTAATACGCGCGATTATCGACGGCAAATTTAATGAGATAACGGGAGCGCTCGGCGAATGAGAGGGGGCCATGGCGCACACGAGAAAAGAGAGAGGGTGCGGAAACTTCTTTTAGCATTGAAAAAATTATTTCCTCGTCCGCGCATCGCGCTCCGGTACGGGAATACCTGGGAGCTTTTAGTTGCCGTTATCTTGTCTGCACAGTGCACGGACAAGATGGTGAATAAGGTAACAGTAGGGCTTTTCAAAAAATACAAAACCTTTGGAGAGTATGTGTGCGCGAATCCGAGGGAGTTTGAGAAAGATATCCGCTCCACCGGCTTCTACCGGAATAAGGCGAAAAACATTCTGGCGTCAGCGCGTATTGTCAAAGAGAGATACGGCGGGAAGGTTCCGCGCACAATGGAAGAGATACTGACACTTCCGGGTGTGGCGAGAAAGACGGCGAACATTGTCCTGGGGACGGCATACGGCGTTGTCGAAGGCATTGCTGTCGATACGCACGTCAGACGTCTTGCGCGCCGGTTCGGTCTTACCGAAGAATCCGACCCACAGAAGATAGAGCGGGATTTAATGGCGCTTCTTCCGAAAAAAGAATGGCTTTTGTTCCCCCACCGTCTTATCGCATACGGGCGGACATACTGCTCGGCGCGCACATGCCCTGTCAATCACCCGCTCTGTGCATTTGATGTGAGATAAAGAGATGTGCTACGCTTGTGAGAGCGACAACCGATATGGAGCGGCGCGGTGGGGAGAAACAGAAGGCGGAGCAAAAAAAGACGGCAAACAGAGCCGTCGCGGGGGGAACTTCTTCATAAATCGGGCCTTATCGGGCAAAAAATCGGCAGGGCGGGCGAAGTCCGCGTCGTGAAAGCGTTTCGCGCTTTGGGTCCCTTGCCATGGATCTTCGGCGCGCGACACGCCACCGACAAGGAAGACGCGGAGGGGATAGACGTCTTCGTCAAGACCGATGTCGGAGAGATTCCGATACAAATCAAGACGTCGGTCTTGAAAGACTTCACGGCTCTGCGCGAACAGTATGCACAGAGAAAGATACCCATCATCCATATTTCTTTATACGAGTCGGACGACGAGATCAGGGAGATGGTGGTTCAGGTAATTCAGCTGATTCGGCAAGAGATTTTAAATAAAAACGTGGGAAGGGGGCAGTGAGCGGATCCGCTCACTGTTTTTTTGACACTGTAATGCCGCCGTATATACTTATTAGCGACGTAGAGCGAGCCTGCCTCCTGCGTGCGTAGGCACGGTGCAGGCAGGGGAGCTATTATAGGCTTAATCCCTATATAGTGACATATATGATGGAACGGGAGGTAAAAACTATGGGACAGTATTTCAGCTTCAAAGCGATTCTTATTTTTATCGCCGGCATCGGTGTCGGCGTCGTATTCGCAGTACCGCTCGTCGAGCGCGGGTTTGTGCGCGCCGATATTCCGTTTTTCCGCGATGCGGAGGAGGCAGGAAAAAGAGTGCCAACAAGCGTATCTCTAGAGGAGAGGCCGGATGCGCGGGAAATTTCTTTCCTGGCGGGTGATACCGATATGATCATCGCGGTTGACCAAGAATCCGGCATGTCCGTGATCTTGTCGATGGTGTCTCTTGAGGAGAGCGGTTGGGTCGCTATTCACGAGGAACTTCTGGACGGGAGTTTTGGCGCCATACTCGGCGCGCGGCGTTTCGGTCCCGGGAAACAATTCAGTCCCCTTATCGAGCTTCTCCGCAGCACCGAAAGCGGGAGGCCGTATGTCGCGGCGCTTCACGCCGATGACGGAGACAGCGTGTTCGATTTCAAAAAAGAGATTCTTGTTAAAAATTCTCGCAGCGAATTCGTATCGGCAAGGGTTTTCACACTGCCGGAGTGATTCCTCCACTCATACTCTTTTTGTTACACGAGAGATTTTTGCGCCGCGGGGGCGGTGGGCTTCATACGTGATGCGCTCCATACGCCGAAAAGAAGCACTCCCGCAAGGACAGGAAAAAGATATACCATGGGTGCTACCGAAAGGAGGAGTGATGCCGCAATCGGGGCGATGATGTAGGCGGTCGGTTCCGCGTTCCGGTAAATGCTCAAGATTTCCGTATCGGAACTTTCAATATGCTTGAAAAAATACGATTCCGCTGTAATTTCCACGATACTTGCTCCGACGCGCGTCATGAATAAAAGCCCGGCCCAGAGCGCAAGCGACGGCTCTGCGGCGAAAAACAAAGCGGCGGTGAAAGCGGACATGACAAGAAATCCGCCTGTCATGAGCTTCTTCTCCCCGACGTATTTGTCCGAGAGGTATCCCACAGGGAGCTGAAACAGCACGAAGGGCAGCAACATAATTCCCAATATGACACCGATATCTCCCCACGAAAATCCCATTACAGTGTTTAAATAGAGCGGCGTGTAGATGACCATCCAAGAATAAAAGAATCTGAGGACAAAGCTCGCGATAACGGCGTGCCGTATCTCATCATTCGGGTGTCGCGCGAGAGCAACGTCGACGAGTGTTTTGATGTACGGCGCCGTCCGGTATTCCGGGTCTTTGAAGCTCTTGAGGCGCGTTGCGATGACGAGCCCCGCAGCGGTGACGCACAAAGCTCCCGCAAGATACACTTTCCAAAAATCTCCATTTGAAAGTATCAATGCGACGCTGACAGGCCCTAAGAGTATCGCAAAATTTGCGGTCGTGAGGAGTATCCCCCGAGTCACCCCCGTTGCCGTGTCTTTTGAGAATCGCTCAAGGAATACATCGAGACTGAAGACTCCGAGCATCACAAGAGCTTGCGCTACTACGAAGACCGGGATAGCGACAAACATATCCACAGGAAGCGAGAGAACGATAAGAAGAAGCGCTTGCGCTCCCGTGATGCAGAGGAACGCTCTATAGTTCCCGATTCTCGAGAGAATATCGGGAAATCTGGCGAGGAGCGCGATGACGAGGAGCGATGAGGCAGCGTACACGAACCCTAGAGCATTTTGCGGCAAGAATTGCCCTAAAAATGATGAGTTTACGTAGAGCGGCAGTGCGATATGAAGCGCAAATAAAAAAGAAGTGAGGTATATCGGAAGGAAGTGAGCCTTGCTTTCATGCGAGAACAATTTCATACAGGCGATACGTAGGCGGCGATTCGAAATTATAGTGCGAATATTCCGAATAAGACGTATTTTATTCGGGGCATTTGGAGTGTATGTAATCCTATATTCCCAAGATGACGGGGATGACTATCGGTCGTTTGTTCGTCTTCTGGAATAGGTATTTACTCACTTTATCGGTCAGCACCCCCTTAAGATAATCGAAGTTTATGGGATGCATACCGACAATCGTCCTTTCGACCGTCTTTTTTACTTCGTCACGAGCCTCTTTGAAAAGTTCCTGCGATTCTCGTATATACACGAAGCCTCGCGAGATGAGATCGGGAGATTTTCTGAGTTTCCCCGTGTTGACGTCGATAGTGACCACGATGACGAATATGCCGTCTTGCGCCAATGCTTGCCGGTCCCTAATGACGACCTCCTGCATGTCGCCCACGCTGAATCCGTCTACAAGCACGAGCCCTTTCGGAGCCGCTTCTTTAAGCGCCCGCATGCGCGTTCCCTTCTCTTCTATTTCTATGATCATACTGTTGTCGGGGATGATGATGTTCGTCTCCGGAGTGCCTGCTTCTTTGGCAATATCCGCGTGCACGCGGAGCATGTAATGATAGCCGTGAATTGGTATGAAGAACCGCGGATTTATTTTTTTGTGTATCCACAGCGTCTCGTCACGGTTCGCATGCCCGCTTGAGTGTACGTCAGAGACCTGATAATGGATCATCTTCGCGCCTTGGCGGGAAAGATTGTCTTTAAGTTTCTGTACGCTCCGCTCGTTGCCGGGAACGATGGAAGAGGAGAGGACAACAGTGTCACCCTCGTGAATTTTGATCAGTCGATGGTTCTTTTTCGCGACGCGCATCAAGACGGCGAATTCATCGCCCTGCGCTCCCGTCACAAGCGCTACGATCTTGTGCGGGGGATAGCTCTCCATTTCTTCAATGGGGATAATGGTGCCTTTTTCCGACGTGAAAATCCCGGCAAGTTTCGCGATCTCGACGTTCGTCTTCATGCTCCGCCCTTCGACGACGATTTTTTTGCCGTATTTTTCAGCAGATTCGATGATACTAACGATCCTGTCTATCTGCGAAGAAAATGTCCCGATAAGGAGCCGCCCCGTCGCGTCTTTTATAATGCGGTCAAGATTTTTATGCACGTCGCCTTCGGGAATCGAAAAGCCCGGCCGTTCGACGTTCGTTGAATCCGCAAGAAGGAGGAGCACTGGATCTTTCTTGAATTGCCCGAACTCGTCTTCTTCCCGTTTGGTCGGTACGCCGCTCACGTGGTCCAACTTAAGGTCTCCGGTATGGACGATGTTGCCGTACGGAGTCTCGATAATGATACCCATGGAATCGGGAATAGTGTGGGTGACGGAGAAGAATTTCACGTACAGATCGCCGATCTTGAGCCGGTCTTCTTTTTCCACCACCTTAAAATCAAGCGGCGGCAGATGCGGGAATTCCTCCTGGCGTTTCTTGATCATGAGCGTCGTGAGGTTCCTGGTGTATATCGGTGGGTTTCCTATCCCGGGAACGATATAGGGGATAGCCCCGATATGATCAAGGTGCCCGTGCGTGATGATGACGGCGCGGATTTTGTGTTTACGCTCCTCAAGATACTTCGTGTTGGGGAGGATATAATCAATGCCCGGAGTTTCGTCTTCCTGGAATTGTATGCCGCAATCGACGACGATAATGTCGTCTTTGATCTCGATTGCCGTCATGTTGCGTCCGACTTCTTCGACGCCGCCAAGGGGAACAATGCGTATACTTTCTCCGATAGGCGGTATGCGGAGCGCGGGGGCGGAGTGTCGTGTTTCGCGCACTGGATGTTTTCTCTTATGCGCATGAGAAGGGAATCCCGCATGGCGTCTGGCATGGCGCGCCCCGCCTCCCCCGTGTCCGTGGTGGCTTCTTCCTCCCGCGGCTGCGCCGTCTTTAATGGCGCCGGCCTGCCGCAAGGCTTCATGAAGGAGCGGCTTATGCGTATGGCTCGCGTGCTGTTGCTGTGTGCCGCCGCTTCCATGCCGTCTCCTCCCTTTATCTTTATGGGCATTCTCTCCCCAGGTTCCTTTTTGGATCATACTGTGTTCGTAATGAATAAAATATATCGTTTATAAAAGTTATTTTTTCCCGTTTTTATCGCGTCCCCTCATCGGCGAATATCCTCCATACGCGAGCAGTGTTCTCGTACCATACGTATACGTCCAGGAATCGTTCCGATGGCACGGTGAGCGTTCCCGCTTTGATACCGCGCAGCTCGCGCGGGACAAGGTACAGGAAGTCCGGCGAGTATGTCGCGACAAACGGTATATCGCTTTTCACTTCCGCTTCGAATTTTTGATATATCGCGTCCCGTTTCTCGTACTCGGAAGCGGTGCGCCCCTCCTCGAGCAATTTGTCCGCAGCTATGTTTGCATAGAGCGCGATATTGAGCCCGGGGTCGTTTCTTTGCGACGAGTGCCAGAACGCAAACGGATCGGATTCCCTCCCGATGATTTCTCCGAAAAGAAGCGCGTCGTATTTTCGCGGCCGTATGACGTTTTGGTTCAAATCGCCCGGTTGAAAGATCTTAAGTTCGACGTGTGCGCCGAGCTTTTCCCATGTTGCCTTTAGTATCTCCGCGGTGTTTTTAAGTTCTCCGGCGTCCGATGTCGCGATCGAAAATGTAAGCGCCTGCGGACCCTTTTTCGTTTTCTTTTCGAGAACGTTTGTCTTTTCATTCATCTTCCATCCGCCGCTCTCCAACGTTGCGCGCGCGACAGAAATTCTTCCGTCCGCATCAAGAGCGGGCTCTTTCCGTGACGGTTTCCTGAACCCCAGAGAACCCGGAGGGAGAGGGCCTTCAAGCACCGTACCATATCCGCTCAAGACGTCTTCCAGGATTTGTTCTTTCGGGGCGGATTCATTAAGTGCTTTTCGCACTGCCGCGTCGGTAAAAATGATGTTCTGGTTTTGATTTAAGAACACGCCGAATATTCGCGGCAGTGTATATTTCAGAACGCGGGCTCCGTGTCTTTCAAAATCCCGCGCTTCTTTGGGCGCGATCGTGCTTACTGCCTCCACGCTTCCGCTCTTAAATGCCGCAAGGAGGTCTTCCGCGTTCGAATAGAAACGGATACGGATATCATTGATATACGGACGGCCGAGAGCGAATCGCCTGAAGGAAACAAGGTCGTAATATTCGGGGATTCCCGAAGAGCTTTTTTTAACCGCTTTGATTTTGAAGGGTCCCGAGCCGATAGGGTCGGTGTTGTAGAGAGAAAACCCGAATTGGTCTGCGGCGACATCGCTCCATATATGTTTCGGCAGAATGCCCACGGTCGCGTTCTCGAGGAACGGCGAGTATGCGCGTTCAAGTTTGAATTCTATAGTCTTCTCGTCGAGCGCGCGGGCAATGATCCCTTCCCAGCTTGCGCGCTTCGGGCTTTTAACAACGCTGTCCTGTATTTTTTCTATGGTAAAGAGCACGTCCGCGCTCGTGACCCGCGTGCCGTCATGGAAATATATTTTGTCTTTCAAGGTGAACGTGTATGTCATGCCGTCCGGAGAGACGGTGAAACGGTCCGCGAGATCGGGTATCAGTGTGCCTTCGGGTGTCGCGCGCAAGAGACCGGAGTATACAAGTCCCGTCAAGTCTCTGTCGGTATCGGAGATCGCGAGGACGGGGTTTATGAAACGAGGCGCGCCGATAATGCCTTCGGAAAATGCTCCTCCGCGCGCGGGAATCTCGACCATGAGCGCCGCACTTGCCGAAAAAAGGAGGCCGAGGAACCCTACAAAAAGGACTCCCGCCGCCGCAAGAAAGGCGAGCTTCTCTTTCGCGGAGAAAGAGCGGACGATGAGCCGGTTTGTTTTTACGAGCTCACGCGCTCGCGCGGAGCACACAGTGAAGGCGCGGGAAGAGTGGAACGAAGAAATCGTTTTTTTAAGAAAAGCAATGATGGTGTCTTTCACGGTATGGTGTGCAATTCCTGAATGCTCCAGAAGAAAACAGAAGCATTCGTGCCGGCGCCGGAGCGCCTGCAATGCGTTTTTTAATTACTTTAAATTAAAGAGAGAGAAACAGCGCTACGAATGCGGAGAGTGCAAAAAGAATAGCAATAAGTATTGTTGCTCGAAATACTATTTTTTCGAATCCGCGCCGCGTATAAAAACCTCCGCCGTCGGCGCCCCCGAATGCTCCGCCAATACCGGCAGCCGATTGCTGAAGCAGAACGGCGCCAATCAAAAGGATTGACAGAACAATCTGTATCCACGGAAGGAGGGAAGCTAGTAACTCCATTGCGGTTCAATATAGCATGGCTTATTTTGAAAGGCAAATCTTCGTAATGGTTCAATAGCTTGGAACCACCCCTGCGGTTAAGGTGGTTC
>CAZNJQ010000007.1:31531-35668 GCA_964573545.1 uncultured Candidatus Saccharibacteria bacterium | reverse complement strand
TGGTGAGCGCAGTCGAACCATGATCCCGTTCCCACTGGGAATTGAATCCCGCTTCATGAGATACTACGAGCCCGGGAAGAAAAAAGACATTGATTTTAGTGCAATGTTCGGACAAGAGCTTTATCCGCTGACGCGACGATATACGCGTGAGCTCACCGAAGCATTTTGTAAAAAGAACGGCTTTGTGTGCCATACCGAGAAGACATACCGGCTGCCGCTCATTAAACGGGGCCCGTACTCTCCCGAAAAATCGTATGAGATATGGGCGCGTACGAAAGTCGGCATTTGCACTGGTGCCGCGGGATATGACTCTCGCCGCTTCTGGGAGATTTTGGGGAACAATTGCCTTATCATCGCAGAGCGCATTGACCTATACGAACCGGACAGCGATGCCCTCAATTTTAAAAGAATTTTTCAGTACAATAACTTATATGATTTTGAATACCAGCTTGAGAAAGTAGGGGAGTTTTTGCGGAGCGGCTACAACCAAGAAGATTTAGAAGCGGAGTATCAGGAAATCCTCAAGCGGCATTCCACAAAAGCGCGGGTGATGACAATTATCAATGAAGCACAGAAAATAGGATTACTGCGATGACCGGATGCCACATCTGCAATACGCCGGCTTCTTTTTTTCTTAAAAAAGACGGGTACGATTTTTGGAAATGTTCCACATGTGGGCTTGTGTTCGTGCATCCTCAGCCGGCGGAAAAGCATCTGCACGAGGAAGTCTATTCTGAAAAAGCGGGATATCAGAAACACAGGAAGAAGGTCGCGACGCAGGAGAGCCGACATGTGAGAAAAATACTCGAGTATCTCCAAAGAGAAGTTCCTCGCGGAAAACTTCTCGACGTCGGCTGTTCAAACGGCGACTTCTTGCATTTCGCGGGGGAGAGGGGTTTTGATGTGCACGGCGTGGAGGTGAATAGTCTTACGGCAGATGTTGCGCGAGCTCGCGGGCTTGACGTGAGGCAGGGGACTCTCTACGACGCTCGCTACCCGGACGGATTTTTTGATGTCGTTTTCTTGGGAGATATCATTGAGCATGTCAGAGATCCGCGCCAGCTTCTCGTTGAATGTAAGAGGGTGCTCAAGGCAGGAGGAACGCTTGTTATCTCAACGCCCAATCTGGATTCTTTCTGGGCGCGGACGACACATAAGTTATACCGATGGTTTAAGATTCCATGGTCGGTTTTGACGCCGCCACATCATTTGTTTCAGTTCTCTGAAAACAATCTCAAGCAATTTTTAGGACATAATAATTTTTCTCCTATTGCCACGTGGTTCCGCCGCCCGCCGACGTTAAAATACGAGCTCGGTTCGCTTCATCTGTGGGGAAAGTTCAAAAGGGATAGAACTTTCGGGAATTTGTTCTTCATGTTTTTTGCATTTACAGCATATACTGTTTTGTATGCGCTGGATATTTTAATGGTGCCGTTTAAGAAAAAAGACTTCGGGATGATATTAGCATCTAAAAAATAAAAACTAAAAATGAAAACGACACAACAAAAAGCCATTGTTTTCCTTATTCTAATGTTCTCAAGAACATTAGAATAAGGAGATAATGTCGCGCTTGTTAATTGCTGCGGTATTGTTATACTACTTTTGCATATGGCAAAAAAGACATACAGACAACTGGAACGGCTTGCGCGGGGTTTTGCCAACCATAGGAGGATAGAGATACTGGAATTGCTCAAACGCACTCCGGAGCTTTCCATTGAAGAAATATCTACCAGACTCGACGCTAATTTCAAGACAATATCTGAACACGTGCGCCGCTTGGCAGTTGCGGGGCTAGTTTTGAAGCGCGCTGACGGCGCAAGTATTAGGCATAAACTTACTCCAAACGCACTGTTAGTTCTCAAGTTCTTGAGAACATTAGAATAAACTATTTCATTGTTTTTGTTTTTAAAATTTTAAGTGTATGAGAGTTTGTTTCTTTACGACAGATTTTCCTCCGACTGTCGGCGGCATATCGGAATTTTCGCGGAGCATCGCGTATCACATGGCGGAGTCGCAGGACGTCGCTCGTGTGCACGTCGTTGCGCTTCTGAACCGAGAAAGCGGGACTGAAACGCCGAATACGAAGCTCACGATCATCCGCGACAGTAGAAAGTCGTTTATCTCGATTGTCTGGAATATATTTCGATACGCTCTTCGCTTCAGGGGATATGACGTGTTCCACGCGACGAGCGTTTTTCCTGTCGGATTCCTGACTGTGCTTATCGGAAGATATATCTTTCGAAAGCCGGTGTTCGTGACATTTTACGGTACGGATGTCTTGGCGACGCTCGGGAGTAAAAAGACGAAATGGGCGAAAGTGTGGACGCTGAAGCACGCGACAAAAGCGCTTGCGTTCAGCTATTCCACGCGCGATGAGGCGGCACAGCGCCACAGCATGCCAGTTGAGCGGTTTGAAGTCGTATATTATCCGCTTTCGGATGAACCGCCGGTAATCTCTCCCGAGACGGTTGAATCCCTCCGGAAAAAATATGGCATTGCGTCGGATGATTTTGTCGTACTTTTTGTAGGTCACTTGGTGCGGAGGAAAGGCCCTGAAGACTTAGTGGAAGCGCTTTCTCTGATAAAAGACGAAAAAGTGAAACTTCTTTTTGTCGGAGCGGGCCCGATGGAAGCGGAATTAAGATCAAGATCCGAAAGCCACGGACTTGGCACCAGAGTTATTTTTGCGGGCGCACAGGACGCAAAGCCGTTGTATCCGCTCGCGGGAGTTTTCTCAATGCCGTCGTTCTTTTATAAAGAAGAAGGAGATATCGAAGGACTGGGCATCGTCTTTCTGGAAGCACAGCAGTATGGCGTGCCAGTTTTGGGCACACGAAGTGGCGGTATCCCCGAGGCGCTTGAAGACGGAGGGTCCGGCTTTCTCGTACCGGAGCGGGATGTTCAAGGATTGGCCGAGAAAATCGAACTTCTCGCTCGTGACAAAGAACTTCGCAGGAAGATGGGAGAGCGTGGCAGGGTATTCGTCCGCGAGAAATTTGACTGGAGAAAGTCGGTAAAAAGACACCTTATTTTGTATACGTCTGCGGCCAGCAATGTAAAACAATAATTTCTTCTCGTAAACAACTTTTTTATGAGCATGGTGTTATAATATGCATCATTTATGAAGAGGCGAATTCTTATTACCGGCGGCGCAGGATTTATCGGCACGAACAGTGTGCTGCATTTTTTAGATAAAGGATGGGATGTGACAATATTAGATAACCTTTCCCGCAGAGGCGTTGACCTTAATCTCAAACGCCTTGAAAGCTCTCATCCGCGCAAGTTTTCTTTTATAAAGGCCGATGTGCGTTATGACCAGGATGTTCTCGACCGCGAAGCGGCAGCGCATGACGCGGTGCTCCACCTTGCGGCGCAAGTCGCCGTTACTACGTCCGTTACAGATCCTCGGACTGATTTCGAGATAAATACCCTGGGGACCTTCAATGTTCTCGAAGCGGCGCGCAAGGTGCCGACGCCGCCCATCGTCATATATTCTTCAACAAACAAAGTATACGGAGACCTTGAAGAGCTGGAGATCGAAGAAAAGGAAACGCGATATCATCTGAAAGATCTTCCGGGTGGTGTCCACGAAGGGCAGCAGCTTGATTTTCATTCCCCGTATGGGTGCAGCAAGGGCGCGGCGGACAAATACGTGCGTGATTATGCGCGAATTTACGGGATTCCGACCGTTGTGTTTCGCCAGTCGTGTATTTACGGACCGAACCAATTTGGCATTGAAGACCAGGGATGGCTCGCGTGGTTTACGATAGCAGCGCTCCTGAAGCGTCCGATAACGCTCTATGGGAATGGCAAGCAGGTCAGGGATGTTCTCTATGTTAAAGACCTCGCGGAGCTCTATGAGACTGCTATTGAGAACATAGATGACGCACGGGGACACGCATTCAATACGGGCGGGGGGAAGGAGAACTCTGTTTCGCTCATTGAGTTTTTTGATATTCTCGAGAAGGGCCACGATCTCTCTCTCGAAAAAGGGTATGGTGATGAGCGCCCCGGAGACCAGAAAGTCTTCATAAGTGACAACACAAAAATAAAAGAACGGCTCGGATGGGAGCCGAAAACCTCTCTCCATGATGGCATAACCTCTTTGGTGTCATGGGCAAAGGAGAATATGTCCGA
>CAZNJQ010000007.1:18547-31431 GCA_964573545.1 uncultured Candidatus Saccharibacteria bacterium | reverse complement strand
CTCTCCATGATGGCATAACCTCTTTGGTGTCATGGGCAAAGGAGAATATGTCCGAAATACGTTCCTTCTATTGATTATTACTACATGCCGCGAATCTCGTATGGATTGCATCTTGCGCAACAATAGATGCGCGATTTTTGTTATCATAGAGAAGCGTAAAACGCAAAGCTAAAAATAATAAGCATAAGGACTTTTCGTCCCATATCCGCCATTTTGCATTTTTCGTTTTGCATTTTCATTTTTATTTATGCGCATTACGTATATTTCAAATTCCCGGCTTCCGACCGAGAAGGCATATGGCGTGAGTATAGTGAAAACATGTGAAGCGCTCGCGAATGCGGGGGCACAGCTCACAGTGTATGCCCCACGTATCAAAAATGCCTCCGGAGAGGATATCTTTTCTTATTACGGCACCAGAAGGAATTTTTCTGTTCGATACATTCCGACGCTTGATGCGGTCACGTGGGGGGTTCGTTATGGATTTTTATTAAATCAGGTTTCCTTCGCGCTTGCAGTGTTTTTTTTACATCGTGGCGACAAGAGGGCGGATGTAGTCATAACGCGCGACGAGATATCCGGATGGCTTTTGGGGCTCAAAGGATATCGCGTGTTGTATGACATGCACGGATTTCCGGAGCGCCATTTGTGGCTTTGGAAAATCGCACTGAAGAAAATGTCCGGGATTTTTGCCACAAACCAATGGAAGATTACCCAGTGTCATACATTGTTCGGAATACCGCTTTCAAAAATGGTAGTGGCAAGAAACGGATTTGATCCAGATGAGTTTACGACAGATGCGTCGATAGGTGCGGTGCGCAAAAAACTCTCCCTTCCTGTCGGTAAACAGATTGTCCTCTACACAGGGCACCTGTATGATTGGAAAGGGGTGCACGTGCTAGCGGGTGCAGCGCGCGCTATGCCGAGCACATATTTTGTTTTTGTCGGCGGTACGCCATATCACCAAAGAGCATTTAAAGAACGACACAGAGATGTCGCTAATATCCTCCTTGTCGGTTACAGACGACACAAAGATATTCCGCTTTTCTTGAGAGCTGCAGATGTGCTTGTCCTTCCGAATTCAGCACACGCGGGAGACAACCCCCGTTCTACGTATTCAAGAAATGATACGTCGCCCATCAAGCTGTTTGAATACATGGCAAGTGGTCGTCCCATTGTTGCTTCCAGTTTGCCGTCCATTAGAGAAATTTTGAACGAACAAAATGCATTTCTCGTGCAGCCGGATAACCCGGAAGATTTAAAAAGGGGAATTGAAAAAGCGCTGGGAGATGCGGCAGTAGCTCGTCAGTGCGCAGCGCGTGCGCGCGAAGATGTACGGCCATACACATGGGAAAAGCGAGCAGAGGCGATGCTCGGGTTCATCACAAAGTTTGCAGGATAGCTGTTATGAAGATAGGGATTCTTTTGCATCCATACGACGAAGACAAACCCGCGGGGCTCGCGCGGACCATTTTTGAATTAACCAAAGGAATGCTTGAGGTTGATACGGAGAACGAATACATCATTTTTGTAAAAAATAAGCCCCGCAAGGACCCGGAATTACCCGGAAAAAACTGGATGCTTCATCCTTTAGGCGGGGGCAGATTCTGGCTTGAGCGTTTGCGCCGCGCGCCGCGGGCAGACGTGTATGTATTCAACACTCCTGTTATGCCGCTTTTTTGGCGTCCCCCGAAATCAATTATTATCGCACTTGATTTCGCATATTGGTATTTAGCGGCGCACACAATTGTGGGCCAATACAGGCGATTTGTTACGTATCTTATCCACTGGATTTCTCTCAAAAAGGCCGACCACATCGTCGCCATATCTAATGCCACAAAAGAAGACACGGTGAAGCTCTTTGGGATTCCCGCAGAAAATATCTCGGTTGTTTTGTGCGGATTCAAGAAAATATGCGCCATTCCGGAAAAGGAAATTCCACTTCCGGAGAAGTTTTTCTTTTTTGCGGGCATTTTGAAGTTGAGAAAAAACATTTTGAATATCGTAAAAGCGTTCGCTGAGTTCCAGAAGAGCCATCCCGGATACCATCTCGTCCTCGCGGGCAATCCTGCGCGGGGAGCGTATTATGATTCAGTGCTCCGATTTATACGAGAGAAGCATCTGGAATCACACATACGGTTCGTGAGCCACTTACATGACGGCGAACTCTCGCATGTTTATCGGCGCGCCGAAGCGCTTGTGTTCCCGACATTTATAGAGGGATTCGGATATCCGGTGCTCGAGGCGATGGATTGCGGCATTCCGGTCATTACCTCCAATCAGTCATCTCTCAAGGAGATCGGGGGCGATGCGGCGGTTTTGGTGAACCCGCACGATCCGCACGACATTGCCGAAGCTATGCGGTCTATTGCGGAGACGCCGGGGCTTCGTGATACTCTTATCAAGAAAGGGAAAGCGCGCGCAGAGCAGTTTTCATGGCACAAGGCTTGCCGGGAAATGCTAGACATCATCCAAAAGGTGTCCTGACGTGCTTGTATATATGCACAAAAACATACCATTCAAATTACTACTTATCGGCATTGCTCTCGTCGTCGGTCTTGTGTACTCCGCACTGCCGCATTTCGTGCGATACAAAACGCTTGAAGGTATCGGTGAGCGTTATGTTCCTCTCACCGTGCAGCAGCCCGATTTTGACCACATGAACACATATGCTCCGCGGTATCGGGATTTGGTTGACGGAACACTTGTTCCCGGAGAGATGGACACATACGAGCATAAGGGCGGCCCGATACTTTTCCCTATTCTCTCGGCGGCGCTTCTCTTTCCGTTTTTTGCTCCTTTTGATTCGGTGTTTCCGGGGTTTATGATAACGGATTTTATCTTTCCTATTTTTCTATTTCTATCGCTCTTCCTTGTCTTTTCAGCGCTTACTCAAAATCGGCTTTTCTCGCTTTTCTCCGCGTTTGTGCTGATGCTGTTTCCCCAATTACCTGTTCTTATCCCGCCGTCATCGCTTACCGAGCTAAAGATACTGTTATTCCAATTCATACCGTTCTCGGATACGGTAACCGCGCGCCTCGCATTTCTTACCCGCGATTCATTCATTCCGGCGGGCCCATTTCTTGTCCTCATGTTTTATTTCGTGTATCGCGCCCTTGTGAGCGCGGAGAGGAAGAAAATCCTTGTCTTCTTGGGGGGACTATTCTACGGACTGCTGTTCTATCTGTACTTTTTCCACTGGGTTTTCGCGACGATTTTCCTTGGGATATTGTTTCTCGTGCTCCTTACGGCGCGGCGCATTGATTCCGCCCGCACGGTTTTTTATATCGGCCTCGTCGGAGTTCTCGTCTCTATTCCGTTTTGGATAGATCAATACTATTTAAAACAGTTGCCGTCGTATGCGGATATCGTGAACAGAATGGGGATTGAAGATGGGCGGGGCATCCGGTGGTTTCTCTGGAAAACGTACCTTCTGTTTTTTGCGATGGCCGGCCTTTCGTTATGGGTGGGGAAAAAATTTTCCAAACCAGTCCTCGGATATTTTCTTGCGGCGCTTGCTCTTACGGGGGTTATTGCTTACAACGCCAATGTTCTCGTCGGGTGGACGCTCCAATCCGACCATTGGGGCAACAAGGTGTTTTTGCTGACGAACGGGGTCATATGGGCCCCGCTTACATATTATCTATGGATTTTCCTGATTGAACGATTTGATAAAGATGGCGTTTTGCGAAAAATATCCGCGGCATGCGCCGTTATCATCGCGATACTCCTTACGGCCCATGTCGTGGAAAGCGAGTTCTCGAACAACAAACAGCATGCCCGATTATATACGGTTCCGGCATCGCTTATGGATGCGTACGAATGGTTCAACGAAAATACACCCGAAGACAGCGTAGTTATGACACCGTCCATTGAAACCAACATTGAACTCGGCACGTACACGCACAATAGGATGTTCCAGGCGCGCGCACAGAATAATCTTCTCTCAAAACAAGAGGTGCTTGAGCGCATGTATATGGCGCATGCGATGTTTGGTGTGCCGCCGGATATGTTTGCCCGGGTGCTGACATCCCGGCTTGGCGTGTTTAATTTTTTCACCGCGGAATACAACAGCAGGGCCCTTGATTCCTCGCTTCGTCCCGAGAAATATCCGATCTACGAACTGCCGCCCGATGTCGCCCGAAATGTGGTGGACGAGTATAATAGTTTCAAAATGCCGGAGGAAATCCCGTATCGTCTTGATTATCTCTTTATAGGACCCCGCGAGAGAGATATTGGTGTACACACAGGAATTCCTGAAAAATATAATCTCGTATATCAAAAAGACGGCATCGAAATATATCAAATAGCAATCTAAAAAATAACAACCTTTTATGCATACAATTTTTAAAAAAGCAGTGCGAGGCGAAACCCTAAGGGTGATAAATCAGAAAATTGATAGCGTGAGTGACGGAAAGGGTTTCGAAATTATACCGCCGCCGAAAAGTGAAGAAATTCTGAAAGATTTTAAAAAGACACTTACTTCAGAATGTGGCGACATTACGTTTGAAGACGGGGCATATGTCGTGATCCGGTCTGTCACAGACAAAGGGAATCGTGCTTCACAGGCGTGGCATTTTGACAACCAAAAGAAAACAATTCTCGTTGTTTTGCGCTCTACCTCAGGAGAAGAAAACGGAGATATCTTGGTGCGCCCGAACCTTCGCCGCGATACTAATTCTTTGTTTATGTACACTCTTACGAAACTGTTCTGGACCAATCCCATTTCTTGGTTTATTTTTCGGAGGAAATTGATACGGGACAAATTTTTTACAAGAATTCCTCTTGAAGCAGGTGATGTAATGATTTTTGATGGTTCGACAACATATCACGGGAATTTACCGATTGCCGCCGGGATGCGCAGGAGCATCCTTATTCATAGCGACAATCTTTTTGAAGATTCCTTCATTACAAAGTTATTTCATGCCTTGAATAATATCTATCTTCATAAAAATTAATGGAACGTAAAGAATACAAGCGCTTAAAAGATCGGGAACAATTTTTTTGGTGGAATGTGGGTCGTCGCGCTATTCTGAGAGAGGCGCTTGGTCGCCATATCAAATCTCACGATGCGAACATTCTTGATGTCGGGTGCGGACCCGGCGGCAATATTCTTTTTCTGAAGGAATTTGGGAAGGTGACAGGCATTGATTCTAGTGATGAGGCGCTTTCATTTGCGCGTGCACAAGGTTTCCACAAGATAGTGAAAGGAGACAGTGAAGAATTGCCGTTTCCGGACGAAGCGTTTGATATTGTTTCTATACTCGATGTTTTAGAGCACATAGACGACGACAAAAAAGCACTTGATGAAATTTTTCGTGCCCTCAAACGCAACGGCGTCCTTCTCCTAACCGTACCCGCATATGCATGGATGTGGTCGGATCACGATGAGGCGCTTCATCACAAAAGGCGTTATGGGCATAAAGAGCTACGCGGAAAAATACTTAATGCGGGGTTTTCAATCGAGGAAATGAGCTATTTTGTCATTCCGGCAATTCCATTTCGTGCACTAAAACTCTGTTTTGAGAAGTTACAAGGGCTATTTAACAAAGACAAGAAAAAAATCTTAAAGACAGATGATGTTATTCTTCCGCCATTTTTAAATTCATTTTTCATTGCGTGGCTAGTCGTAGAACGGTATGTGATGCGAATATTTCCCATTCCGTGTGGCAGTTCTCTTTTAGTGGTTGCGAAAAAACCTTGATTGCTCTTTTGTCTTTTTTGGTGTTATAGTCGTCGTATGAGGCCTTAAGTAATATCTCATGATTTCCGTCATTTTTCCGACACACAACGAAGAAGGAAATGTTTTAGAGCTCCACGGGCGTCTTAAAAAGACACTTGATGAGATCGGCGAGGAGTATGAGATCATTGCCGTTGATGATTGCTCTATTGACGAGACTGTCTCAAAACTTAAAACTCTTTCTCCGATAAAAATTATTGTTTTTGCAAAAAACATGGGGCAATCGGCCGCTCTTAATGCAGGCATATGTGCCGCGGAGGGCGATATCGTTGCTATATTGGACGCAGACCTACAAAACAATCCGGAAGATATCCCGATTCTCCTCAAAAAACTCCGCGAGGGGTACGACGTTGTTTCTGGTCGGAGGGTTAACCGCAAAGACCCGCTGTATCGAAAAATTATCTCGCTGGTTGCAAATTTTTTGACGTATAAAGTTATGGGCATTAAACTTCATGACTTCGCAGCACCTCTTAAGGTGTGCAGAAAAGAAGTTCTTGATGGCGTCGTACTCTATGGCGGCATGCACTCATTTCTTCCCGCAATCCTTTATGCTCGTGGAGCAAAAGTTACCGAAGTGCCGGTTGGACACAATGAACGCAAACACGGAAAGACAAAATATACATCCTCGAAACTTGCAAAAGCATTTGCAGATTTGATGGTCGTGAAATTTCTTTCGGATTACCTTGCCCGCCCGCTCCTCTTTTTTGGTGGGCTGGGTCTTTTTTCAATTTTTCTTGGGTTCGTGTCTGCGGGTGCCTCTCTTACCATGAAAGTAATGGAAATTCGCAATATCACGCAAACGCCGCTCCCGATTCTCGCGACACTCTTTGTCGTCGTTGGGGTACTGCTCATTATGATGGGATTCCTAGCAGAAATGCTTCTTCGGATTTACTTTGAGACAAAAGGGCGGACTCCATATATCATAAAGAGCATCATTGAGAACGGCGGAGAAGGAGAAAAATAATATGGTAACGCTTTATATTGGAACCCCCCTGAAGGATGTTCCACTTCTTTTTATTTTGGATGATGTCGCAGGAAACACAAAAGAAGCCCGCCAGAATCTGTGGAATTTTTTCCAGGGGTCATCGCGTCGGATGGATTTCGGTTTTATGCGTATCGTTGACGACCCAAATCAAGCGGATTTTTTCCTTCTGCCACATAATTATTTTTCTCTCAAAAAAATAAAAGGAATACGCGGCACAAAGGAGTACCTTGCACCCCTTCTTCGCCTTGCTGAAGCAAGCAAGAAAAACATACTGGTGTTTGCGCTTGCGGATACAGATGAATATGTGGATATCCCACACGCGTTTGTTTTCAGGTATGGGCAGTACGGATATAGAAAAAGAGACAACGAGATAATAATCCCGCCATACACGGAGCCCGCGCTTTCGCCGCGTCTTATGGAATATCGGAGGAATGTGTGGAAAGGCATTGCTTTGAGGAATAAAGAGGAAAAGCCGACAGTTAGTTTTTGCGGATGGGCTGATTTCCCGAATATATACCGTTTTCTAACATACATTGTGCGCGTAGGGCTTGCGTATGCCAGGATATACGCGTTCGGGGACACGCACGCGATTGTTCGTTTGCATGGAATATATTGGCGGAGGAGGGCGATGCACGTGCTTCGTGGTTCGCACCTCCTTAATACGGTATTCATACTCCGTCGTTCATATTCCGCCCAGAAAGGGCGCGATGGGGAGAATTCTATTTCCGGAGAAGCGGCGGAAAAAGAATATATAGAAAGTATTCTGCATTCAGATTTCGTTTTGGCGCCGCGAGGCAATGCGAACGCATCAATACGTTTTTTTGAGGCGCTCTCTTTGGGGAGAATTCCTGTCTTGATTGACACTGATTGTATTTTGCCGTTTGCGGATAAAATCAAGTATGAGGATTTCGTGGTGGTGGTTCCGTATACCGATATTAAAAATGCCGAAAAGAGGATTAGGGTCTTCTACGATACTCTTTCGAATGAAGAGTTCCACAGGAGGCAAACCATGGCACGTGAAGCGTTTGAGATGCTTCGCCCGGATTCATTTCTGAGGGTTGTTTTACCGGAACTTAAGGGAAAAAAATACGGTTATAGCGCATAAGGCATATGAAAACCGTTTTTATCACCATCTCGCGCGGGGGGATTATCCGCAACATCCTTCGCACGGGGGTTGTGGCGAAACTTCTTGAGCGCGGCTACTGCGTCGTTCTTTTAACTCCGTACCACGACCAACCGGATCTTTTCAGAGATTTTGAACACGAGAATCTTATCATTGAGCCGCTCTTTTGGGACCAAAAAGAAAGACTCCGGGGTTTCTTTAAAGAACTGTGCAAGGGCGCCGTGTTTAACAGCACCGTCTATGCTCGGTATCGGTACAGTATCGGGACGCACAAAGAGCCGAGCCGATTTCTTTTTCCTCTGCGGCTTTTATTTTTTGCGCCGCTTCGTTATATCCCGGGAATGCGCTGGTTGATCCGCCTTGCGCACTCCATCGTCAATCCGCTTGCGGCTCACGACCGTCTTTTTGAAAAATACGAACCATCGCTCGTCTTCAACACCGCCTCTGGCGCCGACTGCGGAGTATTGAAGAGCGCGAAACGCTTTGGTGTGCCGACCGTGGATATGCCGAAAAGCTGGGATAATGTCTCACAGGCGCTTTTTCCCACTAAAGCGGATACTCTTATCGTCTGGAATGACTTCATGAAAGAAAAAGCGGCAGAGCTCCAAGGATATGCACCGAAAGAAATTATCACTGCCGGTATTCCGCAGTTTGATTTTTATCCCCGGAAGGACGGACTGCTTTCCCGTGAAGAGTTCTGCAGAAAACACGGTTTTGACGCGGGGAAGAAAATAATCCTCTATGGTTCTGCGGGGGCGGAGCTTTTTGACGAGACGAAGCATGTTCTTCTTATAAAGAAGTTCATGGAAGAAGGAAAAATTCCGGACGCGAACATACTTGTGCGGCCGCACTTGGGTTATAAAGGGGACGTGGGGCGTTTTTCCGAGCTGGAGGATGTTCAAGGCATCGTCGTTGATAAAAGCGATAAACAAAACCATGCGCTCCGCGATCATTTTGACACCTCAAGAGAGCACGTCAGCAATTTATTTAACTCCCTTTACCACGCCGACGTGTGCGTGAACGTCGCGTCAACGCTTTCTTTGGATGCAATTGCGTGCGGTACGGAAGTCGTTAATTTCAACTTTGACGCGGAACTCATGCCGCCCGAATCATCGGTCAGACGTCTTTTTGTGAGCGATTATGTCAAGCACTTGATGGATTCGCGTGGCACATGGTTTGCGGAGAACGAAGAAGAATTTCTGGAAATGCTAAAAGCCGTCCTAGAGAGAGGGGAGAAAAAAGACAAACAACGCATAGTTGAGCGGTTTATGCACAAATTGGATGGGAAATCAGCAGAACGAATCGTAGAAACTTTGATTCAGATTTTGAATCAAAGTTGATTTAAGATATACGATTAAAGATGTATGAATAAAAACACTTATTCAAAAATTAAATCATTTACCGATTTACGGGCATGGCAAGAAGGACACCAATTAGTGATTTTGACATACAAAATCACAAAAGATTTTCCTCGTAAAGAAACATATTCTTTGACGGACCAGATGAGGCGAGCCGCTGCTTCTGTGACCTCAAATATTGCAGAAGGATTTGGGAGGCAAGGATATAAAGAAAAAATCCAGTTTTATTATCTTGCACAAGGATCTTTAACTGAACTCAAAAACCAGATCATTATAGCGAAAGATGTTGATTATATTGATGTGGATATATTTAAAACGTTAATGAGCAGCGCGGATATGGCCCACAGACTATTGCAAGGACTTATAACAAAATCAAAGACATTCTTAAATCCTAAATCGTAATTCTTAAATCTTATTTTTATGTGTGCAATAATCGGCGTCTTAGGCAAAAACCTGCCGAGCCAAGAACAATTTATAAAAGCGCGGGACACCATGACGCATCGCGGGCCGGACGATGCGGGTGTGTATTATTCTCCGAAAGAAGGCATCGCCCTAGGGCATCGTCGGCTCTCCATTATTGATTTGTCTACCGACGGCCGTCAGCCGATGTTTTCTCCAGATGGGGCATTGGGTATAGTTTTCAACGGTGAAATTTATAACTTTCGGGAACTTCGAGAAGAGCTTAAGAGGTTTTACAAGTTTCGCACGAAGACAGATACGGAAGTGATTCTTGCCGCATACGCGCGATGGGGGACAGAATCCTCGAAGCATCTGCGCGGAATGTTTGCTTTTGTGATATGGGATAAAAAGAAAGAACAGCTCTTTCTGGCGCGGGACCGCCTCGGCATAAAGCCCTTGTACTGGAGTATACACGGCGGAAACTTTTATTTTTCCTCGGAGATAAAAGGAATTTTAGTTTCATCAGATATGCCGCGCATGCTGAATATGCGGAGCATCCCCGATTATTTCAGCTATCGGTATCCGCTTGGAGAGAAAACTTTCTTTGAGGGCGTTCACTCGTTTCCGCCGGGGCATTGGGCGACAGTAAGGCGCGGAAGGACTCCCTCTGTTGAACAATATTGGACATTGCCGGTTGTTGTGGAGAAGCACGACCCCGGAGAAACGGTTGTGCTTGAGGCGACGGAAAAATTATTGAAGGACGCTGTACGGTCTCACATGGTAAGCGATGTGCCTGTTGGTGCGTATCTCTCGGGTGGCCTTGATTCAAGCACCTTGGTCGGACTGATGGCCGAGATGTCTCCTCATCCCATCAAAACATTTTCCATAGGGTTTTCAGAAGATGGTTTCAATGAATTGGAAGAAGCGCGCCTTGTCGCGCGGCACCTCGGTACTGACCATACTGAGATTCTCATGAACGAGACCGAGTATATCGGCTTGTTGCCGGAAGTGATACTACACAAAGATGCGCCACTCCATGTCCCGAACGAGGTTCCACTCTACGCGCTTTCAAAAGAGCTTAAGAAACAGGTAACAGTTGTGTTGTCTGGCGAGGGCGCAGACGAACTTTTTGGCGGCTATGGAAGAATATTTAGAAGTGGCTATGATTTTGAGCGCATGCGCGGCGCCGGAGGGGTAGATGGTTTTTCTCGCGAAGAACAAGAGACCCTGTTCTCGCATTTGAAACAGAAATACGGGAATCATTCATTCGCTGATCTTGTCGATCACCTATTGTTCCAGTACCCCTATACGCCGTATGAAACTACGCACTCATTATTGAGCGAGCGGTATTTTCCGCTCAAAAAAGAAGAGGTTCTGAATAGAGAATATGTGCGGCACGAGCTTGAGAAGGCGAAGGGACTTCATCCATCGGAGCAATTTATGCATCTATTTCAAAGAATTCACCTTCTCGGTATTTTGGGACGTCTGGATAATTCATCTATGGGGGCGTCTGTGGAGGGAAGAGTGCCATTCATTGATCACGCAGTTGTTGAATATGTTTCATCTCTGCCGATTCACTATAAAATGAGATGGAAATCTGATGAAGCTAGCAGGCGCGCACGGCTTTTAAATAGCGATGAAATTAGTGACGTGGAAGACACTACTAAATATCTCTTGCGTGCAATCGGCAAAAAATTTCTTCCTCCCGATATAAGTAATAGGAAGAAAATAGGGTTCCCCGTTCCGCTTAATGCATGGGTTGAGAGCTCTCTTAAAAAGACGGCGCGAGACACGCTACTCTCGCCCGATGCTCGTTCAACGCCTTTATATGATCGAGTGACGCTTAATAAACTACTGGGTGACGATGGTGCTTCGGCTAAAAGCGCAAGGTTCTCAGGTCGTGATGTGTGGGCGCTTCTTAATATTGAATTTTGGATGCGGGCGTATGGCATCCGTGTGTGAAGTTTGCTAGACTCTGGTAAGAAATTTTGAGAACACAATGCACATGCGTCAGCTTTCAACTATAGCCCAAGCAATTCCGGACTTCCACGTTCTTCGCATTGATCGGATTGCAAATGACCTCATCAAGAACGGTATTGATGTGATCAAGTTAAATCTCGGCAAATCCGAAGTTCCGATGCGTGAAATCGTCGCGGATGAGATGGCACGGAAGATCTACGACGGCGTGCGGCGGGAGATTGTCGATGCACAAGGCATCTCTGCGTTACGTGAGGCTATCGCAATGGACTACCACGATACGTATGGGGTATCGGTTAATCCCGACACGGTGTTCATAAATAACGGCACGAGTCCGTTTTTTCTGATGCTGTATCAATTACTCCTAGATCCTGGCGAGGAAGTTCTTTTGCCGCTTCCATATTATCCTCCGTACTTCGCGAATACGGTTATTGCCAGAGTTACCGCTGCATTTTATTCAATTCGGGACGGTAGAATTGACCTGGATGAGTTCGAAAGGAATTTTAAGCCCGGAAAGACCAAACTCGTAATTCTTAATTCTCCCGGAAATCCTTTCGGAAATGTAGTCTCACAAAGAGAGATTGAACGCGTGCTTCAGATCGTTGACGGTCGTGCAGCAGTGATTTCTGACGAGATATATGACGGTTTGGTGTATGATGGCGGCTTTTGTCCCACACTGGGTGTTGCTCGCGCGGGAAAAGATCTCGTCATTGTACTGAATGGCTTCTCGAAGATCCACCACATGTATACTCGGCGGCTCGGCTATGCGATTGTGCCTCCCATGTTGAGAGAGCCGATGCTTCGATTCCAGCGTCACAATATCGTGTGCGTTGACCCGGTGACGCAATTTGCGGGCATTGTTTCTCTTAAAACCAAAAGAGAGCTCCTTGAAGGGGAAGTAAAACAGGAAATCACTCTCTATAAAAATCGCCTTGAAGCATCTAAGGGCGTGCTTCGCGATACGGCTCTCAAGGTTATAGAGCCCGCAGGAAGTTTCTATATGCCGGTCGACGTGTCGGCATATGTGCCGCGGGTGTTCAAGAGCTCCCTTGATATGGCGCAAGCGCTTCTCGAAAAGGCACATATCGCTGTGACACCCGGGGAAGATTTCGGGCGGAATGATTTTTTCCGCATAGGACTTACAAGCGATCGTATAACGGTTGGCATGGAACGCATGCGAGATTTTGTGCGCGGATTATAGAGCCTTAAAAAGCCTCCCAAGAGAGGCTTTTTACATTTTACGCATAACTTTTAAAGAGCGTACGGCGTTAAAATATAGTGCATGAAAGCTGTTATTTGCGCTGC
>CAZNJQ010000007.1:0-18447 GCA_964573545.1 uncultured Candidatus Saccharibacteria bacterium | reverse complement strand
ATCAGTGTCGCAAAGAAAAGGATTTTCGTCGTTGGCGCAGGGAAAGCATCAGGAGCGATGGCTTTGGAGCTTGAGCGCATTCTCGGAGTAGAGAATATCACAGCGGGCGTAGTACTCTCGAATGACACTAGTTCTCGCCCTCAAAAAATCGAAATTCATGAGGCGGATCATCCGGTTCCCACAGAACGAAGCGTCTCGGGCTCCCAGAAGATCCTCGATTTGAAGACGAAATTCCGTATCAATGAAGATGATGTGATAATCGCACTTGTCTCCGGAGGAGGCTCGTCTCTTATGGCATATCCTGTTGATGGCGTTTCCCTTTCCGATAAACAAAAGACGATAGAGGCACTTATAAAAAGCGGCGGAAATGTTCATGAAATAACGATAGTTAAGAAAAAAATCTCGCAGGTAAAGGGTGGAAAACTTGCCCAATATTTTCACCCGACGCAGATCGTATCACTCATCCTCTCGGATGTCGTCGGAAACGATGTTGATGTTATCTCCTCAGGGCCGTTTGCGGAAGATCGTTCGACAGTACTCCAAGCGCTTCAGATCATTGAAAGGCGCGGAATTCGTGCGGATATCCCAGGCGCTGTTCTCGACTATCTCGAAAAAGAAAGCAAAACAGAGTCCGGGCGGCGCAGTTTTGATCATGTCCGCCATGAAATTCTTGCTGACAATGCGACAGCGCTCAGAAAGATTAGGGAATCCGCAGAGAAGGAGGGAATAGAGGTCGTTCTAGTCCCGGATGTTCAAGGGGAAGCTCGCGAAGTGGCATATAGAATATGCGGCGATATTCACGGCCGCACAATCAACAAACCGACCCTTTTTCTCTATGGCGGGGAGACGACAGTGACTCTTGAGCATCCACACAAGAAAGGCGGCAGAAACCAGGAATTCGTTGCGGCGTGTCTTCAATATCTCTTGGCTCGCCCTTTCCGAGAGCAGTGGTGTGCTGCGTCGGTGGGAACCGATGGTATTGATTTCATCAGAGAATCAGCGGGCGCTATTATCGATTCTCATTCCGTTGTGGCACTCAAGGAACAAGGACTTCACACAGAACTTTCCTCTTTTTTGGAGCGGCATAAGACAGGCCGACTTCTCGAGCAAATTAATTCGATTATCCGCATCGGTCGCCCCACGGGGACAAACGTTTGTGATATAATGATGTTTTTATTGATACCTGACCAGGCATAATACGATGGCGGAGAGAAAAAAAGACACACTGACTATTGGAGAAGTAAGAAGCTATTGGGGAAAGAAAAACATACCCCAACAGTGGTATTCAAAAAAAGAGCCGTTTACGCTCGCGTGGTTCAACGAGCTCTCTTTCAAGCGATACAGTCGCTACTATCCACACATCAAGCAGTGGGCGGAGTTTGAATATCACCCAGGAGAAGAAGTGCTCGAGATCGGCGTCGGCATTGGCACTGACCTCGTCGAATATGCGAAGGGTGGGGCAGTTGTCTCTGGTGTTGATCTAGGGAAGGATCAGGTGATGCTCACGAAGTTAAATCTTGACCTTCACAAACTGCCGTACAAGGAAATCAAAGAGGGGAATATTGAGAACCTCCCATTCCCCGACAATTCATTTGATGTTGTGCTCTGTATCGGCGTTGTGCACCACACGCCTGATTCCCAAAAGGCGATTGACGAAATATATCGGGTGCTTAAGCCGGACGGTCAGGCGATGATTTTGGTGTATGCTCGCGGATGGAAGCATTATATTAAGCGCTGTTTAATTCACGGGCTTTTGCTTGGCAAATGGATGAAATACGGATTTGACTGGAAAAAAGTGTACAGTGAAGTGTCTGAAGTGCATGGCAGTGCTCCCAAAACAGATATTTATACGCGGTGTCAGGTCAAAAAAATGTTCGCTAAATTTGGTGATGTGGAAATCAGAAAAAAACGGCTCGGAGAGTTTTTTGAATATAAACCGTATAATACGGTAAAATTTCCCGATTTTGTGAAAAACATATTCTTTCTGTTCAATCTTGAGGGACTTCTTGGCGAGAACTGGATGATCCGCGCCCTTAAACGCCCATTTCCGAAAGAAGCAAAACTTTGGAAAGTGTGGTTTAAACACTATTAATTTTTGAAGAGATTCAAGATATATGATTAAAGATTTAGGAAAACAACCTGAGATAAAGTTAAAATTCCTAAACCCTAGATCATAAGTCTGAATATGAAGTACTCATTACGACAAATCTTCTCCGCTCGCCTTGACCCCAATCGTTCCCGTTCGCGGAAAATTGAAGAACGGATGATTCCCATTAACGCCATTGGAAAAATTCTCTCTCCGTATCCGACATATCTGTACCTCAATCTCGGTTTGAAGCCCGACCACGTGACGTTCATCAGCTTCATTTTTATCGGCTTTGGCGCATACTTTTTCATCGTCGGTAAGCCGGTCGCTGCAGTCGTATCGCTTCTTCTTTTCATTCTTCACGATTCCGCGGATGGTGATATGGCACGAGTCTCTGGTAAAACCTCATACGGCGCCCTTATAGACTCGTTCGGCGCTGATATCTTTTACTCTGCGATTCCCGTTTCTGCGGGATATTTTCTCTATGTAAAGAATATTTTTGTCGGTCCGATTACCCCCTCGTTTATACTTCTTATCTCCGCTTTTACTTCCATTTCGTTTCTTTTCTATCGCCTCATGAACACGAAAATCCTCACGTTCTTCTGGGATAAAAAAGGCGGCGGGGCTAAGGAAAAGACGAGCATCTATGACGACGTCAGTGAAGCAACGTCTCTTAAGGGGCTTTTTGTCCACCTCGCGAAGCTGTATCACCATGCGTTTATTAAAGGCAATTTCTTTGCGGAGCCCGGCATTGTTACGTGGCTTACCGTCCTTGTCTTTCTTGAGCAATGGGAGCTTCTTGGCGGCTATCTCATCCTAATTCTGCTCTACAATATGGGCTATCTTATTCCCAACTTCATCCGCATTTACCTCTCTTTTTTGAGATATGAGCGACGGAAAAACGGTTTCCAGTAGAACATTTCGTGGCGTAAAGTGGTTATAAAAAGGATATTAAGCCGTGTTTTCTTGTGCGGTGTAGCCAAATACATATTATTTATGTGTGCAATTATTGGGGTAGTAGGAGAGATTCCATCAAAGAAAAAAATTGAAGAGGCGCGTGACACAATGGCGCATCGGGGTCCTGATGGGGCAGGAGTGTATTATTCTAGTGAGGATAACATCGCGTTAGGTCACCGCCGACTTTCAATCATAGACTTGTCTTCTGCGGGGAGTCAGCCCTTTTTTTCGGACGGTGGGCGTTTTATCATAGTTTTTAATGGAGAAATTTATAATTATCTGGAATTAAAGAATGAGCTTAAGGAAAGATACAGATTCAGAACTGACACAGACACAGAAGTGCTGCTTGCATCGTATGCCGCATGGGGAGAAAAATGCCTTCAAAAGATAAACGGGATGTTCTCATTCGCGATATGGGACACGAAAGAAAAAAAACTTTTTTGTGCCCGTGACCGCCTAGGAGAAAAACCCCTTTTTTATTTTTTCAAGGATGGTACATTTTATTTCTCTTCAGAGATTAAGGGACTTCTTGCGTTGGGTACTCCGGCGATTCCAAACGAGGAAGTAATTTCTGATTATCTCCACCATGGTCTTTACGACCACACTAATAATACATTTTTCTCAGAAATATATTCCCTACGTGCCGGGCATTATTTAACGTGGAAAAGCGGCAGGATCCTCAATAAGCAGTATTGGTCTCTGGACAACATACGAGAACGTACTCACGACCTTGAAGAAGATATTATACAAGAAGAATATAGGGAAATTCTTTCTGATTCGATAAGAATTCGCTTCAGAAGCGATGTGCCTGTTGGCATCAATCTTTCAAGTGGCATTGATTCAAATAGCCTCTTGTATTATTCAAAGAAGATTTTAAAAGAGGATATTAACACCTTTTCTTTTTGTTATGGAGACGAGAAATACAATGAGTGTAAACTTATTGAACGGCATCTCTCAGAAGGCCAGAAGAGGAGGTGGCATACGGAAATGGTAGATCCGCACAAAATTTTCGACGAAGCTGCCACTATGAATGCCATACAAGATCAGCCATTTGGCGGTATTCCCGCTCTTGCGCATGCCCACCTCTTCCAACTAGCGAGCAGTCACAATACAGTGGTTCTTCTTGAAGGACAGGGCGGGGATGAGCTTCTTGCGGGCTACGAGTATTATCGCCTTGAGTATGAAAAAGACAAAAGAAAAGAGCCATTAAAAGACGAGAGCCCGTCTTTGTCCTTAAGCCAAGATACATCCCTGTTGGTGGATGAGAGTATCTTTAATCAGAAATTTTTGAAGCGGATGCGTGACCTCCCCGCATTTCTTAGGCCGTTCTCGTCCCATCTTCTAAATGCGCAATATCGCGACCTTGTATACACAAAGTTGCCGCGCGTGCTTCGTTTCCACGACCACATGAGTATGGCGTACGGCAGAGAGCTGCGTTTACCGTACCTTGACTATCGGTTCGTAGAGTTCTGTTTTTCTCTGCCGGCTTTGTTTAAAATAAACGAGTCTTCACAAAAGGTACTTATGCGAGAGGCGATGAAAGACTACCTCCCGGGTATTGTCGAAAGCGCGCCGAAAAAAGCATTTAGCGCGGTTCAGGGAGAATGGTTTCGGAGGTATTATAAAAATGTGATATATGACATACTTACTTCTCCTTCCTTCCGAGGGCGGCCCTACTGGGACAATGACAACCTTATGAGGAAGGCAGATTTGTTCTTCAGTGGGAAAGGGGATAATTCTTTTTTCTTATGGCAATGCGTGAATCTTGAACTATGGTTTAGGAAGTTTGTAGACTAAGTATGGCTTTTTCTTTGGATGACAGACATATAGTCATTACATACCACTACATACGGGACCCTGACCCGGCATTTTCTGGTATACATTCTTGTCCGGTCAAAGAATTCGAGAAGCAGCTCTCTTTTTTGAAAGAAAATTTTGAGGTAACGACGATCCCGGAAGTTTTTAGAGCGGCTAGAGAAGCAGACCCTTTAAAGATGTGCGCAATTACTTTTGACGATGGACTGAAGGATAATTACAAAAACGCAATTCCTGTATTACAAAAATATAGGACGACAGCGACCTTTTTCCCGATCACGAGCACTTTTAGTGGTGTTTTTCCGGTAACTCACAAGATACACATTCTTCTTTCCCGTCTTGAGGTCAAAGAACTTATAGACTTGTATAATACATACATAAAAAAATTTTTCTCCAGCAACACCGATGAGTATTATATTCCCAAAGACAGAAGATTAACTACATTACGGAAGGTATGGGATGATATCTTAACCGCAAATTTTAAAGAGATGATGAACATCTTGCCAGTGAAAATACGAAATGATTTTTTAACCCATATGTTTTTTGAATTGAAACTTGATGAGAAAGAACTCGTAGATGATTTTTTTATGTCATCATATCAGGTTAGAGAGTTAGCGGGTGATGGTTTTTATATTGGAAGCCATGGACATACGCATGATGCCTTTGATCGCCTTCCGTCGGAGGGTGTTGCACATGAAATAATAGAATCAAAAAAGATACTTACTGATATCACCCAAAAACCGGTAACGCTCCTTTCTTATCCGCAAGGCGGGTCAAATAGAGATGTCATTCGATATTTACAACAAGAAGGATTTACGCACGCTGTGACAACTGAAAAACGTGGAATAAACAACAAAGATAGCGAGTTTTCTATCCCGCGGTATGACACCAATAATATTAGGGATTTCTTGAATAATGAGGAAGGACGGCACTTTTAGGTGCTTTCGGATGTTTTCTTATAGGAGGATATGAAGATTGTTATATTTACCAGCAATGCTTTGCGGCATAAATATATAGCGAATACGCTCGCGCAACACGCGGACGAGTTTCTAGTTATTTCAGAGTGCAAGCCGTATGACGGGTTACGCGACGGCGTCAATGGCATATCGCTTATTGACGAGCACTTCGCACTCCGTGCAAGAGCCGAGAAAGAATATTTCGGAGGATGTGAAGCGTTTCGGGCGCAAACAATCCCGCTTCTTCACAAAGAAGCCAATCTGCTGTTTGTATATGACATTGTGGAACGATATGGGCCCGATGCGGGCTTTGTATTCGGGTCTTCTATCATCAAGGAGCCGTTGCTTTCTCTCATGCCAAGGGGGAAATTCGTAAACTTGCATTTAGGGCTATCTCCATATTATCGTGGGTCCGGGACTAATTTTTGGCCGCTGGTAAACAAGGAGCCTGAATACGTCGGCGCAACACTTCTACATATTGATGCGGGGATTGACACCGGAAATATAATCACACATGTTCGTCCGCATATCACTGCCGATGATACGGTACATACGCTGGGCAACAAGACTATCATTGAGAGCGGGAAGGCTCTGGTTAAAATTCTGGAGCTACTGAAAAATGGTAAAAATCTGCCGAGGACCGTACAATGGAAAGATTCCCATGAGAAATTTTATAAAAAAGCGAATTTCAGCGAAGAAGCATTAAAACAGTACCGCAAAAATATTGACGAAGGATTACTTAAGGACTATGTCCGCAAAGCGCCTCCAGTGGTACGATTAGTTGAGTTATAAACTATAGTACACATGAAAGAAAAAAATATACTAAAAGAGTTTTTGAATGTTTTCTGGCTTCGTCCGGAAAATGCATTGTGGTGTGCATATCAGGACTATGCATATAAAAATGGTCCTTATAAGCTTACATCACCCTCGCTTGATCTTGGAGCGGGGAACGGTCTTCTAAGCTTTGTCTCTATGGGTGGAGAGCTTTCTCCTAATTATGACTTTTTTACAAACGCAGGAGGCCTAGATTCTTTTTTTAAGGGCGGAGACATTTATAACTCCTTTTCAAAAGCCGGAAAGCCGGAATATATTCTCAAAAAACCGGATTACATCATAGATATTGCGCTTGATCACAAGGAAAATCTTTTAAAACAAGCGGAGTTTTTGGGTGTTTATAAAAAACTGATTGCCGCGGATGCTAACAAAACATGGCCCCTTGAAGAAAAATCTTTAGAATCGGTTATATCAAATGTCTTATACTGGCTTTCTGATAAACACCATTCGTTCCGGGAACTCCATAGGGTGCTGCGAAAGGGCGGAAAGGTTTTTCTGTTTCTTCAGACGAAAAACTTTACGAAGTTCTGCTTGTCGTATCACCCCGAAGATTTCCCCGGCTACGAAAAGACGCTTCGGGTACTGAATAGGAGCAGAAAAGAGTCCCACCTGTGGCAGACCGACATCGGAGAGATTGAGCAGCTCGCGGGACAGTATGGTTTTGAAGTCCTACATCATCAGTATTGTTATTCAAAATTCTTTTTAACCATGTGGGATATTGGCCTGAGGCCGCTGTCCCCGGTCTTGATCGATATGGCCAACTCTTTCAGTCCGGAAAAACGGAAACAATATAAAGAGAAGTGGGTGGATATTCTTCACGAGATTTTGCAGCCTATTTATAATGAAGAGACTCGAAAAGAACTTTCGGATGGGGGTTATCTTTACGTTGTCCTCGAAAAAAGATAGATTTATATGAACAGGAAAACTATTTTTATTGTCATTACACGTGGTTTTATAGTGCGAAGCATTCTGCGGAGCGGGGTTTTAGAAGGACTCAAGGACGCAAATTATCGGATAGTCATTTTTTTTCCGACCAACAGGAAAGAAATTCCTGACTATCTTCGACGGGAGTTTGAAGACGAACAGGTCATCTTAGAGGGTGTCCCCGATGTTGTCGCAAGAGGATATTCTTTCTTTGCAGATAAAGCGAGCTTTCTTGTCTATACGAGTTCCTCGTGGGTATATAGCCAGATCAATTTGAAACGATTACAGAGGAGTCGTTTTTTGAAATATTTTGACATCGTGTTCTATGGTACTTTAAGTAAACTGCATTTCCTAAAAACGCTCGTTCGTTTTTTAGAGAGAAAGATTTTTGACCACGATGCATATGCGCATTATTTTGAAAAATATGAACCATCTCTTGTTTTTTCAACATCGGTCATGGCAAAACTCGATATTTCCATGATGAAAGAAGCGCGCAAGCGTGGTATACCGACGTTATCCATGCCCAAGAGCTGGGATAATGTCACTATGCAGCTATATCGGTTTGTCCCGGACCGTCTTATCGTGCAGAACAATATCATGAAAAAATCTGTTGCGCGCGTACAGAGGATTAACCCCGATGATATTTTTGTGTGCGGATTCCCTCAGTTTGATTGGTATCGTCGACCGGAAATCTTAGTAAGTAGAGAGGAATTTTGCCGATGGTATGGGATAGATCCGCGTAAAAAAATTATTTTCTATGGCTCCGAGGGCGCATGGTCGGGAGATGACGAGAATGCCGTGTCTTTATTAGCTAGTTGGGTTAATAGTCAGGACGCGCTTATTGAGGATTGTGTCTTGATAATTCGTCCTCATTTCAGCGAGGTGGCAAGAGGACGGTTTGATAGGTTCAAGAATGAACGCGTTATCGTAGATGGTAATTTTACCGCTTCCGATTTTTTTGGCGACAAATGGGATCCAGGAATTGAAGAGACAAAAAAATTCGCGAATCTTTTAAACCATTGTGATGTTCTCATCGCCGTCGCTTCGACTCTCACCTTGGATGGCGCTTGTTTTGATAAGCCACTTGTGAACGTTGCGTTCGGTATTCTGTATCACCCAAAGACAGGAAAAGATATATCGTCAATCTGGTATCAGTCAGATCATTATCGGTGGGTTTTGGAGGCCGGAGGAGTTGATATTGTGGCATCAAAGGAGTCATTGTTGAAAAGCATAAATACATATCTTGTTGACCCGATGCACAAAGGCGATGAAAGGAAAAGATTACTTGATCAACTATGCCACAAAACAGACGGCTGTTCTTCTAAAAGGGTTGTTGCTGTTATTGATGCGATTATCAAAAGTAACCAACCAAATGACTAGAGACTTCTTTCAGAGATTTCTATGCGTCTCTCGTTTGTTCAAAAAAGCATTCGGCGCATATCGGCTGGGAATTGTAATTTTGGTCGGCGTCGGTTTTTTAAGCGGCATATTTGAAGGTGTCGGGGCGAACGCGCTTATTCCGCTTTTTTCTTTTATTACGGGAGGGGGTGGCGGCACGGATTTTATCTCCCAAGCGATCAAGCGTCTTTTTGGTTTTGTGGGCGTTGATTTTTCTTTGACGTCGCTTCTTGTTTTCATTGCCCTCCTCTTCGTCCTTAAATCGATGGTACTGTTCTTCGGAAGCTATATTCAGTTTAAAATTTCTTACGATTATGAGAGAAACACTCGCGCGGAACTCTTTCAGAAGGCGCTTATGTCATCATGGTCTTATCTTCTTGAGCAAAAACTCGGTCATCTGGAAAAGGTTCTTTCGGTTGAAATACAAATGGTTGCACGTCTTCTGAAAACACTAAGCTCCATAGTTCTTATCCTGACGGGACTTTTTGTGTATGTTTTTGTCGCAGTGAATATATCCCCGATGATTACGCTCGTTACTCTAGGTGTCGGACTGATGACACTTCTCGTCTCTCAGCCGCTTGTGAAGAAAGTCAGGGAGTTGTCACGGCAACTTTCCAGTAAATCCAGGGCGATTGCTCATTTTGTCAATGAAAACATCATTGGCATGAAGACCGTAAAGGCGGCATCTGTCTCCGCTCCGATACGCATACTCGGCGAGACATACTTTGACTCCTTGCGACAGCTTGAATTAAAACGGTCCTTACTCGGAGCACTTTTTGGATCTTTCTTCCAGCCGCTAAGCATTATTTTTATTTTGCTTCTTTTCTCTTTCTCATATAAAACGAGTACTTTTAACCTACCAGCGTTTATTGCAATTATCTATTTAATCCAGAGAATTTTTTCTTACGTGCAAAATCTTCAAACACACCTTCAGTCCGTCTTTAGCTCGCTTCCCTATCTAGAACATGTGCTTTTGTGCCAAGACCAGGCGCTCCAGAACGAAGAAAAAGACAGTGGTACAAGGCCGTTTGTATTCGAGAAAGCTTTTTCTTTTCGCGATGTGTCGTTCGGATATAAAGAAAAAAGAGTGCTCTCTGGCGTTTCTTTTTCAATTCCTAAGGGGTCATTCATCGGCCTTATCGGCCCGTCAGGTGCAGGGAAGACGACTGTCGTTGATTTAGCTCTCCGCTTATTCAAACCTGACTCTGGGGAAATTCTGCTGGACGGGATTTCTGTGTTGGATATTGATTTACACACGTATCGCAAAAATGTCGGCTACGTATCCCAAGATATTCATCTCATAAACGATACTGTTGCGAACAACATACGTTTTTTTGATGAGAGCATAACCGAGGAAGCAATCGTCCGAGCAGCGAAACAGGCATATATTTATGATGTCATAGAAGCGCTCCCGGAAAAATTTTCTTCAGTCGTCGGCGAGCGTGGTATCCATTTTTCAGCAGGGCAGCGGCAAAGGATTGTCATCGCGCGGGTGCTTGCACGGAACCCCCAATTTTTAATTTTAGACGAAGCGACAAGCGCTCTGGATAATGAATCCGAGAAGCGAATTCAAGAAGTTATTGAGAACCTCAAGGGCAAGATAACCGTTTTAGCCATTGCGCACCGACTGGGAACCGTTATGAGTTGCGACGCTGTGTTTGTGCTAGAGGATGGAAAAATAGTTGAAAGCGGTAACCCTCGAGAGCTTCTGAAAAACCAGGATTCTTATTTTTTTAAGGCGCATCATATTCGAAATTAAGATAAATCCATATAAAATATTGTAGAATATGTCCTCATCGATTAAAAACAGAATCAAAACAAATTTAATTGTGAGATCTTTTTATACCCTGTTCAGACAGACTATTTCTTTTTCACTTCGATTTACTCCTCTCCAATCAATATCCGATCCGCAATTTCACTTAGCGGTCAATGATTTTCTCCATCCAATAAAATTGTCTTGTCTGGGGAAAGTAAAACCTTATACATTAAATACTTATACTGCGCTCAGTAACGCGTATCTTTTGGCTCGTAAGGCCACAAAAGAAAACATAAAAGGATCGTACGTCGAATGCGGAAACCTCTCGAGTGGCGTTGCGTTAATCATGGCACTTGTTGATAGAGATAGAGATATATGGCATTTTGATTTCTCTGGAAATGTCCCCGAATTGTCGCACCATATTGCAGACGCCATATCCAATTTGTGTCTACCGGCACAGAAACACCACGTGATTGAAAAAGCGAGCAAAGGAGTTCTATTGGATTGTAAAGAAGAGATGGGGGAGATAGCGATTTTGCGACTTAATAGCAGTTTTTATGAACCCACAAAATCGGCATTGGAGGCATTGTATGTTCAAGTGGCCGCGGGCGGCTTTATTGTTTTTGATGATTACGAAGGATATCTGGGGTGCCGGGAGGCCGTTAAAGATTTTTTAACAGAGCGGGGGGTCGAAAATCTCCCTGTGTATATGAAAAATGCAGGCTGGATACTGCAGAAGCGTTGAAGATTTCCTCGCGTTGTCTTTTTGACCATATCTACTATAATCATCATATTATTAGTGAGTTCTTGCCCGCGCAGATAAGGGGTGAGTTCTATTACTGATCCAGGGCTTTACTCGAATGACCACGTTCATCTTATTAGGGCTTGGAAAATATAAAATTATGCTCTATCCTAAGTTTTTTCCGAAAATAAATTCGAAGTTCTTGATCATACTTCTTTCTTTATCACTTACACCGTTGTCAGTGGGTGCGTATTTGGATCCCGGGACCGGTAGTTTTTTGATTCAAATCGCTGTCGGCATGATCGCAAGCGGGGCATATCTTGCACGGGTATTTTGGAGCAGGATCATCTCTTTTTTTTCTCGGAAAAAATCGAATGAAATAACCAACAATGATCCAAGATAGCCATATTGAACGGAGTTCCTTCAGAGATCCAAGCGGGCATGTTTTTTTGCATTCCGGAGCGCTATATCGGCAAATAAATTTTGTCTATCGAAAGCACTACGACTACCTAATGCAATCGGGCCTGTATCAGTCTCTGGTTGAAAAGAAACTGCTTATAGAACACCAAGAGGTTGATTTAAGTATCGGGTCTCGGGAGGGGGTTTATAAAATTATCAAGCCGCATACAGTCGACTTCGTTTCGTATCCGTACGAGTGGTGCTTTAGCGCCCTTAAAGACGCGGCTCTTTTAACGCTCAAGATCCAAAAGATCGCGCTAGATCATGGAATGATCCTTAAAGACGCGAGCGCGTATAATATACAATTTTTAAACGGCGCTCCCGTTTTGATAGACACATTGTCATTTGAAAAATATTCAGAAGGGCAGTTGTGGCCTGGATATAAACAATTCTGCCAGCATTTTTTTGCCCCCCTTGCTCTGATGAGTATGCGTGATATACGGCTTGGACAACTTCTTAAAATATATACAGACGGGGTTCCTCTTGATTTGGCAAGCAAACTTCTGGGTGTTTTTAATTTCACAAAACTGGCACTTTTCTTGCACATCTATATTCATTCAAAGGGACAACGTTATTTTGCAGATAAAAAAATCAAAACAGAGCAGCACCGCCTTAGTCTCACAAAGCTGTACGCTATTATCGATGGCCTTGAACGTTCTATTCGCGCGATGAGACCTTTTAAGCAACACACCGAATGGGAGAATTATTATGATGATACTAACTACAGTGGCAGTGCCCTAGTGCATAAAAAAGAAATTCTGAATGACTATATTAACATAATAAAACCAAAGGATGTTTGGGACTTGGGTGCAAATGATGGATATTTTAGCAGAGTTGTGAGCGATAAACATATCCCCGTCGTCGCTTTTGATATAGACCCGCACGCCGTCGAAAGAGATTATTTGCAGTCAAAAATAGACAAAGATGCTTTTCTTCTGCCACTTGTTTTTGATCTAATGAATCCGAGCCCCAACATTGGTTGGGCGAACGAAGAGCGGATGTCGCTTGTGGAAAGAGGGGGTGCAGATGCAGTGCTGGCGCTTGCACTGATCCATCATTTGGCTATTGCTAACAATGTGCCGCTTTATAGGATCGGAGAATTTTTGTCGCGAGTAAGCCGCAAGAATCTCATTATCGAATTTGTTCCCAAGGGCGATTCTCAAGTGGAGCGGCTGTTGTTTACCCGCGAAGACATTTTTCCGGAATACACCCAACAGGAGTTTGAGAAAGAATTTAAAAAATTCTTCAAAATTATTGACATGCGTACCATAAAAGACTCCTCGCGGACTTTATATTTGATGGAAAAAAATAAAATATGATTTTACACCCATTTTTATTTTCACTGTTTCCGGTTTTTTCTTTGTGGGCACAAAATTTGGGTGAACTTTCTCCCATGAGCGCGCTGTTTTTGACGATTATTGCCATCGTACTCAGCGCTGTTGTTTTTTTGCTCTCGCGTCCTGTTTTCCGAACATGGAGCAAGGCATCAATTGTAAGCTCAACCGCATTGTTTTTATTTTTCTCGTTCGGCCATGTGTACGATTTTCTACTGTCATTCCATCTTAATTTCATCAACTATTTTTCTCTTTTGTCTTTATGGGTCTTGATTTTTACGGCAATCGCATATGTGACTTTTAAAACGGAGCGAAATTTGAGAGATGTCCATACGACCTTGTTCATCATGGCTGCTGTTTTAATTGCATTGTCTGTCTTTTCAATCGGCATGAATCTGTTTTCAAAAGTATCTGACAGCGACGAAAATAGTATGGTTAAAAATGATATAGTTCTTTCTTCCCCCGGTGTATTGCCCGATATTTATTATATTGTTCTGGATCAGTACGCAAGTAACTGGACTCTTGAAAATTTTTATAACTACGACAATGCTGACTTTACGGCATTTCTGGGGAAACTCGGCTTTCTTGTCGATCAAAAAAGCCTGAGTAATTATTCGGTGACAGCATTTTCGCTTTTCTCTGCCCTGAACATGGATTATATCCAGAATCTAAATCCATCCGACCTAAATAAACAGATAAAAGATCATGCCGTTGGGAAATCACTTAAAGGTCTTGGGTATCGGTATGTTCATTTTGGTTCTGAGTGGGAGATAACTGCCTACAATCCTTATGCTGACAAAAACGTCAACAAAAACTCATTGTCCGAATCGCTTATAACCATATATAAGAAGACGGCACTCTATCCCGTGGCGTATGTAATCGGGCTAGATTCCTGGTTTACGCGGAGAGTTCAGAGAAATAGGATTTTGTATCAATTTGATGAACTTGAAGAAATCCCAAAACTAAAAGAGCCCACATTTACCTTTGTTCACCTTGGTGTACCTCATGCCCCGTTCGTTTTTAATCGTGATGGCTCTCTGCGCACTGAAGAGCTCGCCCCGCCGGCAGGGTGGCTGCACAACCCGAATGTTTACTTGGATCAGTTAATTTTCACCACTGAAAGAGTAAAAAAGGCTTTGGAAAAAATTGTGGCAGAGTACGGAGATTCCTCGATTATCGTTCTTCAGTCAGACCATGGTTCAAAAACGTTTTCCCTCGAAGGGGTGAGTTCCGTTGATTTAATTTCGGATGATGCATTGCGCAACCATTTTAGAAATTTCAGTGCATATCGTCTTCCGAACATTGACGAAAAAGCGCTGCCTGAGAGCGTTACGCCAGTAAATATATTCAGAATTGTCTTTAGTCGTTACTTCGGAGCAGATTTGGAGATGTTGCCCAATATCAGCTATATGAGCATAAACGAAAGCGAGCACGGTTTTGTTGATGTGACCAAACGGGTGGTGTATTAGCTATATTGAACCAATGACGAATGAGACGCACAATGATTATATTGCTGTCTATACCGTAGCGCCCGTCAAAGGGATTGCCCCGCTCTTTTTTTTGCAGACTATCGTAAACAAACACAAACCTGTTGATGCCCATCTGTGGAACATGTTTCAGGGTGCCGACGGGGAGGCAGCTTTCGATTTTTTGCGCATCGTCTCTGATCCGGCTGAAGCGGATTTTCTCTTATTTCCGCATAAATATTCTTTTTTGCGAAAGATACCCAAAAACGATGCTCATTTATTGCTTTCGCACTTTGTAATGCTTGCGGAAAAATATAAAAAAAAAATACTGATATTCGCAATGGCAGATTCAGACAAACACATTGATGTTCCACACTCTTTGATATTCAGATATTCGCAATACGGATACAAGCAGAGGGAGAATGAAATAATCATACCGCCATACGCGTTGCATTTTCGTTCGCCGGGGCTTGCGGCGTATAGGGAAAAGACTTGGAAACATATTATCTTGCATGGGAAAAGCGAGAAGTCGACTATCAGTTTTTGTGGATGGGCCGGCTTCTCTGGCTTTTACCCTCGACTTATGTATGGACTACAGATACTTTCCGCTGATATAAAATTCTATCTGTTCCGAGATAAGCATGCGAAGCTCCACAAAGCCGGCATTTATTTTAGAAGGAAGGCGATGCGCGCACTCAAGCATCCATCGCTCGTTAATACAAATTTTTTGGTACGGAAGTCTTTCTCTGCACAAAGCGGACTTGATGGTAAAAATCGGATAAATCCCGAAGTTGCAGAGAAGGAAAGCATAGAGAGCATTATCAATGCCGATTTTGTACTTGCCCCCAAAGGGAACGGCAATGCATCCGTACGGTTTTTTGAAGCTCTTTCTCTCGGCAGGTTGCCCGTTCTTGTTAATACGGACTGCGTTTTACCACTCAAAGATCATATTGATTATAGTAAATTTGTCGTATCAGTGGATTATACCCGTATTTCTGAAACTGAGCGCGCAATTGTTGATTTTTATGCCTCCTTAAGCGATGAAGAGTTTAAAAGAAGGCAAAAGATGGCGCGCAAGGCATTTGAGTTACTTCGTCCGGGCTCTTTCTTGAAAATCGTATTGTCAGAACTAAAACTAAAACAATCATAGTGAGGTTATATAATGAAAATACTGATAGCGGTCAGTTTTTTCATACATTCTCAAATAAAAAATTAAAACATGGACAGACACGGGAAAAAACGGCATATCGCGGAACAGAAAAAGAAACGCATCATAGTGTTTGATTTTTACTCAAAAATGATGATTAAGACGATTAAGGGTCTCCAGGCGCGCGGCGTCGAAATTGTGTATTGGGCGGACGGGAAAAGAGAGTTTATGGACGAAGTGTCTGGAAGAAGAGATTTGTTCCCGAATACGATTTTTCACAGTGCGGACGATGCGATTGCCGGGGTGCCAGCACGGGAAATAGATATTTCGATGTTTGAGCCATTGGGGAGTGATTTTATAAAACAATTTCTCGAATGTGAGTTACGGTCGCTCGTCATGATGGATACCATAGACCTGACTGCTGTCACTCTTATGAAAAAAATTCACCTCTACAACGAATATCTCAAATATTGGTACGGTGTGTTTCAAACACTGAAACCGGATGCCATCGTCTTTTACGATGCGCCACACATGGCGTATAAACACGTTGCGCATTGCGTCGCGAAGCATTTGAATATCAGGCAAATCATACTTCGTAATACTCAAATAGGTGGGAGGTTGCTTCTTGTAGACGATACGGTTGATTTCAAAAAAATACGTGCAAAAATCGAAGACCACAAAGGTAAAGATTTCACACTAGACGACTTGAATCTTGACGTGAGAGATTATTATGAAAAACAGCAGCGTATCGATAGGTACCCGTTTTATGTTCGTACGGATAATATCAAAAAAAGAACATATAGAATGAGTCGCTTTTTACCCAGCGGTGATGTAATTAAAAAAAATCTCAGAAATCTGACATTTTTAAAAACAACATATCTGTACGCGCGAATGTTACTTATGAAACGAAGCATGCCAAGCATTGAGCCGTTTAAACGTTTCGTGTGGGCTATCAAACTACAGGAAAAGAGATGGCAGGCGACGAGAGACGGATTTAAAAGAGAGTATGCGGAGCATCAAACTCAACCCGATTATTCAAAGAAATATATATATGTCACGCTTCATAACCAGCCGGAAGCATCAACGTCATCTGACGGAGATGTTTTTGTTGACCAGATTCTTATGATTGATACGTTGTCGTATGTACTCCCCGACGACTGGGTTATTTATGTGAAGGAAAGTCCATTGCAGTGGTATTATCCACGCACTCATAAGGGAAGATTCAAAGGGTATACCGAAGAAATCGTACGAAAGAAAAATGTTTATGTTGTCCCGACCGAGACGTCGACTTTTGATCTGATAAAAAATTCACAGGCAGTCGCTGCTGTAACCGGCAGCGCTGTATGGGAAGCCGTGTTGCGAGGGAAGCCCGGAATGGTTTTTGGGTATACGTGGTATATGTATTGCGATGGCGTGCTTCGCGTGAAAGATTTTGAATCATGCAAAGATGCAATACAAAAAATACAAGGCGGCTTTATCCCAGATCAGCAAAAAATCATTAATTTTCTCAAGGTCTTTGATGAAGTATCAATACGCGGATATCGAGATTATCGGTTCCGAGATGGCGCAGATCTAAATAAGACGTTTGTTAAAGATGACGAAGAAAATGCGAAAAATATTTCCGCAGCTCTCTATCAGGAATTAAGTGTGTAAATATGGGGAAATCATTTAAAATTCTCGCTATCATTCCAGCTCGCGGCGGTTCCAAAGGTATACCGGGGAAAAATATAAAATTACTTGCCGGAAAACCGCTCATTGCATGGTCTATTGAAGCAGCGAAAGGTTCCCGGTTAATTGATCGGGTGGTTGTTTCTACCGATGATATTAATATCGCAGAAATCGCAAAAAAGTTTGGGGCAGGCGTTATCATACGCCCCAAGGAACTCGCGGAAGACAACACGCCAATGGATCCTGTACTGAAACACGCGGTAGAATTTTTAGAAAAAGAAAATTATATTTCTGATGCGATTGTCTTACTTCAGCCGACATCTCCACTTCGAACAGCGAAACACTTGGATGAGGCAATCGAGAAATTTCTAGGAGGAGATTTTGATTCTTTGATAAGTGTTGAGGTTAATAGAAATCCTCGGCATGAAGTAAGGGGCGGTGAATACCTCGTGCCAACATTCAAAAAAATAGAGAATCGGAATAAACGAGAACCTTCATATATTGAAAATGGCGCAGTGTATATTTCAAAAATAGATTTAATTAAACAAGGAAGAATACGGGGCGATAGGGTCGGGTTCTATGAAATGGACCGCTACTCTTCTATAGATATAGACGAGTCATCTGATTTTGAAATTACCGAGAGGTTATTGGGAAAATAGTATGAGGAAAAAAATAAGGACTATTGCCGTTATCCCCGCCCGTGGCGGGAGCAAGGGTTTTCCTGGCAAAAATATCATTCCCTTGGGCGGCAAGCCCTTGATTGCCTGGTCAATTGAGGCGGCGAAGAAAAGCAAACTCGTTGAGCGAGTAATTGTGACAACAGATGACGAAAAAATCGCTTCTATCGCTCGTGAATATGGCGCTGAAGTGCCGTTTATCCGCCCTGCGGAGCTTGCGCAAGATGA
>CAZNJQ010000006.1:0-35728 GCA_964573545.1 uncultured Candidatus Saccharibacteria bacterium | reverse complement strand
AACCTAAAAGCCACGTCGATATCATGGAAGCGCTCGACATGGTGGATTTTGAGCGCGGCGCAAAAGTTGCGGGTTTCAGGGGATATTTTTTGAAAAATGACGGCGTGCGCCTGAATTTTGCTATCTGGCAATTTGTTTTCGATCGCATGTCCAAGAAAGAAGGATTCGCGCCGCTTCTTACGCCGTCGTTGGTAAAGAAAGAGACGCTCTACGGGACGGGATATCTGCCGCAAGGAGAGGAGGATCTGTACAAAACGCAGGATGAGAGCTACATGGTCGGCACGTCGGAGGTCCCGACGATGGCGTACTACATGGACGAGACGGTCCCGAAAGAAAAGCTCCCCATTAAGTTCTTTGCATTCTCGCCGTGTTTTCGCCGCGAAGCCGGCGCGCACGGAAAAGACACGAGAGGAATCATGCGCGTTCATGAATTTTTCAAATTCGAGCAAGTTGTGCTCTGCGAAGCAAACCACGAGGAATCAGTAAAGTACCATGAAGAGCTCACCGCGAATGCGGAAGGGCTCATGCAGGAGCTCGGCATCCCGTATCATGTTGTCGTGAACTGCGGCGGAGATTTGGGGCTTGGGCAGGTCAAAAAATACGATATTGAAGCGTGGGTTCCGTCAGAGAACAGATACAGAGAGACGCACTCGTCGTCATATTTTCACGATTTCCAGACGCGGCGCCTTAACATACGATATCGAGACGACGGAGCGCTTAAGTTTGCACACTCGCTCAATAACACTGCGCTTGCAACGCCACGCATTCTCATTTCGCTCATAGAGAATAACCAGAACGAAGACGGGTCTATCGCGATACCGCCTGCACTCCAGCCATACGTCGGAAAAGAAGTTATCAAGAAACCAATTTCTTAACAACGGATGCTTCCCGCAAAAAAGAGACCATTCAGGCCTTCGCGCCTTGCAGAAAGAAGAAGGAAGGCGTTTTTCCTTTGGGCAGGGTCTGCAGTGGCGTGCTCTCTGGCGCTCGCAGGGCTTCTTGCGTGGGCGTCAGGATTGCCCGAAGTTGTCGTGGGCACGATTCGCGTTGAAGGATCGGCGATGGTCTCCGAAGACGACATACGCGAGCGGGTGGAAGGGAGTCTCACGGGACGCTACGCGGGTCTTTTCGCACGCGCGAATATTTTTCTCGTGAGCCCGGGGCGGATAGAGAGCGATTTGCTCGGCGCATTCAAAGAATTTAAAACCGTATCTGTTTCTCGGGAATCTTTGGACGCACTTGCAGTAAAAGTGGAGGAGAGAAAACCGTATTACCTGTGGTGTGAGAAAATTCCTGTACGCGAAGCGGCTCCCGAATCGGCGGAGGACAGAGCGCACGGCGGCTGCTATTTCCTCGATCTTGAAGGTCTTATCTTCACTCCGGCACCCGAGTTTTCGGGAACTGTGTATTTTGAATTCTACGGACCCTCCGGAAGCATACCGGGTTCACCGGAGGAACCGTCTGGGGACGGACCAGCCGGAAGGATGTATCTTCCGGGAGGGGAGTTCGATCGCGTTATCATGTTCAAAAACTCGCTCCGCGATGTCGGTCTCAATCCGTATGCATTCGTGACAGATGGCACAAATGAGTATGAATTTCTTCTGCCCGGCGGCGGGAAAATCATGTTCAGGCGCGGTCAAGATTTCGACGTCTTATTCGACAATCTCACTGCAACTCTCGACACTGAATTGTTCAAGAAGCGGGAGAAAAAAGGAGGGTATCCGTCTCTTGAATATATCGACATGAGATTTCCCGACAAAGTCTATTATCGCTTCCACTAAACCGGCGCGCGCATATGGATACAGAGTTCGGGTTCTGGAAAAAACTTAATAGGCCGATTTTCGCACTCGCGCCTATGGCGGATGTCACTGACGCCGCATTTCGGCGCATCATTGCGAAGTATGGGAAACCAGACGTGATGTGGACTGAATTCGTTTCCGCCGACGGGCTTTTTCTCGCGGATAAAAAAGGCAAAGCAAAACTCAAAAAAGACTTGCTCTACAGCGAAGGGGAGCGGCCTATTGTTGCGCAATTTTTCACCGCGCATCCGGAGATGATGGAGAAAGCGGCTGCTCTTGCGGTGAAGCTCGGGTTTGATGGCGTTGATATTAATATGGGATGCCCAGACCGGAGCATCGAAAAACAGGGCGCAGGCGCGGCGCACATGAAGAATCCCGAGCGGGCGCTTGAAATTATCTGTGCCGCAAAACGCGGTGCGGAATCCGCTGGCAAAAAAATACCGGTCTCCGTGAAGACGCGCATCGGGTACAACAAAGACGAGCTTGAGACATGGCTTCCAAAACTTCTCTCTGCGGAACCGGCGGCTATCACCATCCACGCGCGGACGCGGAAAGAAATGTCCAAAGTTCCGGCGCGGTGGGATGCTGTCCGACGGGCTGTCGCCATACGAAATGCCATGAAATCGCGAACACTCATCCTTGGAAACGGAGACGTCTTGAATATCGCGGACGCAAGAAAGAAAGCGCTCGAGTTCGGCTGTGACGGGGTGATGCTTGGCAGGGCGATTTTCGGCAATCCATTTCTATTCCAATGTTCTCAAGAACATTGGAATAGAAATACAGAAGGGTTGATTAAGAAGAAATTGGAAATTATGGTGGAGCACACGAAGTTATTTGAAAAATTATTGGGGCGGACGAAAAATTTTTCCGTTATGAAAAAACACTACAAAGCGTACGTCTCCGGTTTTTCTGGCGCGCGCGAGCTCCGGGAGAAGCTCATGGCGGCGGAGGACGCGACGGAGGTCTCCAAAATTGTGGGACAGTTCCCATCTTCCTAAATCATCCGGTCTGTGGTATAATGTCGAGCAGACTTCACAATGAGGTAGCCATGTTCGAAGGGTCGTTTGAGATTCCGCTGTTTGTTCTGGTCTTCCTGTCTTTCTTTGGGACCGTCATCCTTCTTATGGACGGAAAGGACGGATTCTCGTGGTGGGCAAGTGCCGTAATTGCGGCGCTCCCACTTCTCGCCAGCTCCTCTGTTACGAGTCATCCAGTTTCCTTCTCCGCGCTCGCCCTAGTCTTCTACATCGTGCTTGGTGTGGGATGCGAGCTCGGCCTACTCAACTTGTTCAGATTCGTGGCTAGGTCGTTCAAACTACCCGGTCGGCATATTCGGCAAAAGACGCAACTCGATCCACCTGAGTGAGTTCATTTGGCGGCGCGTACCCACTTACTCGGGTGCGCGCCGCTCTTTCTTTAAAATAGGGAATATGGCATAGTATCCGGAGATTGTGCGGCTTAAGGAGCGCCTCATGGTATATGTGATCGCAGGCACGCTGATATTTTTTGCCTTTTTCTTCGCATACCTGCTTGCCTCTTTCTTCCGGGACCAACAGGTGTCGCAGGAGAAGAAAAAGAACGTCATGCGAGTTCTTGCTTTTTCTCTTGCGCCGCTTGCACTCGTCTTGATCGCGGCGCCGAGCGACGTTTCCCGATGGCCCGCTTCTTTTCAGTATCTCGCGTTCTTTGCAGCAAGCTTTGGAGGTATCGGGGTCACCACGGTTGTACTCTATGCGGCGTTACTCCCGCGTCTCGACGCAATGGTTTCGAGATGGCTTGAGGGGCTTCATAAAGCGGTTTTCGGCGTTCCGGAAGATTTTCCGCCATCATCGACTGCGAGGCGGGTGCGACAGAAGAAACCTGACCAGACATCGGAAAAATCATAATTCATCCACGATACATGACGCGCACAACACAGTGCGCGTTTTTTAATAAAAAAACCGCCCCTAAAAGAGGCGGCTGTGTATTTGGCCTATGCCAAACCCATGGTTTACGATATCGGTCTCACTGGTATTGCACGGATCACATGTATGGATTTGCCGCTTATCCGGACTCCAGAAATCATAACGACATCTGATGCAGTGTCTGACTCCGGAGCGCGTGAGATTCTCGGGCCGCACCGTAGAGTGTGCTCGCCCGCCTGTCTCCTGAAGGACCATGATCGCGTTCACGATCTCTCGCACGGAATCCGCCGACATATGCGCTTTTTCACCCATGACTTTTATCGAATCACCGTGTCTCCAGAAATACACGATTCTTTTGATCGTCTCGATGCTGTGTGCCTCGAATGCTCCATAAAGCGGATGAGAGCGGTGGATGTTCGATTGTTTAAATCCGGCGATCTTCGAGAGAGTGATCGGGGTAATCTTTTTTCGTCGCAAGACTGCGGCAGACGTGTCAAATACCTGCTTCATAATTCCTCCGTGGAATTTTTGTATGTCGAATCTCGCAAGATAATAACCTACTAGTTTTGTTTGTCAATAGTTTTACATTCCCAGCCGATTGCGGCCATATGCAGAGGCGTAGGAGTCCGGGTCGGCGCTTCGAAGCAAACACAGCGGCCTTGTATGGTGTGCGGCTTGCTGTGTTACAATGACTATAATAAAAAGAAATCACTATGGGAGAGCTCGCGCTGTACAGAAAATACCGCCCGCAGGCGTTTGCAGACGTCGTGGGGCAGGATCATATCATTGAAGTTCTGGAGAAATCATTGAAATCCGGCGCTATCGCGCACGCATATCTTTTCTTCGGTTCGCGCGGCACCGGAAAGACTTCAATCGCGCGTATCGTGGCGCGCGAATTGGGTTGCGCGCCGGAAGATATCTATGAGATCGATGCGGCGTCAAACCGCGGGATTGACGACGTGCGCGAGCTTCGTGAGGGTGTGCGTTCGCTCCCGTTCCGCTCACCGTACAAGGCATACATCATTGACGAGGTGCACATGCTCTCGAAAGACGCATTCAACGCGTTTTTGAAGACTTTAGAGGAGCCGCCGAAGCACGTCGTTTTCATGCTTGCGACGACGGAGATTGAGAAAGTGCCGGAGACTGTCGTCTCGCGGTGTCAGACGTTTACCTTTAAAAAACCATCCCGCGTCATTTTAAAAAAGGTCGTCGAGGAAATCGCACGCAAGGAAGGGCGCGCCATCGAGCCCGGCGCTGCAGATCTTATCGCACTTTTGGGAGACGGCTCGTTCCGTGATACGCAGGGTGTTCTCCAGCTTGTGCTTTCGGGGACTACCGGCACAGTGACACGGGAGGGTGCGGAGAAAATCACTGCGGCGCCTTCATCCGCGCTCGTGGAAGATTTCATCGCGGCGCTCGCAGAGGGGAAGCTTGAATCTGTGCTCGGAGTCATCCGGACGGCGACGGAACAGAATCTTAACTTCAAACTGTTCCTCAAACTCATCCTTGAAGCGATGCGGACAATTCTTTTGTTCCGGTTTTCTCCGAAAATGAAAGACGAACTTCGCGGAGAGTTCTCCAGTGACGAGATACAGTTCTTTGAACGATACGCCGGAAGCGCGGGGGCATCCATCAATTCCCAGACGCTCGTTGAAATACTTGATGCGTATACCGCAATAGGTCGCGCGCACATACCGGAGCTTCCGCTCGAACTTGCAGTCATAAAACTCCTGAAGAAAGCCTAAATCCTTGAGATGCGCGGATTCAAGTTCTTTAAAGACAAGTCCGTTTTCCACTGCTTCACGCCCGAAGTGATGCTCGCGACGATTCTTTTTGAAAGCGCGCTCGCCGTCTATACCTTTGTCCGGTATGGTTCCGGTCTCTTCGGCAGGTTGGCGGGCGCCATACTTGTGCTTCTCGCCGTGTTCCAAACCGCCGAATATCATATATGCACGGGTGTGAACGAATTTTTCTGGTCGGAAATCGGGTTTGTCGCCATTACGTTCCTGCCCGTCTTGGGGTATCACCTCGTTTCGCTTATTACGGGGAAGAACCGCATCCTGAAGTTCGGATATGCGCTCGCATTTCTCTTTAGTTTGTATTTCATCTTCGCGCCGAACAGTATCACGGAGCCCGTCTGCACAGGGAATTACGTCATCTTCCACACCGCGCAAAAACTCTCGTGGCTCTTTAGCGTGTATTACTTTGGCTTCTTGTTTGCGGCGGCGGGAGTTGCTTTAAAATTTTTACATTCTCTGAAAAAAACGCACGAGAAAAACGACGCGCTTTTGTGGTTCCTTGTTGGCTATTTATCGTTCCTTCTGCCTATGGCACTCGCATATATGACGATGGGCCTTGCGCCGAAGACGATTCCTTCCATCATGTGCGGGTTTGCCATCATCTTCGCGCTCATCCTGGGGCTCAAGGTCGTGCCAGTGTACTACGCAAACCGCATTTCCAAAAACTGACGGAAAGTTAAACACGGTTCTGTCCAGTGTTGAACATCGAACAGAGGTTATGTATACTAAAACATATAATCTCTGTTCAAATGATTACGAAACAAAAAGAACGAGAACGGGCGATTAAACTGCGGAGAAAAGGCAGGACTTATTCGGAAATTTTAGCTCAAATACCTGTTGCAAAATCAACATTGTCTCTTTGGTTGCGTGAGGTTGGTATTGCTCAAAAACAAAAACAAAGACTGACACAGAAGAAGCGTGAAGCGTCTTTTCGTGGGGGAGAGGCGCGCAGGCGGCAACGCGTTGAGGAGACAAGGGCTATCCTGAATCAAGCGGAAAAAGAAATCGGCGCAATCTCAAAACGGGAATTGTGGCTTATTGGCAGTGCGCTTTATTGGGCTGAGGGTTCAAAGCAAAAAATTAGCAATGTTGCTCAGCAAACACAATTCAGCAATTCTGATTCGCGGATGATTGAGATTTTTATGACATGGTTGCAGGATGTCATAAAAATACCCCGAGAGGATATTTCGTTTGAGTTGTACATTCACGAAACGTCGGATGCTAAAAAAGCCCGAGCATGGTGGTCTCATATTTTGACCCGCGACGAAAAAGATATTAGAGTATACCTAAAGCGTCACAAGCCATCCACTAATCGTACGAATATCGGACAAGAATACCATGGCGTTTTAAGAGTTCGCGTTAAACGAAGTGCGAAGTTAAATAGAAAAATTACCGGATGGATTAACGGTATCTGTAATCATTGGGGGGTCGTCTAACGGTAGGACACGGCTCTTTGGAAGCCGGTATGAAGGTTCGATTCCTTCCCCCCCAGTTTTGAGCCGAAGGATAAAGTTTTTAAGGAACGAAGTGACTATAAAAATTCAGTGTCCTGAGCAAGTGAGATTTTTATGCGCCGCAGTTAGAAATTTTAAAAGTAAAAAGGTACCTGACACCATTTTCCATATGTTCGGAATCGGTAAGGGCACATGGTTTTGTCATCTTTCTCCGCCATCTGCAATTTAATATGAAAGGAAAGAAAATATTCATACCTCTCATCGTTCTTGTCTTTATCGTCGCCGCAGGAGGAATTTACTGGTGGCAACGAGGCGACGCGCTTTTGGTGCAACCGCAAGTGGGAGAAGCAACTGACTTTACGGAAAAAATCCAAAGTTACGTCGTGGAAAATATCGGACAGCCGATTGAAGGATTCAGCGCCGATATTTACTTGCGGGCGTTTCCAGGATTACTGGAGGCGGATTTTGATAGAGTAAAAACCAGAGAAGGAGTGTATGCATATACCAACAGTGAGCTTGAGTTTGTCCGGACCCGAAACGATATCAGTTCATCTGCAGAAGAAGCAATTTCAAAAGAAGGTCACCAGATACTTTTTGAAAATATTCGCGGTCGGCTGGGTCTCAATCTTTCGGTTGATGAAATAATAAATGGCATAACGGCGCAGGGGTTGGGGAAGATAACCGGCGCGATTTTGTTCGGACCAACCTGTCCCGTCTTACGCGACCTACCCGACTCAGAGTGCACCGACAAGCCGATATTCGGCGACTTTATTGTCCAAAACGCAATGGGTACTGTTGAGTTCACGCGATTTGGAACACAGCAAGACGGCAGTTTTTCAGTAACGCTTCCTGCGGGGGAATACTACATTACATGGTCAGAGCCGAAAGGACTGGGCATACAGGGGCGCTTGGTCAATGTGGTGGCTAACGAAACAACTGAAGTGACAATAGTTTTTGACACGGGAATACGTTAACTGCAGAAAAACCCGCTCGTTTGAGCGGGTGCTTGTCACACAAGACACTTTCCTAACCCTTTTTATAGTGTCTCAGGCGAGAGTGTTTTTAAGTGTTTTATTTCAACACCTCCCACATCTTCGGGTCCTGGCCGCCGTCGAATTTAAAGACGGCGACGCCGCGGATGCCGAGTTTGCGTGCGAGGGCGACTTTGTCGGCGATGGCGTCGGCGTCGCTCCACGTCACGTAGTTGAAGGGCTTGCCCGAATTGAGCGCGGAGTTCGCGTTCTGCGCAACCGTTGTGGTCTCCACTGAAACCTGCTGAACTTGCGTCGCGTCGTCGCCTGTCGGCGCGGGGAGGGAGTCGGGGTGGTAAGTGAAGGCGAGCTCGCCCGCGCTTGAGCGCGTCGGCGTGACAGCAAGCTTTGCGGCGATGTCGGTCGCGTAGCGCGGATTGAACGGCCAGAGCACCTTGTAGCGGTACGAGCCGCCCCCGAGCGGCGTCACGGCGTACTCGTAGCCGTACGTCGGAATGCCGAGGATGAGCTTATTCTTCGGTATTGTCTGCGCGGCAAGCGTGATGAGGTTCTCAACCCAGCCGGGGTCGGCGACGGGGGCGTAGGGCGCGGTGCGCGCGGTGTTCAAGCGCACCGAGACGGTGCCCTGGTCGTACGCCATGATTTCGACGCGGTCGCAGTACTTCGCCATCTCGATAAAGTCATTCGCGACGTCATCGGCATCCGCGGGAATCTTTGCGCCGGGACTGTAGCGCTCATCGAGCGGCGTCCGCGACTCGATGGTGCAGTAGACCCACTTCTTTCCAATGCGCTGGTAGAGCCCCTTGAGGAAGGTCGAGAAGTAGTCCATCGTCTCGTGCTTCTTCGCTTCGAAGTCAATGTCGATGCCGTCGAAATTATTCTTCACGACGAGCGCGGCGATTTCGTCTTCGAGGGCGATGCGTTTCTTCGTGTCGGAGAGGATACGGTGGATGCTCTCGCCGTTTCCCCACATGACTGAGGGGATGACGCGTACTTTTTGCCTCTTCGCTTCGGCGATGAAGGATGTCCACGGTTCCTCGGAGAGGCGCGCGGTGTCGGCGAGCGTGCCGTCGGACTTTACGGAATACGCGAACGGCATCACGGCTGTGAGCTTCGAGAGATGCGGCAGAACGTCTGCCGTGCCGGTTGCGGTGCGCCAGTAAGGAATCCAGCCGGATATTTCAAATTTTTCCGTCGCGGGCCCGGTGCGCGGTTTGCCATTCAAGTACACGGTCGCGCGCGGCGCCGTGTAGCCACCCGCGCCGCCGAGGGCGGTGCGGGTACGCGGCCCATAGATGCCGTAGCCCTCGAACGCGGCGCCCGTGCAGATTATTTTTTTATCGCACTGGAATTTCTTGAGGGCGGTTTCGGTCAAGGGCCCGAAGTAGCCGGTTGCTTTTCCTTTCGGGAGGTGCCCCGTATCAATGAGCGCTTTTTGGAGCTCGGTGACATCCGCCCCCGACATGCCGACGGTGAGAGAACGTACCGCGGCATCTGCGCCGAAGGGGGAAATAAAAAAGACGGCAATCAATACAGGAAGAATAAAGGTTCCTCGGAGCCTGCCTGCGCAGACAGGCAAGCTCCGAGGTATTAAGGGAGCTCGCTCTGCTCGTGCAGACGCCCCGTCGCTCGCGAGCGACGGGGCGGTATTAACCTGTGTTACATCTTCGCTCGGACGAAATGAAAACGAGTTTTCATCTCGCTCCTCGCTTGATGTAATAAAGAAGTTTCTCATACTGGTACTAGTATACTATCAAACGAACGGAACTTTTGCCTCTCGGGTTTTGTCGATGCTTCTCATTATTGGGAGAAAATAGGGACAGCTACCATTTAATACCATTTGAATACATCGTGCTCCGGAGGACACGATACGAAACGATTTTAAAGAGCTCCTAAAAAGGTAGAATTCAGGGATTAGGGCCATAGCGCTCAAGCAGTCGATTTTACACGAAGCATTTTCGGGGTAACATATGCATATGACCGATGAGGAAATTTGTATACAAGCGATTGAATTTGCAAAGAAAAACAAGGTTCGCATCGCTGAAGAATTAACCGATCCTGCAAAGTACGAGCCGGAGATCACCCCCGTTTCTGTTTTTATGGCTGGGTCGCCAGGTGCTGGTAAAACCGAGTTTTCAAAAAGTTTGATTGAAATCCTGGAAGCGGATCAAGAGAGGCGCGTGGTGCGCATTGATAGTGATGAAATACGACGGCTTATCCCGGGCTATACTGGCAACAACTCACACTTGTTTCAGGGAGCAATCTCATTGGTCGTGGAGAAAATGCACGACGGCAAGAGAGGTGGCAGAAGGCAGAAATATCCCGAAAGTGGTATTTATTGAACAATTCTTAAGTGCGAAAGAAACAGTAAATCGGATATCGCACGAATTTCGCAAAAAAGTGACAGTATTTCTTGTAAAGAAGGATTTTGAGAAAAATACTGTGGAAAGCATTATCAAAATAAGGCCTGACGGGCAAGTTGACAATCATTTAGCAGAACGCTATTCTAGAGAAGAACTGGAAAAGTGCCTATGAAACTTCTTAATTTGTTTAAGAAAACGGAGCAAAAAGCAAAACCCGGCCGCTTTTCGGGTTTCTTTTTGAGTACCTCAGAGAGGGAAAAGGAAAAAATTTTAAGAGAGGCAGCGCGAAAAGCAAATGAAGAACAAAAAGAGGTGTTTATGAGATCTCACTTCAAGACGAAAACTAGTTAACCAAAAAGCGCCAACGGCGCTTTTTGGTTAACACTCTGAGAGAAAATAGTGACAGCCAGCATTTAAATATATCGCGCCGACAACGTCGCCGTTTCTTATGATGATTACATGGCATCATTTGTGGTCATGTATATCACACCGGAGGATGCCATACGAGATGATTTTCAAAAGCTCTTGAAGACCGTAGAGTTTAGGGATTAAGACTGTAGGGCTCAACTATGGAGACACACAAGCCAAAAATAAACCCAGAACGCCAGGAATACAGAGACGCCTTGGCAGAAGAGATAAAAGCAGAGTCTGATTTTCTTGTACGTCGGGAATTATTGCAGTGCGCTCAAGCGACAGGAGAATATGAGGCCGCCGAACGATGGAGAAAAGAATGGCGCGCTAAATATATTGAGAACCGAGCTTTGGCAAAAGCCCGTGTTGAACAAGGTTTAATCTCCGCCGATGAGGGAAGAGAATCTCAACACGAAATTACCGAAAACTTCTTGAAACTGCTTGTCGCCGAATCGACGCCCGATATACTGGAGCAGTTCTCTTCGGACCCGTCTCCTTTTGTGCGGTATGAAGTGGCGACGCGCGCAAAGCAGCTCGGCAATGAAGCGTTGCTCGCAAAGTTTGAAGGCGATGATAATCCCGAAGTGCGGCATTTCGCGCGGCGTGCCCTTGCGGAGATGGAAGTTAATATGCTTCTTCCCGTGGTTGGGCGCGAGGAGTTAGCCGTACGCTTAAGCGACATATTCTCCGATGTTCCGATTGGCGAAGGGACGAGATTTTTTGTCATTGAAAAAGGGGACAAGGATACATTGCGGAAAAAGTACGATATCTCAGAGGACGACGAGAAAAATCTGCAGTTCGTTCATCATTTCAGGCAGGATGAGCATATCGACATGATGTGGTGGGGGTTAGTCGATATCCGGCACTTGCCTGACGGCAGGAAAGTTTGGCTTCTTGAGGAGATCCAATCAGATATTTTGCAAAAAACGAAGAATAAAAAACTCAAAGAAGAATTTTTCAGACCGTGCGGCGAGTGCGGCGGGAAAGGAGTGATTCAGAAGACGAAAAAAGAACAAGAGCGATGCGCCACGTGCCAGGGCGCAGCGGCTTTGCCTACATATCCAGAGCGATTACTGGAAGACATACAGCGACTCGGAAAGAGTACGGGAACGGATATGATTTTGATGCCCACAGCGGAAAGCATGCTGCAGAAATACATTGGTCTCTTGAAGCCAACTAAAGCGAAACTGCTTTACGATGCGATACCTTCCCGGCTGGGATTTAAGAAGCAGGATATCGGGAATGAGATTGAATTCGGACAAGAGGATGGCGGCATGGCACGAGCACGAGAATTTTGGCGTCTCGATATTTCGAAGTGAGGCGGGGTTACTGGTCTTGATTTTGCGGCATGGCACGCAATGCATTGACAAACAATGCATCCTTTGTTATGATTCAGCGTATCTAACGTTCTCATGCATATTGGTTTTTTGTCTTGGGAGACTCCAAGGCCCCTTGTATCTTCAGGGTGAACCTCTCTCGAGATAGTTTGATATCATAATCCGCCATCAGGCGGAGACTCCCGCATACGCGGCATATTAAAAATGAACACATATCACAAACACACCAGTTCTTCCCGTGGAGGCGGACGGACACCTTCACGCGGCCGCCAGCCCGGACGACGCTTTCCTTTTCGTGGACGCCCCGGCAATCATGGGGCCCGTCGCGGTGGGTACACCGGAGGCGGCGGGCATATCGATGTTTCGCGCTTTATCAATAAAGCAGAGCCGCAGGAAGGAATGAAAGAGTACGTACCTGAATATCGATTCAGTGATTTCGAAGTGCATCTTTTGATAAAGCAGAATATCGCCAAAAAGGGATACGCGACCCCGACGCCGATACAGGACCAGTCCATCCCGCACATATTGCGCGGGCGGGATATTGTCGGGATTGCCAATACCGGTACCGGAAAGACGGGCGCATTTCTTATTCCGCTTCTTGATAAGGCAGTGAAGCTGCGTACGGAGCGCGTTCTTATTATTGTGCCGACACGCGAACTTGCCGTGCAGATAGACGAGGAATATCGGGGCTTCTCGCATGGCTCGGGCGTGCATTCCGCATGCGTCGTCGGCGGCGCGAACATCAATGCGCAAATCCGCGCGCTTCGCAATAATCCGCATTTCGTCATCGGCACTCCCGGGCGCCTGAAGGATGTCGTCCAGCGCCGCTCGCTTAATCTTTCGCATTTCAAAACGCTCGTTCTTGATGAAGCAGACAGGATGCTCGACATGGGATTCATCGGCGATATCCGCTCGATAGTCTCCCAGATGCCTCGGGAGCGGCACACGCTCTTTTTCTCGGCAACTTTGTCGCGTGAGATAGAAAAACTCATCGGTGATTTCTTGAAAGACCCCGTTCGTATTTCAGTGAAGACGGGTGATACGGCGAGAACAGTGAACCAGGATGTTGTGCGGCTCGCCGGCAGAAACAAAATTGACGTTCTTCACGACCTCCTCGTGAAGCCGGAATTCGATAAAGTACTCATTTTCGGACGCACGAAGCACGGCGTGGAGAAGCTTTCTAAAATGCTTGTCGCGCAGGGTTTTAAGGCTGCGTCCATCCATGGCAACAAGACGCAAGGTAAGCGCCAGCGCGCCCTTTCTGCGTTTAAGCAGGGCACTGTCCGGATACTTGTGGCGACGGATGTCGCGGCGCGAGGACTCGATATTCCAAAGGTCTCTCACGTCATTAATTACGATATACCCGGCACGTACGATGATTATATTCACCGTATCGGCAGAACAGGCAGAGCCGGGCAGAGTGGCAACGCGCTGACGTTCATCGATTAATTTCGCACATAGTTTTCTATGGGAAAAAATTTCATGAAAGACGGGAGGTGGATAGATAAACCGAATAAATCGGCGATACTTTTGTGTACGTGCGGCAACAAATACATAAAGACCAGGGAAGAGCAGGCCATGTGCGTGCGGTGTATCTCAAAAACCAAGGCGGAGAGGTAGTGGCGGTGTATAATCGGGCCTGTTTTTTGATATACTTATCGTATGTTTGAGACTATTCCATATTTCTGGCACTACACTGTGCAGGCAATCGGACTCTTTGTCGCCTATGCGTTTGCGGCGGTGTTTCTGTATCTCGTCCTGCGGAAACTCCACTCGCGCTCCATCACGCTTGCGCTTGTCGCCGTGCTTATCGGCGCATCAGTCGTGTTTTATGTACCGAACGGCCTGCCGCGCGCGTTTGAATATCCGTTTTTCGTCAAAACATACGGACCCGCGGACAGCCCCGTGCTTCCATTCAAAAATGTATGGGCATTTATCAGGAATTTTAACGGCTTTGAACGAGTTTCCGACATCGCCCGCGACCCCGGAGATATTCCGCCGCCGCTTCAGCGCCGAGGACCCGCCGACGTCGAGATAGATATTGCGGCAAAAGAAGTTCTCGCCGAAATGGCTCCCGGCGTTACCCTCAATTATTGGACGTTCGGCGGCACAGTGCCGGGGCCTTTCCTCCGCGTGCGCGAAGGGGACACTGTGACGCTGACTCTCCGCAATGACCCGACGAGTTTGCATCATCATTCCATCGATTTACATGCGGTCACAGGGCCGGGGGGAGGCGCCGCGGCGACCATGGTCGCTCCCGGTGAGAGTAAGACGATAACGTTCAAAGCGCTCAATCCGGGTATTTTCATTTACCATTGCGCATATCCGAATGTAGCGAATCACATGGCGCATGGCATGTACGGGCTCATACTGGTTGAACCGAAAGGAGGATTGCCGCCCGTCGACCACGAGCTGTATGTCGTACAGGGTGAATTTTACAGCGCAGGCGCGCTCGGTCGCCCGGGTCTTCAACTCTTTGACGCGGAAGCGATGCTTGATGGAAAGCCGCAATACGTTGTTTTCAACGGACGCACCGGAGCGCTCATGGGAAAGATGAATGCCAAGGTCGGCGACACCGTCCGGATGTATGTGGGGAACGGCGGTGTGAATCTCATTTCAAGTTTTCATGTTATCGGTGAAATTTTTGACCGCGTATTTCGAGAGGGTGATATCGTAAGTCCGCCTGCAGAGAGCGTACAGACCACGCTCATTCCCGCGGGTGGCGCCGCCATGGTTGAGTTCCGCGCAGAGTATCCGGGCAAATACATTCTCGTCGACCATGCACTCTCGCGCCTTGACCGTGGCGCGTGGGGAGTGTTGGAGGTCACCGGGGAAGCGGACCCTTCGATATTTAAAGGAGAGACGGAAAGTGGCGGAGGGCATTAAATGATGAAGCATCTCTTCAGCGCAAAACCGCTTCCGGCGGTGTTATTCACCGTCTTGCTCGACTCTCTGGGGTTCGGCATTTTGATTCCCGTCATTCCGCATCTCCTTGCCAATCCTCTATCGCCGCTCTATCTTCTGCCTCCTGATACGCCCGCATCGTACGGATACACGCTCCTGGGTATTTTGGCGGCTGTATTTCCGCTTTGTATTTTTTTCGCGGCGCCGATATTGGGAGAACTTTCCGATCGCTACGGAAGGAAGAAATTATGGGCGCTCACCCTTCTCTCGGCTTCGTTCGGATACGTACTCTTCGCGGTCGGTGTCGCCATGAAAAGTATTCTTATGCTTTTTGTCGCGCGCGCTATCGCAGGCATTGCGGGCGGCAGCATATCCATCGCGCAGGCGGCGATTGCCGATGTGACGAAGCCGGAAGAACGCGCACAGAGCTTCGGTCTTATCGGCGCCATGTTCGGCGTGGGATTCATCGTCGGGCCGTTTTTTGGCGGTGTGCTATCCGACTCCTCGTACGTTTCATGGTTTACCGCCTCAACGCCGTTTTGGGTCGCGGCTGCGGTGAGCTTCATTAATCTCCTTGTTCTTTTGGCTCTCGCGCCCGAGACACACCGCGCCCCGCGTACCGATGCTCCCATTGACTGGGTGCGTTCCATCCGGAACATCATCCGCGCCTTTGAGATGCGCGAACTCATGCCGCTGTACCTGACTAATTTTATTTATTTCTTCGGATTCACGTTTTATATGACGTTCTTCGGCGTGTTTCTTATCGACAGATTTCAATTCACGCAGGGCGCTATCGGGAATTTCTTCGCGTATGTCGGTATTTGGATAATCATCACGCAGGCAATCGTGACCCGGTTTGTCGCGCGGAGATTCAGCGAGAAACAAGTGTTGCGGGTGAGCATATTTGCCGCGGCGGGAGCGCTCCTTGTGTTTTTCTCCGTCACGGAATGGTGGCAGCTTTTGCTTGTTGCGCCGTTCTTTGCCATGGCGAACGGGCTCACCTTTGCGAACATGACGGGGCTTATCAGCCGCTCCGCGGGCGCCGCCATACAAGGGGAAGTTTTAGGACTCAACGCGAGCGTCCAATCCCTTGCGCAGGTCTTCCCGGCGCTTTTATCCGGCATAGTCGCAGCGGGGACAACGCCCGAGACACCCGTCTTCGTGGCATCGCTCTTTATGTGTACTGCCGCGATTTTTTTCACACTGTATTTGTTGCGGCAAAAGAAAAACCCCTGATGGGGTTTTGGGAAAATCACTTCGTCACTGCGTCGCACTGAGTAGGGTATTTTTTCTGGAAGCTCTCTGCGGCTTCCACAGTATCGAAGTATTCGTCCGGATGCCCGTCGCTGTTGCGGTCGAGCCAGCTATCAAATTTCACTTCTTCGTTTACTCGGTACATTCGCATGATGATAAACGGATGTGCAGCGCCCGCCCATGTGTTGATGACCCACAACTCTATCTTAGCGGTGTCGTGTATCATCTTTTCCACGAGCGTACCGCATGACAGTGGCAGTGCTTTCTTGGATACCGACATGATATCCGGATTATCTGGCGTCACGACGGGGATGGTTGGAGCTTTGATATGATTTGCGTGCGCAAAAGAGCTTAACGACACAAACGCGAAAAGCGACAACAAGACGAGGATTTTTCGCATCGGTTCCGTCCTTTTTCTCCTGTTTGTATAGTAGTCGTTTCGGATATCGGTGTCAATTACTGGGTGCGCGAAGGTTGATTTCACAAACGTGTAGCAAATCTTTATACTTGATGTATGGAAGTACCGATCGAACATCACGAGCGCGTCGTAGGCTCTCTGCGAGGGGCGCTTCTCGTATTGTTTGCGTTCCTTATCATGGCGGTTTTTCAGTTCGGTCCGTTTGCGGGACAGAAACCTGCGCCTGCCGGTCACTATCTTCGAGGAGAGGAGGCGTTCATCGCCGCTCCGAAGCATGAAGGGGAAGAAGCGGTAATCATTCCCATTGAAAAAGTTCTTTTTGAATACATAGAAGTTGTAGACGGATGCGGGCCGTACTTTAATGGCGCATGCCTCAACGTTCGCTCCGGCCCCGGCGAGGAGTATCCGGTGGTCACGCAATTGCGGAACGGCATCGTGCTCAAGGTCGGCGGAAAAGTCGAACAGAATGGGCACACATGGTACAAAATTATTTTTGATGAATGGCTCCGCTACCCCGAGCGCATAGCGGGCGATTGGTATGTTGCCGCCGACTATGTGCGCGTGCTTCTCAATGAAGGGAATCGAGACCTTATAGACAGGGTGCTCTCTGCGAGCACGAAGCGTATTATCGTAGACCGTTCCGAGCAGACGCTCTACGCCTACGAGGGCGATGAGCTTTTTATGGAGGAGCCGATTTCAACGGGTATTGAGCTTACACCGACGCCGCGCGGTGTTTTCACTGTGTTTAAGAAGACCCCGAGCCGCTACATGCAAGGACCCATACCGGGCATTAGCGAAAAATTCTACGACCTTCCGGGGGTGCCATGGAATTTGTATTTCACGCACGAAGGCGCGGTAATTCACGGGACATATTGGCATGAGAATTTTGGGAAACCGTCATCAAACGGGTGTGTGAACTTGCGTCCGGCGACCGCCGAGAAGCTCTACGCATGGGCGGATGTCGGCACGCGCGTTATCGTGCGGGATTAATCGACGATTTTGTGCGTATGGCGATCGGCTTGCCCCCACACTAACATTGGCATCACTTTGTGTTTTACCATTGACTATAGCCGTGATAATCAAAGCTGTCGCTCAATCGAGATTCTTTTCGAAAATCAAAAGGCAAAGTAAAACAACGCCAATGTTAGTGTGGGAGCTTGCAAGAGGGGTTTTCGTAGTGTAGATTCATCCTCATGGTATTTGCCAACAGTTTGTTTGGCTTTTTAGCGGGCGCTTTTGTTGCGTTTCCGGGCTTTTCTCCAAATATACAGCTCTATAGTAGTGTGCCTCAAAATGCTCTTGTCGAGGCCGCTACGCACGAGGAGGCACAGGTTCCCGATGTTCCGGAGGTTCCTTTTTATTCACAATTTTACGACATCAGCGCGCCGGAGTGGCGAAAGAAGGGATGCGGCATCGCGAGCTTGGCGATGATAATTGAATTATATAAACCGGGCGCTGTCTCGGTTGATGCGTTGCTCCGCGAGGGAATCGCTGCGGGGGCATATGCGGAGGGAGCCGGGTGGAAGCACAGAGACTTGGCGCTTCTTGCGCGCCCGTACGGACTTCAGGGCGCGAGCTATGATCTTTCACGCGCGGATGCCGACACTGCGTTTGTTGAAATTAAAAAAGCCCTTGCAGAAGGGCCGGTTATTGCATCCGTGTACTATGAATTCGACCCCGAGAGCCCGATACCGCACCTTGCGGTCATAAACGGTATTCGCGGTGATACGGTCTATTACAATGACCCTGCTGCCGGAGCGGGGAATAAAACAATTTCCACGGATATGTTTAAAAAAGGGTGGAAGAAAAGGTTCATTGCTGTACATTTGTAAGGTTTTCGCTAGCAGTATACACTTCAAGTAAAGTAAAGATATAGCTAGATATGTTTGAGAAATTGTTTAAGATTAAAAAGCCGCATGAGTCAAAAGATGTCTTGCGATCAGAACATTTGAAAGAAGGCATAAGCCCGATTGTGGCATGCGTGGGGACGCCGGAACAATTTCGAGACAATCCGGGCGATGAACAAAGGGTCTTGATAATCGGAGGGATAGAGGAAGAAAAGGCTCCTCTCAATATAAATTATTATGGGGAACAGGATGCTCTTGTGAAACGAGGAATGAAAAACGCGGGCAAGTTTTCCTATGTCATGTCCCCGATAGACGCCGCAGATAAGATTTCCAGAAGATTTATAAATTGCACTGGACTGGTTGTCGCGGGCAAAGATAAAAGAACGGGAGAAAACGTGTCGCTTGTAACTCACCAGGACCCTCATTATTTTCTGGTGACAGAAAGCCGAAAAAGTATTTTTGTACATGACCTAGAACAGAAGCTTCGGGAAATTAAAGAACGGTGCGAAGAGGGCACGATTGATGCGGTGATAGTCGGCGGAAATTCCGACAGCGGAGGATATTATAAAGATAGCTATGTGAACTCGATTAAATTGTTGTCTGAAGAAACACAGAATGTGCTGGGTTTTGAACCAGTGGTAATGACTGGACCGAAAGCTGTGTCTCCTGTTCTCGATTGGGCAGCGCAAGATGATGTGTTTTATGACAATGCACACAGGCGGCTCTTTATAATACGGCCAAAGGTTGGCGACGCCTCAACCGAAAGTTTTGTGTACAGTACGTTAAAAGAACAAAAGAAAAAATGGTGATGGGACGTCTGTGTTCACAAAAGAAAACTTTCACATAGAAAAATTTATACGACATTCTAACATTCTCGAGAATGTTAGAATGTCGTAAGCATACGCTTTGTGTCGCTAATAGAGGTCCCCGGGGGTTGCCCCCGGGGTATTGCCGGAACTCGTTTCGCTCCATCTGACGGGGCTCTGCTCGTACATTCACACGCGGCATTGAACCTGTGTTTCGTCCGAGCCCTGCCTGCGGCAGGCAGGGCTCGGACGAAATGAAAATTAAGATTTTCATTTCACTCCTCGCTCGACGAAATAAAAAATCCCCGAGTGTTCGGGGATTTTTGCGCGATGATTTATTTTTAACCGCCGGGGCCGAATTGGTGGATGTGCCTGCCTCCCCACTGCGCCATTGCGGTAACAAAAGGGACTTCGGGGGTGTAGCGAGTGCGCCTGAATTTTTCTACGGTGAGCTCAACCGGTCGTCTGTACGAGTGCGGCATTGGCGCATTCAGATACGGAGCCAATGTGCATACGTTTTCACACCCGGTAAGAGTGCACAAGATATTCGTGGCTTCATCGAACGATTTGCATGGTCCTACGCCGTATGCTCTGTGCTGCCCGCCGGGATAATAATATGCATACCACCCCGTGTCGTCATTGACCCCTTCCCCACTTCCTTTGTAGAAGAACACGCGCGGAAGCGTTCGTTCGGGATTCCACCGCTCCGTCTGGAAGTTCTTGGGAAGGCGCGGTTCAAAGTGTCGATATGTTTTGCGAAGAGCGAAGGCAATTACTCCGAACAGTGCCACTACAAGAAATGCCGTGAGATACTCTTCCATGTACGGATGTTCCCCCGAATATCTGTCGTACGCCCGTCTTTTCAGAGTGTACCGTGCTTTCTTAAAAATTTCCAGAATCTCGTGTGGTATTATGGAAGAAACGGCGGCATTCTGCGCATTGGCATTGCCCTCAATTTCTTCGTATGCCGCCGCGGGATATGCGCTGAAGACGTGAAGATCAAAATCTTAAATCCTAAATCTTAAACGTCGAACGCCATCCATATGCCCTACCGCCATTTTTCAAACAAGGAAATCGCGGATATCCTCTACGAGATGGCGGCGCTCTATGAAATGGCAGGCGTGGAATTCAAGCCGCGCGCATACGAACGCGCGGCACAGAATATAGAGAGCATGAAGGATGAGGTCCACGACGTCTACGCCGAGGGAGGGGAGAAGGCGCTTGATGCAATCCCGGGAGTCGGAAAGGGTATGGCGTCGCACATTAAAGAGCTTTTCACGCGCGGGCATTTCAAAGAATACGAGGCACTTCGCAAAAAAATGCCCGTTGATATTCTGGGGCTCACGGCTGTGGAAGGTATCGGCGCGAAGACGGTTAAAACGCTTTGGCAGAAACTCAAAATACGGGATTTGAACGCCCTTGAACGGGCGGCAAAAGAAGGGAAGCTTTCAAAACTTCCCGGCTTTGGCAGGAAATCGGAAGAGAAAATCGCGAAAGGAATCGCGTTTCTCCGCAGCGCGGGCGGGCGAAGGACGCTGGGTTCCGTGTTTTCATACGTGAAAAAACTTGAAGGAGAGATACGGCAGTTTCCCGAGGTGGAAAAAATTTCCGTCGCGGGCTCGATCCGGCGATGGAAAGAGACGATCGGGGATATAGATATCCTTGTGACGTCACGGAAGCCGGAGAAGGTTATGGAGCGGTTTTGCGCCATGCGGGAAGTGGGGCACGTATTCGGCACGGGTCCTACAAAAACGAATGTACGCCTGAAATCCGGCATTGATGCGGATATCCGCGTGATACCCGAAGAATCCTGGGGCGCGGCGCTTTGTTATTTTACCGGCTCGAAATCGCACAACATTGAACTCCGAAAAATCGCGATACGGCGCGGGCTGAAGCTCAACGAGTATGGTCTTTTCAAGGGCGCGCGGCGCGTAGCGGGGAAGACCGAAGAAGAGATTTACAAAGCACTCGGGCTTTCGTATATAGAGCCGGAACTTCGCGAAATGACGGGCGAGATAGATGCGGCGAGAAAAAAGACACTCCCGAAACTTATTGGGTACAATGATGTGCGCGGAGATTTGCAGGTGCAGACAAACTGGACCGACGGCAGTGTAGGAATCAAAGAGATGGCGGAAGCCGCGGAGCGTGAAGGGCTTGAATATATCGTCATCACCGACCACACGCGGGGGCTCGCGATGACGGGCGGTCTTGATGAAAAAGGGATTTTACGGCAGATGAAAGAAATCGAATCGCTCAACAGGTCATATGGGAAAGCGGGCAAAAAATTCTCGATTCTTACCGGTACGGAAGTGAATATACGGAAAGACGGAACGCTTGATATCGCAGATGACGTGCTCCGGAAACTGGATGTTGTCGGCGCCGCGGTACACAGCCATTTCACGCTTTCAAAAAACGAACAGACGAAGCGCGTCATTCGCGCGATAGAGAACCCGAATGTCGATATCATATTTCATCTCACGGGACGCATCATCAACCGGCGCGAAGGGATAGCAGTCGATATCGACGAGGTCATACGTGCGGCGAAACGCACCGGTACGATTCTTGAAATTAACGCGTACCCCGACAGGCTGGATATAAAGGACGAGTATGTGCGGAAGTGCGTCGCGGCGGGGGTTTTGATGAGCATTGATTCGGACGCGCATTCACCGGAACATTTCTCGCTGCTTCAATTCGGGATTGCGCAGGCGCGCAGAGGCTGGGCGGAGAAAAAAGATATTATCAATACGCTGCCTGTTCAAAAAATGCTCGCGCGATTAAAAGGGAGATAATATCTTCTTCTGGTCGCCGAAGAAAACAGAGATACGCTCTGTATCAGACAAAAGAAACATGCGCACCATGGAAGGTGTGTTTTGTGTCGTACCATTACGATACGATTATTGCTTCGAGATGTGCTGCCAGAGCCAGATGCCGAGAAGGATGAGGTCGATAAGCACTACAAGCGAGATAAGCGCCCCCAGTGCTCCGAACCCTCCCATCATCGACCCATACCAATACCCCATCATATATTCAGTATATCACGCGTCGGTACATCGGGCGCATTCATTATCTCTGCGCAGAAATGACGCTCTGTGCTATAGTGCGGCTAGAAAGCCTTTATGTTTATGGTATTATGCTCACATGAGAAAGCTACGCGTATATGTGGCATGTAAGATGACAGGGGTAAGCCGCCCCGAATTAGTCGAAAATGCCCGACGGGAGAAGGCTACCCTTGAGGAGTACGGAATGGATGTTTTCCATCCGGTGATAGAAGAAGAGGTTCCGGAAATTCCCGGACCGATGCCGGAGCCGGACCTGAGACTTCAGGACATGAGATGGGAGAACGACCAGGAGGCGATACGTCGCGCCGACGTCGTCATCGCTATCTCTCCCCACGTGTGGAGTTCTGGTGCGATACGCGAACACGGGAAGGCGCGATACGACCAGTGGAAACCGTATGTGTCGGTTTGGCCTGACGGCATTCTGATACCTTTTACCGCAGAGAAAGAAGATGACGCATGTGTGCGCTCGATACACGAGGCGGCTCGGGTAATCTACGAACGATGGGGCACGAGAATGAAGCGGATCAAGTGGCGGCTGCCCATCTATGCGCGCCATTGGGATAATGTGTCGCTCCGGAAGATTGTCTTGTTCTTTAGGTAATCGTTTTTAGGCCGGATGGCCGACAGTCAACCCCGTCACTCGCGAGTGACGGGGTTGACGCGCTCTTTTTTTACGCGCTACACTTTCATGAGAGGGTAGTGGAGCGACACCATGGACACGGCGCGGAGATTTTTCTTTTCACTGTGCGCCCTTGTCTTCCTGTCCGGATGCTCGTTTCTCCCGGCGATAGCTCTTGGGAACACCGAGGGTCTTGAGGTGCATACCTTGAATCAGGTCACGGTCATCTACGCCGACCACGAGACCATCAACAAGAAATATCGCGAACTATGGCCTCTTGCAGACCCAGAGAAGGATGTCCGGGGGTTCGCAATTCCGCCCCTCAATATCATTTATTGCACGAAAGAAGATTTTATTGCCTGCGGGCACGAGCTTCACCATCTGACGCACGGATGGTTCCATGATTAAACCGCTTCTTTAAGGAGCGGTTTTTTATACATGGGGTTTACCCCGCCCTTCGCGAGTGACAGGGTCAACCCCGTCGTTCGCGAACGACGGGGTTGACATCACATACCCCAGGGGGGTATGATGGTCTGTATCTATGAAAAAAGAGGTTAAGAATCGGCTTATGCGCCGCCTTAAGATTATTGAGGGCCAGATCCGCGGACTTCAGAAGATGGTGGAGCGCGATGAATACTGTATCACCGTTATCGGGCAAACGTCTGCGATACGGCAAGCGCTTTCCTCGGTTGAGGATGTCATGCTCCAAAACCATTTAGAGACCCATGTGGTTCTGCAAATGAAGAGCGGTGCTCACAAAAAAGCGATTCGGGAAATTTTATCGGTGTATAAAGTGTCAAAGAAAAAATAATAATTTTTTTATACTACGCTATGAATTCAAAAGCACTCATCATTGGCATATTGATCCTTGCGGCGGCGGGGATATTTTTCCCCCGGTTTTTCGACGGAGCGAATGCCTCTGCCGTCGATTCGTCGCTTGTCGCTCATCCTCTTACATACGATTTCGGAGAAATCTCCATGGGTGACGGCATTGTCCGGACGGATTATACAGTGAGCAATGACGGAGCATCGGCGATACTTATACAGGATGTCTTCACTTCGTGCATGTGCACAAAAGCAGAGATTCTCGATTCCTCGGGGCGTACGATGGGGATATTCGGCATGGGAGGACACGAGGGCGGCGCATCGGGCGGGGTAGGACGGAGTATACGGATTGCCCCCGGGGGTACCGTGACCGTCCGTGCACTATTCGACCCAGCGGCACACGGTCCGGCAGGAGTAGGGCTTGCGAGTCGATCGATTTACATAAAAACAAATTCACGGCAGACACCTGATTTAGAGGTTCGTTTCAGCGCGCTCGTGGAAAATTAGATATGGACATTCTCTTCGGGGCATCCATACTTGCGTCGTTTGTTGCAGGCATGATAGCGCTTTTTGCGCCGTGTTGCATTACCGTGCTTCTGCCGGCGTATTGCGCATCCGTATTCAGGGAGAAAAAAAATATAGCGTGGATGACGTTCTTGTTTTTCGGAGGTATTGCAACGATACTCATCCCTATCGGGCTTGGCGCCGCGTTTCTTGCGCAGATATTCCGCGATTTCCATAACGAATTGTGGATTTTGGGTGGCGCGTTCATGCTCATTCTCGCTGTTCTCTCGCTTCAAGGAAAAGGGTTGGCAATTCCATTGCCTGCGTTTATGCGGAAAGACCGGCTCGCGGATGGCGCGCATCCCGTATCGGTGTATTTCATCGGCATTCTCTCCGGTGCTGCGACGTCCTGCTGCGCTCCGGTTCTTGCCGGCGCAATGACCCTTGCGATCGCGTCGGGAAGCTTTGCAAAAGCGCTTGTCGTCGTATCCGCATACGTGTTCGGCATGACATTTCCGCTTTTTGCCGCCGCGTATTTCTACGACAGATACAAAATCGAGAACTCATCTTTTGTGCAGGGAAGATTTTTCACGTTCCCGTTTTTCGGAAAACGTATCACCATTCATTCGACGAATCTTTTGGCGTCGGCGATGTTCTTTTTGATCGGCGGCACGATGTTTGTTTTGGGCATGACGGATAATGCGTACTGGTCTCCGGAACATCAGGAATCTTTGGGGTTTGCGCTTTCCGGTTGGTCTCAGACCGTGCTCACGACACTCTCCGTCGTGCCGGATGCGGTGTGGGGCGTCGGTATCGCCGGATTATTCATATTTCTCGCGTATTCCATACGGCGCAAAAAGACAGACCATACGCCATGCCATTGAATTATGGAGCACCATATTGACACTTCATGCTGCCATACAGGCGGCACGCATACAGGAGGCGTTACGCACACTGCGCATGCCGAGCATAGCGCGGTGAACCATGGCTCCGCGCAAGATTTTTTGCGCCGGTTCATCATCGTTACGATTCTTTTAGTGCCGCTTCTCCTCACGGATGAGATGGTTACGGAATTTTTCGGTATCGGCATGATACCGTTTGGCGCATGGGCGGAGTTTGCCATTGCGACAGTCATATTCGGCTTTTCTCTCATATTTTTCAAACACGCGCTTCACGAAATTCGCGCACGAAAATACGGCATGATGACGTTGGTCTCGCTTGCCGTCGGCGCGGGATATTTTTTCTCTGTCGCATCGACATTTATTCCCGAGATCGGTACCCAGTTTTATCTCGAGATTTCTACGCTCATCTGGGTACTTTTGTTCGGCCACTATCTTGAGGCGCGCTCTTCTGCGGCCGCAGGGAATGCTCTCGCTGAAGTCGCGAAGCTTTTACCTAAAAAAGCGCACCGCGTAAGGAATGGGAAAGAAGAGGATATTGATGTTCCTGAGCTTGCTGTCGGGGACACGGTTATTGTCCGACACGGAGAGAAAATCCCTGCGGACGGGACAGTGGAGAGCGGACTCTCTAATGTCGACGAGTCTCTCATATCAGGTGAATCGAAACCAATCGAGAAAAAGAAAGGAGATTTTGTGGTCGCGGGCTCCGTATCTATTGACGGGGCGCTTACTGTTACTCTGACACGCGTCGGGGAGTATTCGACTGTCGGTCAGATACAAAAACTTGTCGGAGAAGCACAGCGTACGAAGCCGCGTTCGCAACGTATCGCCGACACAGCCTCCGCGGCGCTCACTTTTATTGCCGTCGTTGTGGCGCTTCTCACACTCCTTGTGTGGTCCGTGCTTTTAGGCGAGTCGTTCGTATTCGCCATGACGCTTGCCATCACGGTTCTTGTTATCGCGTGCCCGCACGCTCTGGGGCTTGCCATTCCGGCGGTCACGACGATAACAACGACGCTTGCCGTCAGAAACGGAATTTTTATCAAGAATCTCGCGAAGATAGAGACGATACGAAAGGCAGAATATGTTATTTTCGATAAAACAGGGACGCTCACGAAAGGTGAGTTCGGCGTAACGGACATCGTTCCTCTTACAGATGTCTCTGGGGATGATGTACTCCGCATCGCCGCGTCTGTCGACAGGTATTCATCGCACGTTATCGGGCGTTCGATAGTCCGTTATGCGGAAGAACGCGGTATAGAGCCGGACGATGTCTCTGATTTTAAAAATATAAGCGGTAAAGGGAGCACCGCGCGGTCGCATGGCAGTTTATGGGCGGTCGGCAACAAGGCGCTCATGGAGGACTTGCATATTTCTCTGAGGGAAGAAGAAAAAGAGAAGGGTGAAATTTTTTCAGCAAAAGGCAAGACGGTCATTTATGTCAGTGACGAGAAGCGTCTCGTTGGCATCATTGCTCTTTCTGACAACATAAAAGCCGAATCGTTTGACGCGGTGCGTGCGCTCCACCGACTTGGCGTCAAAGTGGCGATGCTCACGGGCGACACCGAATCCGTCGCGAAAGGCGTTGCAGAAGAGCTCGGCATTGATACCTACTTTGCGGGAGTTCTGCCGAAGGATAAATATTCCTATGTAAAGAAGCTCCAGGGCGGAGGAGCGGTAGTGCTTATGGTCGGCGACGGCGTGAACGACGCTCCGGCGCTCACCCAGGCGGATGCCGGCATCGCGATCGGCGCAGGCACCGACCTTGCCGTTGAAGCGGGGGATGTGGTGCTTATGCGGAATAATCCAAGCGACGTGGCGCGGCTCGTCATGCTCGCGCGGAAAGTATATCGTAAGATGATACAGAATCTTGCGTGGGCGCTTGGATACAACATCATCGCTATACCTGCGGCGGCGGGAGCGTTCGCCGCATGGGGCATTTTCCTTCGTCCCGAAATCGGCGCGCTTGCCATGAGTCTTTCGACGGTGATTGTCGTCATAAACGCGCTCTCGCTCAAACGCATGCGGCTTGCGTTGCCGTTGTGAAAAACATCGGCTGTTATCTGTGAGGATTAGGGATGCTGATGTCGTTTGTGCACACCGTTTCTTGTCTAAAACGGTGAAAATACATACTATTGTATATATCCCACACCTACTATGGAGTTTGAGGCCTTTTTGGATATTGTGGATAGTCCGCGAACCGCGACAACCATCGCGGCGTTTGCGTTTTTAACCTCGCTCTATGTTCTCTATGCGCAGAATCGCCTCCGTCGCGGAAGGAGGAAGGCACACGCGGATTTTTTCCACCTCCCCCGCATCACTTTGAACGGAACATTTCCCATCTTTAAAGATTTATTGGCCTTGGGGGCTGTCGCTATTTTAGCTGGAGTATTTTTTTGGGGGACACATTCGTCATTTATCGCGCACGCGAAAGAAAATATATCAATGGGTGTTCGCTTCTTAAAAGTGGAGCTTACCGCCGATTGGCGTGCCGGCCTCGGAGATACTGTTGTTGTCCCTGCAGCGGACATGACTGCTACTCAAGATGCCGCGGTCGTTGAGGGAGTTGTGGCTCTCGAAGAGGGTAATGCTTCAGATACGTCCTCCAGTGAGTCCGTAGCGGAAGGCAAAGATACAGAGGCAGAACCTCCGCCGCCACCACCAAAAAAATCAGCGCCCGTTGTCGAGGTAAAGAAAGAAGTTCTCGTTATGCCTCCGGACCCTGCTCCGATTGTCGTACCTCCTCCTCCGGTGCCGGAGAGTGCTGGTCCTGCACCTGACGTTACGGCGGTTACACTGTCGCATTACGGCGCAGCGCTTATTCCCGGGACGCCGCTTAGCTTTTCGGTTATTATAAAAAACATCGGCGATGCGGATGCGGTGGATTCTTTCAATACGAGGCTTTCTATCGATGAAGGGAATGATGGCAGCCGTAACGTGACACTTGCGGAGCTTGAGACGCTGTCTCTTAAAAAAGGAGACCAAGAAACGAAGATATGGCGAGGCGCGTGGTTCCAAAAACCGGGTACGCACCGTGCTGAAGTATGCACCGATACCGCGAACGCTCTTTTTGAATTAGACGAGAAAAATAATTGCGTATCGCTTGTCTTCACCGTGCAGGGCGCGGAAACAAGCGGCGACCTTATCGCCTCAAACGCCGCCATGCTTCCGGCGGCCCCGGCGGAAGGGAACCCTGTTTCGTTCTTTGTTGATGTCAAGAATATCGGAGTTAGCAGGACAAGTGGTTCGTACACGCGCCTTAAAATAGACGACACACTGCTGGGAAATTATCGCATTTCCAGTCTTTCGGTCGGGGTGTCTGAGAAGGTCGAATGGAAGACCATATGGAAGGCGACAGTGGGAGACCATCGATATGAGATATGCGCAGACGGTAACAATGAAGTCTTTGAAACGGATGAAAGCAATAATTGCACGGTCGGTACGTTTTCCGTTCCAGAGAATTGAACGAATTTTTGGAGATGGAGATAGAGAGCGTGATTTTAAAAATTAAGTTTATATATATGAATACAAAATATATGGAGTGGGTGTTGCGCGTGAGCGTTTTTGGCACTTTTTTTGGCCATGGTGTGCTCGCATTACAAGGAAAACAAGAGTGGATACGATGGATAATGGATTTTGGGGGATGGGAACCAGTGGTCGCAAGCAAACTTTTGTTCGCCGTCGGCGTGCTTGATGTGCTGGTCGCTTTGAGCGCCCTTCTCAAGCCGGTTCGTGCGGTCTTACTCTGGGCCATGCTCTGGGCGTTCTGGACTTCATTCATGCGCGTTTTGCCCTTCATCGGCGGCCCGGTGTGGGATTTCGTGGAGCGATGGGCGAGCATAGGCGCGCCGCTTGCGTTACTTCTTCTCTATGGCTGGCCGACGACTCTTAGGGAGTGGTTCCGGTAGCGCGTCAGAACTAAATACATTATATGTTTGACCTTACAGGGAAGGTGGCACTTGTGACCGGCGCGCGCCGCGGTATGGGAAAGTCTCATGCCGAGGCACTCGCTTCACAGGGAGCGAAAGTCATCGTGACGGACATAAATCTCGATGAGTGTCTTCTTGTTGAAAAAGAGATCAGAGCGCACGGGGGAGAAGTCGCGTGTTTTAAGATGGATGTCTCTGATAAGGCGGATATCGATAGAGTATTCGACGACGTTATCAAAAAATTCGGCCGCGTGGATATTCTTGTGAACAACGCAGGTATTTATGTTTCCAAACCGGCGCTTGAGATCACTGAGGAAGACTGGGATAAAATGTTACGGATAAATCTTAGGGGCCAGTTTTTGTGCGCGCAGCGTGCTGCGCGCGAGATGGCGAAAAACAAATGGGGGAGGATCATCAACATCTCTTCGATAGCGTCGGGGCAGGTTGGTGTCGGTATTGAGGGTGCTGCGCATTATACTGCTTCAAAAGGCGGGGTTATTGGCATGACCGAGACACTCGCGATCGAGTGGGCGCCCTTGGGGATTTTGGTGAACGCGATAGCTCCCGGCGCGATAGACACTCCCATGGTTGGTGCAGCGCAAATGCCGAAAGAAGAGGTGGATGCGATGCTCTCGGGAATCCCGCTTAAGCGCATCGGCAAGCCTGAAGAAGTATCCGCCGCGGTGGTTTTCCTTGCTTCCAACGAAGCAAGTTATATCACAGGCACGACACTCTATGTCGATGGCGGCTGGCTCGCCATGTAACAGGTAATAAGCCCTGATTAAAAGCCGCAACACATGATGTGTGGCGGCTTAATGGCGTCTCCTCCGGTGTTCGTTCATCGCAGCATTCAGTGTACGTGCGATTAACTCAGCCGTTTCTTTTGTTTTATCGAAAGAAAAAATTTCGTATGACCCCTGATAATACGCGAGGAAGAATGAAACAGTGCTGCTTCGGAGATTTCGCGGAAGGAGCGTTATGACAAGCGGGAGGACGTCTTCTCCAACCTCTACTTTTTGCTCGAACACCATGGCATTCTTTTGTTCAAGCATCGCCCTTTCTTCCGGCGTTCGCGGTTCGTGATAATGGACCGTGAGCCACATATTCTCATCTACGAGATTGATCCACATGGAGCCATGGCCGAGTCGGGCGCTCCCGAGAGCCTCTCCCAATACCGCCCGTTTCCCTGTCTTCATGTCCGGCAGTTTACAGATCGTGACAGAGTAGTATTCTTCCATACGTTTTCCGTCTTCCCAGAGTTCGTAATTTCTGCGAACTTTTGCTGTGCATGACGGAAGATTTTCCGATTTAAAGCCGAATGGAACATCGAATGGGACGATTTGTTCCGGGTATTCCTCGTGGTCGCGGCGAAGTTCCGCGGTTTGTGCTTGTCCCACGACTGCTTCTTTGCCCTGTACGGAATTAATAGGCAGGAATCCTAAAAGAAAAAAGATTGTCAGTGTGCCGAGATATAGCCTGGCGTGACCGATCACCTTGTTGCCTCCCAGCGATACGCGTCTTTCCTCACCCTAGCACGGAGAGGGATGCTGTTCCAGTGCGGTAAGTTTACCTCAGCGAACCTTTGTTTTTAAACCTCTTTTCCTTGATAGTGTTATCAACAGGTTGTGCACAGTCACGTCATTCTTGAACTCTTATTGTTGGTACAATGAAGATAGTACCCAGCCACTATCTTCGGATAGAGGGTGGGTACGCGGAGAACGTCACTTTCGGGTGGCGTTTTCCACATCAGCACTCCCGATTTAAGGCTGGTGCTGTATAATGAAAAAATAGGGTCTAAGGCGTATGGCCAAAAACACCGACACTATGAACATGCGGCAAAGGCGATGGTACGACGACAAACCGATGATGACCGCTCTTGTATCGGGGTTTTTCAGCACGCTGATAACGCTTTTAAATATTTTCTTCAAGGAATAGATGATACTCCCACAGTGAATCACGCGCTTTGGTCGAATGTAATTAATATATTTTTATTTCAATAAAACACATGGATACTCGAAAAATAGTTGTCGGATTGATAGCAGTCGCCATAGTATTGAGCGTGTTCTGGTTTTTCGGATGGCAGGCGTGGGTGGGAGGCATGCAGTCTCTTGTTCCGTCGTACGATGAGAAGGGAGCAGCTCAAGTTTCTTCAAAAACCGGAGACATTGTCAGCGTTGTGCCGAATGTTTCGCTGGGGGAATATCTTGGAGATGCGGTTGGTATGGCTTTGTACACGACCACAAAGGAAACGTGTGATAGTGCATGCCTTTCCGTTTGGCCGCCTTTCGAGGCAGTTGGGGCGTCTCCGAACGAGAACGGGCGGCTTGGCGTCCGAATGAATGATGAGGCAGGAGTTCTCCAATATACATGGGACGGGAAGTTCTTGTATTACTACAAAGGTGACGAGAAGGTCGGTGATATAAATGGCCACGAATTCGGCGGTGTGTGGTCTTTGGTGCGGGAATAGTTAGTGCGTCTCTTGCAGATACAGAAAAAAACCGCGACGTTATGTCGCGGTTTTTGTGAGTCTTTTGAGGACCCGGTCAAACGCAGAAACCGCAGTTTCCAATTCTTTTTCAGAAATGATGAGTGGGGGAGAGAGGCGTAAAGTCTTTCCCTTTTCTCCGGTTTCTTTCGCCCATACTCCTTCTTCAAGCAGGAGCTTCGACACATCTTTTCCATTGAACACGGTATCGATGCCGACAAAGAGCCCTCTGCCGCGGATATCGGTGATACTCCCCGGGTGTTTTCCGACGAGTTCTCCAAGGAGGCCTCGCAAGACCATGCCCTTGTGCCGTGAAGCAGCCGAGAGGTCGTTGTCGGAAAGCGTCTTGATGGCAGAGAGCACGAGCAAGCACTGGAGCGGCGTTGCGCTCCATGTTGCTCCCTCTGTTCCTTCTTTTACGGAGAGCATCACATCGTCGCGTCCCGCAACGAACGACACTGGTGTGATGCCACACCCTGCCGCTTTGCCGCTGCAGAGAAGGTCGGGTTTCACGCCGTAGTATTCAAACGCCCAGTCGGTGCCAGTTCTGCCGAAGCCAGTTTGCACTTCATCCAGAATAAGAAGAATATCGTGTTTCTTGCAGATATCCGCTACTTGCGAGAGATAATCATCCGGAGGAACGATGACGCCGCCTTCGCCCTGGATCGGTTCGAGAATGATTGCCGCGATATTTTTTCTTTTCACTCTCTCGATAGTGTTTGCAATATCGGATACGTTCCCAAATGTGACATGGAGAATATTCTGCAAGAACGGCCCGTATCCTTCACGCGATGACGGACTTGACGAGAGCGAGCGCGCGAGCCGTGTTCTTCCGTGAAAACAATTCGTTGCCGAAATGATGTACGGAGGCTCGTATAAAATGCTGTGGGGCGCATGCTGTGCATGCGCGTGCCAGTGCTTAAGCGCGATATTTACCGCGGTCTCGACCGCTTCAGCGCCTGTCGATTTCATGATGATGCGGTCAAGACCGGTGAAAGTCTTGATGGCCTCGAGCGCCGGCGCATGCAGTGCATGATCCATCGCACGCGGTATTGCCGTGGCGGAGCCGATTTGCAGATACATATTCACCCGATCCACGATTTCTTTATACAGCTTTCCGTATCCGAGATTGTTCGTCGAATACATCGACTGGAAGTCGAGAACTAGGCTGACTTTCTCCTTCCCATCGACAGTCTTTCGCAGCACGAGCTCGCAGTCTCCCCCAGGAGCATCAATGAGCCATTTGGGGATTTGAGAGTAGTTATGCGCTGAACCATCGAAAACACGGCGTTTATGCTCTTCTGCGGTCATACTGGAGAAATTGATGCCATTTACGACCACTTCTCCGGCATCAAGCGACAGAATGTCTGTCTTCATCGGTTTTCTCGTTTTAAGAAGCTTCTGCGCTTAAATTACTCCAAGAAATCAATAAAATCAAGCGTTAGCACGATATAAAAATCCGGCACTGATGTGCCGGAAATGTTCCTTTGTATCAAAATTAAACACGCTTCTGTTCAATAATTTCTAGAGCCATGCGGTCGGCGACATGGTGCGGCGCGATACGCCCCGCTTCACTTCTCATGAAAATTTGCCGTACTATGTGCGGGATATGCCGCACCCGTTCTTGCGCCGTCTCTTCGTTGTATCCGCCAGGCTCCGTCTCGATAGAGACATTGATGAGACCGCCTGCGTTTACCACGTAATCGGGAGCATAGAGAATCCCTCGTTCGTGCAGCATATCCCCGTGATGTGTTTTAGCGAGTTGGTTGTTCGCGGACCCTGCGACCACGGAACACCGGAGCCGCGGAATCGTATCGTCGTTTAAGATCGCTCCGCCTGCGCACGGTGCGTATGCATCGACATCAAGTGCGTGACATTCGTGAGGTTCCACGACCGTGAATGTTCCCGTTCGTTGTCCTTTTTGCATCTCGTCGAACAGCAGTGAGCCCACGGATTGGAGCGTTGCGCTATTGGTGTCGGCGATGTAGACATGCGCTCCGTTCTTCATGAGGAGCACGGCGAGGTTTCGTCCCACGTTACCAACCCCCGAAATCGAGACTTTTCTTCCAAAGACCGATGGGTTTCCGAACACCCGCTCAAAGCATATTTCTATACTGGCAAAGACGCCGAGCGCCGTCATGCGAGACGGATCACCGCTTCCGCCCATGTGCCCCGACGTACCGGCTACCCATTCGGTTTTCCTGCGGATAAAATCCATGTCGGCGACTTTCATTCCCATGTCTTCCGCTCCGACATATGTGCCGTGAAGTTTATCGAGGACGCGCGCGAATGCGGCAAGGAGTTTTTCCTTGTCAGCCTGCAGCATGTTCGGATTCCCGATAATGACAGATTTCGCGCCACCAAAGGGGACGTTCGCAAGCGCCGCTTTATACGACATTCCTTTTGAAAGACGCAGGACGTCGGTCAGGGCGTCTGCGTCGGTTGCATACGGAACCATGCGGATACCCCCGAGAGATTGAGGTTTGCCGGAATGGGGATTTAAGAATGTGCGGTGGACCGCAATGATCGCTCGCAATCCTGATGTTTTATCGCTCGCGAAGACGACTTCTTCGTGGCCGTCGAATTCACAATGGCTGTCAACGTGCTTCCATCCGCCCATGACATACCACCCTTGAGTATTGCTTTCTGCCCACACTGTAGCTCCGTGTATGGGGTAAGTCAATAACAATTCGGAGTGTTGCATTCGCATCGTATAATTTTTCTGCTATCATACGAGAATATGTACGATGTAATCATCATCGGTTCCGGAGTCGCCGCACTTGCGGCGGGGCTCTATGCGGGACGATACAGATTAAAAACTATCATCATCGGCGGAGAATTCGGCGGTGAGACGGCGCGCGCGGGAAGGATAGAGAATTATCCGGGCGTGCAATCGGTTGACGGCTATGACCTTGTAAAGACGATGCGCGCGCAAGCTGAATCGGTCGGCGCAGAGTATACAAATGGTTTTGTCTCTAAACTCACGAGAGACGGCCACTGTTTTACGGCTACCGTGGGGGACACGACGCTTCACGCGAAAGGGATAATTTTTGCCGGAGGCGCAGAACATCGGCGGCTCGGGCTTCCGAATGAAAAAGAACTCACCGGGAAAGGCGTTCATTATTGCGTCACCTGCGATGGGCCGGTGTATACCGGAAAGACGATAGCGATCGTGGGAGGCGGGGATTCGTCCGTGAAAGCAAGCACGCTCGCCGCGGAGTATGTCAAAAAAATCTATCTCATAACGCAGGAGAAAGAGCTCCATGCCGAGCCTGTTAATATGGAGCGGCTGAAGAAGCTCGGAGACATCATAGAGGTGCTTCCCGAGATGAAGGTGGATACGATCGTCGGCTCGGGAAAATTAGAAAAAATTATTCTCACAAAAGAACATAATGGTTCGCGGGAGCTTGTCGTGGACGGATTGTTCGTCCAGATCGGATTCGTGCCGAATGTCGAGCTCGCGGTCTCTCTCGGCGTGGAACTTGATGAGCAAGGGTATATCAAAGTCGATGAGATGATGCGGACAAATGTCGACGGGTTCTTTGCTGCAGGCGACACCGTGAATCACTTCGGGCGGTTCAAACAATGCATCACTGCGGCGGCGATGGGTACCGTCGCGGCGACATCGGCATACGAAGATATTAAAAATCACAGTGTTTTGTACGAATCGCACAATGCGTCGGAGCCGTCAAAAAATTTGACAAAATAGTCAACTTATATTATTTTAAATTGGGTAGTAAAATTACATATTGAAATTCGGCTTATTGGCGACGTAGAGCGAGAGAAATGGAAAAACTTATTTTTCCATGTATTACCCTGCGCCAAGAGCGCAGAGGGCTATATTTATGAGGTAGCGCATTGGGCGTAAGGTAATTCCTGCAGGCAGGTTTATGCCTATTGCGCTACCTCATGCAGAGGAAGCCGTATGCCGGAGCGACTCCGGCAATCCTAAGAAAGAAGGGGATGACAATGGAAACATTGATCACCACCGTCACAGACGGCCAGAAGAAGCAGGTCAGGCGGCTCATGGAAGACGCCATGGATCGCGTAATTGCCGAGGGTCTCCTCGACAAGGACGGCATCCAGAAGCTCATCGAGAACGGTGACGAGTTCCAAACTC
>CAZNJQ010000005.1:0-38181 GCA_964573545.1 uncultured Candidatus Saccharibacteria bacterium | reverse complement strand
ACCTACAACCTCATGTTCTCGCGTATCGCGAGATATTAAGTACGATTCCCGCACCGATAAAAGTAAAAAGCATCGCGGTCCCCCCATGGCTCACGAACGGCAGCGGAACACCGGTAAGTGGCAAAATACCAAGCATTGAGCCCATATTAAGAAACGCCTGCCCTGTTATCAGTATAACAATTCCGGTGACGAGCAGTCTAGAAAACGCATCGGGGGCTCTTCGCGCGATTGAGAGTCCGCGGAGAGCGAATGCGGCAAAGAGAGCGACGATGGCTGCCGCGCCGACGAACCCGAACTCTTCACCCGCGACGGCGAATATCGAATCATTTATCGGCTCCGGCAAATAGCTGAATTTCTGTATGCCATGCCCAAATCCGCGCCCCACAACCTCTCCGGAACCAAGCGCGATAAGCGCCTGTTTAAGCTGCCACCCCGCCCCTTGAACATCGCCCGACGGATTCAAAAACGTCGCAATGCGCTCGTACGCATACGGACGAGTGTACACGACCGCAAAAACTCCAGCGGCTGCCAAAGAGAAGAAAATGCCGACATCTTTCCATCGCGCACCGTTTGCGATAAAAAGCGCGATACCTGCGACAAGCGCCACGGCAAAGGTGCCGGTATCGGGCTGGCTCAGCAAAATCGCCCCGACAAATCCTAAGACTATAATGAGCGGCACAAGGCCGTATCGGAGCATGTGCATCTTATCTCTCATTGCGGCAAGCCATGCGGCAAGATATACCACAAGGCCGAGTTTTAAGAACTCAGCGGGCTGCAGCGTGAATGGCCCCACATGGAGCCATCGTACCGCCCCTTTCAACGACAAGCCGATACCCGGTACGAACACCAGAAGCGTCAAAAAAAGCGAAGCGGCGAAAATAAGGAGAGAATATTTTCTCCAGGCACGGTAATTGATTTTTGAAAAAACAAAGAGCGCGATAGTGCCCAACGAAAGTCCAAAGAAAAATTGGTTAAACACGACCGCGGAGAGACGCGCCCCGTCGCGGGCTAAAAGTCCCAGCGACGCAGAGATAAAAACCAGAAACCCCGCTCCCGCGAGGACCACAACAATCCCGAGAAACCATTTATCAACGCCGCGACTCATTGCATGAAAAATTTATAAAGTTTATCTCCGCACGCTCCATATAAACGACCGTGATCAGCTAATGAGCGCAATACTCATCCCTAAAATGGCACATATCGCGGAGATAACCCAAAAACGCATCGTCACTTTATACGGCGGCCAGCCGAGCGCTTCAAAGTGGTGATGGAGCGGCGCAACGAGAAAAAGTTTTTTGCCACGGAATTTCTTCGAAAGAAGTTGAAAAATATCCGAAGCCGGCGCAGAGAGGAGCGGCAGCGCGATAAGCGGCAGGACAAGAACTTCTTTTGTGAGAAACGCGACGACCGTGAGCGTCGTTGTAAGTCCTAAAATCCCCGTCTCCGACATATAAAAACGCGCTGGCGGAATATTAAACCATAAAAATGCAAGAATGCCTCCGACAATGACGGCACAGAATGCCGCGAGGTCGATCTGGTTCTGAAAGAACGCAATGCCAGCGTATGCGGCAAACGGCGTCGCAAGCACGCCGCCCGCAAGCCCATCGATGCCGTCGATGACGCCGCCCGAGAAAAGTGCCAGCATCACAAGCATAAAAAAAGGCACGAATAGAATGCCGAGCGCCAACTCGCCGTCAAAGGGAATCACAATGCTCGACATGCCGAGTTTTGCGAAAAACCACCACCCGCCGACTGCGCCAATGAGAAGCACTGTAAGAATGCGCGTCCGAAGTGAAAGCCCTCCACCCACATATCCTCCGTTCCCCCTCACCACCAATACATCATCAATAAGCCCCACAAAGGATGCCGCAATAAGCGTAAAGAGAGGAAGCCATACCTGGTTCCTGCTCAGGAAGTTAAGCTTCTCTGTCGTCTCATTCGGAAAAAAATATGCAAAAAAGAAAAAACCGAGCGTCGTAAGCGCAACCGACATCCAGATGACAATGCCCCCCATTCGCGGAGTCTGTTTTATTTCATCTTTATGAAGCAACGCAGAGATACTCGCCTCTTTTCCGTCTATGGTCTTTCTGACACTCTGTTTCTTCCACATCCGGTTAGCATAGAGATAGTGGGCCACGAACGGTGTAATAGCGATGCCTAAAAAAAATGCCGCCGCGGAGGGTATGAGCACTTTTGCGACAGTGATAGCGTCCATGGCTGTATTATACATCATCACCTCAAGATACGAGATATCCAGACGATGCGCCGCGGCTTATAAACATAAAATTATCATAAAAAAACACCCTGCAGTCTAGTTTTCCCTTTTCTCTGGGAAAACTAAACTACAGGGTGCGAATCAGCCGAGGCGGAAAGATTTACTCGCCGCTCTCGGTATTGGTATCAGGCTTGGTGCCGGCCTCGGAGGAAGCGTTCTGCTTCTTCTGCTTGTTCGCCATCGCCGAAGCGATGGCATAGCCGGCGGAGAGCATCCGACGGAAGAGCTTCGCGGTGTCGGTCGAGACGCCGCCGGTGACGTTCCCCTCGAATTTGGGGCCGCCGGTTGGAACGAAGTCCTTCCCGACGAGGTCCTTGAGCAGAGGAAGCTGCTTCACCGCAATCGCCGGCGCAAAGCCGTCGAAGCGGATGGCAGAGTTCCTGCCCGCCTCGGACCGAGTCATCTTGACCGTGACGAAGACCTTCGTCCCGGCGCCCTTGCCGTCGTCTTCCTTCCAAGGACGAAACGAGATGGCTGTCGAGCCTGCCGGCGCCTCGCGGTACCAGCTGACCATGTCCATCGTGCCTTCCTTGAGGCGGTCGACCTCAACCTCGTTTCCTTCGTTGCGTTCCTCGTTGTAGAGGCCCGCTTTGACAAGGTGGAGCAGGTCAGACGCTTTGTCGAAGAAGTCTCGCGTGACCCTCGACTTGAAGGTCAAACGCCCTTCCTTGAGCGCCGCAACGGGAACGAAAATCCCGCCGTCGACGATTGCCTTGATGTGGTTTTCGAAGGTGGCGTTTGTGGAAACCACCTCGAGAACTTTCACCACGGGCATGTGGCCTTCTTCGGCTACGACCTCGATGGTCAACGCCGTCGCGGGACGAGGGTCCGTGACCTTCTTCCCGCCCGCCATGCCGTTCCACGCTGGCGCGAAGAGGAATTTCTTCCCCGTTGTGCCATTCTTGACTTCGGCGACGGTGAGCCCCTTGCCGTTCTCGGCATAGAACTCGGTCCGGAGGTCCTTGACGTCCTTCTTGAAGCCGTCTTTCTCGACGGCGCGGACGCCGCTATTCCAGCCGATGACGAGAAGCGCCATGACGTCGGCGTATTCCTTCACGCGTTCGTCGGCAACGAGCGCTCGGTCACCGAACCATGTGGCGGATTTCTTTTCCGCCGCCGTCGCCTCGCGAACGATCTGGAATTGCTCCAGGTCGTTCAGGAGCTCGCCGAACACTTCCCGGTTCCCCGGGCGGAGTTCGACGATGAGCGGAATCGCGGTCTTGGCGTACGCCAGGCGAGCCCGCTCCATAACCGCCTGCTGGAGGCTGTCATTGAGGGCGATTGTCTCGCCCTTCTTGTTGACGACGTGGCCGTTCAGGAGACCTTTCTCCCCGAAAACGGCCTCGTACAGAGGAAAGTAGCCCTTCTGGGTGATTTGAAGGGTTTCCCCTTCCACCCGAACGGGCCAGAGCGCCCTCGTGTATTGCGTCACCGATGCTTCCACGACGCCGAGCAGGACTTCGTTCTTCTTGACTTCCTGCTTGGTAACTTCGAGGTTTCCTTGCGGCATGATGTCCGCAACGGAAGCCATCTCGAAGAGCCCATTGAAGTCGCCTTCGTCGTCTTCGATGACAGGGGCGGGAGCGGCGGCAGGCTTGGGAATCGCACCGGTTTGAGCGGCACGGGCGAGCTGTTCTCCGAGTGTCTTGGCAGACATGGTTGTCTCTCCTTTTCATTCAAGGTTGAGTTGATGTTTTTGACGTGTCGAAGAGCCGCAGAAAGAAGGGTTTTACCCCGTTTGCGCAGAATAAAAATCAAAGTCTGTACAAATCTGCAGTTCCGCATATATTATACCAAATAAAAATTCCCTGTCAAGCCTTTCAGCCCGACAGGGAAATACGGTGTTCTTCAGCGAAAATTCATGAGCTGCAGCTGGGGCGGAACGTCCGCTTTCTGCCGCTCTCTGACCCTCACGACGACGCGCGAATTTTTCGTATCATCGGTCGCCATGACTTCCAGAAACAAAGAACCATTGGTGTTTTTCACCTTCATAAAAAGCGGCGTGAAAATGCCCGTCCTGCCGGGATACGCCAAGGGAAGGTAATTGGTCTTCCCTAATTCTCCGGTCTCACGCACATTCGTTGAGAATCCGAAACACTTGGTCTCTCCGAAGCGCGCGCACGCGACCTCTTCCGCCGCATCCCTCCGCCTGAACATGAGACGCATAAAACATGCGCTCTCCCGATGCGTTGCGGGAAACACGATGAAGGTGTCGTTCCCTTCTTTTGTAATTTTCTGCGCCGGTTCGTAGAGCCGGGTAATCGGAATTTCGCGACGTACGAGGTCGCGCGAACGCAATTCGTACTCGCGACACACTTTTGATATCTCGTCTGTCATGGGGTTTCCAAAATTGAGCTCGAACGCCGCCGAAAGCGACGTTCCCCATCCAAGAGAAATAAATTTTGCAGTGAGTGGATATCCGGCTTCCGGCGTGCTCATAACGTTACCTCCTCTCCGGTACCTGGGTAGAAATAACCCCGATTGGGGTCTCTCGCGCCTACCTGAGCGAGATATGGGACAACCTCCTTTGGGTCGCCGTGGTGAAACACAACAACGTCAGGATCCAAACGGCCAATCATCGCTTCTGTGCCATGCTTATCGGTATGTGCAGAGAGGTTGAAACGGCGCACTTCACAGCCGCGGACACTCTCTCCGCCGAAAAGCTTGATGACTTCTTCATCTTTCTTCATTTGCTGTAAAAGCTCAAACCCGGCAGAGCATGGGTCAAGATAGCTCGTGAAAAAAAGCGCATTCTTCTTTCCCGGGAGAAGCATATCCGCCCAGTGATACGAAGCGCTTCCCTCTTGGAGCATCGCCCCGGACGCAATGACAACGAACGGCTCATCCTGCTTCAGAAGCTGCCCGCGATGGAACTCTTTCTCCCACCGCCTGCCGCTCCATCCGTGCGGGACGAACTGCGCGTGTCGAAGCAAGTGCGCCTTCGGCGTATACGCGTACCTCTTAAAAATATCGAAGTACCGCTGCGTGCCGCCATCAAGGAAAACACGGCTAATCGGGATGGTGTCTCTCTGTTCGTAGAAGTCCATCCAGATTTCCTGCGCACGATTGATGGAAAGCGTGGGAATAAGAACGTTCCCGCCGCGCCGTAAGGTTTCCATTGTCGCGGCGACAAGATCGCCGCGCGCGTCTTCATCTTTTTCGTGAAAACACGTGTTGAGGTACGTCGCCTCGGTTCCCAGAAGCGCCACGGGTGCGTGCGGCGTGAAATGCGACGCCCCACGCGTGAAGTGCTGATCTGTCCAGGAGATATCTCCCGTAAAGATGACCGACCGTTCGTTGTACACGAATTCGACTGATATCGCACCCAGCATATGGCCGGCATGGTGCGGGATAGCCCACAGTCCATACCCGAGATTAATCGCCATTCCGCCATGTTCAATCGGCTTGACCAATACCGCGGCAGACAACGCTTTCTCAACGTCTTCTTCAGAAAAAAGCGGCTGCGCTCCGCGCCAATCACGCGAGTGCTTCATGCGTCGCGCGATATCAGAAAGATGCATCTTGCAAAACTCACGGGTCTGGATTGTCATGTACGCTTTCGCCCCGGGAAACTTCTTCCGGGCAAACATGAAAGCGGCACAATGGTCGTAGTGTCCGTGAGAAACAAAAATGAAGTGAACATCATCCACCAAGTCGAAATTCGGCTGTGCAGCCTTGATGTTTCCGGGGTTGAGGTACACGTCAGAACCTTGGGGCCTCATGCCCGCATCAAACAAAACAGACATGCTGCCGAAAAGAAGATGATACGCGCTTGCTCCGATTTCCCGACCACCGCCGAGCGGCGTATAGGAAATGCCGTTTCCTTTCATTTTTCAAGTCCCTTATATTGTTTTGTCAAAGGCCCAATCGTTCGAAGTATATAATACAATACAGACAAAGTCAAGAGATTCTTGACAATTCTATTGAAACATGCTAGCTTTTAACTGGAGCGTTCCGTCGGAGCGCACAGGAAAAACAAGGAGAGAGTGCGATGCCTCACATCGTTTCCGTTTCCTCGCCCAGCATCCCCTGGAGGCGTGGCGAACGCATTGTTGTCAGGAATGGCAACGGAAAGCCGGTGGAGTTCCTGCATGTCAGGAACGTCAAGCCGGTCTTCAACGAAGAGACCGAGAAGAATCCCGAAACCGGCGAAGTACGGTCGAAACTGTCCGCCCAAATCGTGTCGTTCGATGTCAACACCAAGGGGGACGACCGATAAGGCACGACAACAATATCTTTCCCTTTTATGGGGACAATGGCGAGAGTCTCTGACCTCGCCATTTTTTTATAAAGATTCCCCGGGTACCTGCCTCTTGTGAGCGGCCCTGCCTCCTGCATGCGCAGGCATGGCCGCATGCAGGAGGCAGGGAAGACGAAACACAGGTTCAATTATTTTATAAAAGTTTCTCGCCGGAAAAATATTGCATCGCGGCATCAATAAGTATTCCCGCATCGGTAAATCTCTCTTTTTCAGTCGAACCTAAAACCACGACGATGACCGGATGCGAAAGCCCTGCATCAAATGCGATCGCGAGATTCCCTCCTGCAAGGTCCGTAAATCCTGTTTTTGAAGCAATAAGTCCGGGTATATTTTCGACAAACTGATTCGTATTTTTTGCCGTGTGGCGTTCTTTGAGAGAAGCCGTCTCAAGCATCTTGTAACGGGTCGCCTCGATAATCTCCGGGTGGCGCATGATGACATATTCAAGAAGGCGTGCAACGTCGCGAGCGGAACCGTACGCTCCCGAGACGCCCTCGTTTACATCAAGTCCTGACTCGTTCAAAAAATACGTCTGGGTAAGCGAAAGCGCACGCGCCTTTTGGTTCATGGCGCGTACGAAAGCGTTTCCAATATCTGCATCGGCGAGCGTGCCTTCTGTGGCCCCGACAGCCGATGCAATGGCGTGTGCGCCGTCATTTGACGAAGAAAGAAGCATCAGGTCAATAAGGTCTCCGAGACGCCACTTCTCCCCTTGTCTCAATCCTTGGTCCCCTTCAAGCGCTATCGCGTCTCCCGTCACTGTGATTGTGTCATCAGGCTCTCCGGTTTCGATGGCAACAAGCGCAGTCATGATCTTAGTGAGCGACGCCAGAGGAAGCTGTACATTCTCATGGAGCGCGAACAGAGGCACCCCGCGCTCCGCATCAAAGACATATGCCGCGTGTGCCGTGAGGGTGATTCCCGCGAACGGATCGTGTGGCACCGCGGAGTTCGCATCGCGCGAGAGAGTGGTTGCAGGAAGCGATTGGTGCTCTAGGGGAACGCGCATAAAAAGAATTACCGCAAGGATTCCGAAAGCGGCGACGCATGCGCTCATACCGTAGATGATATGCGTTTTAGGTATCATGATGATTGGCTGTTATCCTGCGTATCGCGCGGAGTATCTTCTACTGCACCCTCCGGCGGGGTCTCGCCAAAAACTTCTTCAAATGCGCGTATTTCGTCGCGCGCTGTCCCATACTCGGGTAGGTCTTCCACTCGCGAAATACCGAGATGTGTAAGAAGATCGAACGTCGGGCTGTATAAAAATGTTCGTTTATCTTCCGGGTGCTCCCTTCGTTCTATGAGGCCGCGAATGAGAAGGTTCCTGAGGATGAAACTTGAGTTAACCCCGCGAATGTAATCAATTCTGCTTTTCACGATGGGTCCCTGATAGAGAATTATGGAGAGGGTCTCAAGCGTTGCTTTCCCCAAATCACCCATAAGTTCTTCTTTTGTCATTTTCTCGATTGTCGGAGAAAGTTCCGGCGCTGTCCCCAAGAGCACGGAGTCATCTTTATATACGAGACTCAGCCCGCGACCCTTGAGAGCTGTTTCAAGCGACGAGAGAGCGCTTCTGACCGCTTCAGGATCCTCTCCGAGTGTCCGCGCCAAAAAGTCGACCTGGGTTGGCTCCCCCCGGACAAACAGAATCGCTTCGATTTTTGACTCCACAGTCATAGAAATGTATTTAAAATCCTCCAACTTTATAACTTCTTACTCATCAGGATGTCCCCGAACTTCTCTTTCTGCACGACTGAAATTATACCGCGTCGCACAAGCTCAAGCACGGCGAGAAAACTCACTATAACATGACTTCGTTCCTTAAGAGAACCGTGCGCATATTCTCGGAAACTCGTCTGGAGGCCTTTTTCAATGCGCGTGCTCAAATTCTTGATCATCTCTTCAAGACTGACCGCTTTTTTGATGATTGCCTGTGGTATCATCTCTTTTTTTGGAAGCCCCCGGAGTACGGACCCGATCGCTTCAAGAAATCGTACACAGGTCATTTCTTCTGTGGGTGAAAAAACGGGAGTGAATGTGCTCACGTCTTCCCGCGTAAATATCACCTGCGCATTGAAAAGCCTGGAAATATGGACACTGAGCTCCTTTATCCGCTTGTATTCGCGGAGCCGCCGCTCAAGATCTTCTATATCGCCTTTTTCCTCTTCGGAGAGTTCAAGCGACGGCAAAAGAGAACGGGATTTCAGGAGAACAAGCGTTGCGGCAATGAGGATAAAATGAGCTGCGGACCCCAACGGGAATGACCCGAGCGTTTCAATGTACCCAATATATTCATCCGTTATCTGCGCAAGAGAAATATCATTGATGTGAAGTTTTTTCTGCTCAATAAGGTCAAGAAGGAGCTCAAGCGGCCCTTCAAATGCGCTTTGTTTTACTGTGTACACGGCTTCTCTCATACCTGGTTCTAATGCGACAGTAGCGTATCAATCCGATTTATTTCTCTCGGGAACAATGTCGCTTCTTTGACATTGTCTATCGAAAGGAACCGTGCCGTCAGCCGTTCAAGCCCCATCCCGAATCCCCCGTGTGGGGGCATACCATATTTGAATGCTTGAAGGTAAAAAGAAAACTTCTCAGGGTCGAGACCTTTGCGCTGTATTTTCGCCACAAGGTCATCATATTCATGGATCCTCTGGCCCCCGGTATTAACCTCAAGTCCGCGGCACAGAAGATCAAAACTCTTGGTATATCCGAGATCGGCTTCATCTTCATACACATACATCGGCCTTTTCTCGGACGGAAAGTGCGTAATATAGATGAAATCTGAATTAAGTTGTTTCAGCGCGTATTCCGATATCCAACGCTCGTGCTGAGGCGAGAGGTCCGGTTCTTTCGCGCAATCCTCGCCATAACGCTCGTGTATGATCTTTTGCGCATCCCGGAGTTTCATGTGGGGAATCTCGTGAGGAATGAGCGGTAGTGTGGCGCCAAGGATCTTAAGCTCATGCGCGGACGTTTCTGCCACATGTGAGATGATCGAGTGCATAAGCCGGCCACCAAGATTCATTATGTCGTGATGATCCCGAATGAAGCCGAGCTCAACATCAAGACTTGTATATTCGTTTAGGTGCCGTGTCGTACTGTGCTTCTCGGCCCGAAATACGTTGCCCGTCGTAAATACTTTCTCATAGATACCAACCATGATCTGTTTATAAAATTGCGGGCTCTGTGCCAGATGCGCTTCGTGGTCAAAATATTCGATTTTAAAGACAGACGCGCCTCCTTCAGCATCTTCGCCGATAATTTTGGGCGACTGAAATTCAACAAATCCCTCCTTTTTGAGGAATATCCGGAATGCTTCGATGATACGGGCCTGGATCGAGAAAATCGCCCGGTTTCTCGCGCTCCGGAGCGTCAGCGGGAGATGGTCCAGGTGCGTATCGAGATTTAGTTTTTCCTCTTTATCGAACGGCAATTCATGCGCGTGTCCCACGACGGCGATGTCTGTTATCTCAAGCTCGATAGTGCCCGTCTCGAGGTCTGGATTCACCATCTTCTCGGGACGCTTATTCACGATTCCGCGCGCTTCGATAACCCATTCGCCGCGAAGAAGAGCCGCCTGTGCATATGCCGCTTCGTGTTTGGGTGTCACGACAGACTGGATGACTCCCGTCCGGTCACGGAGATCGATGAAAATAAGTTTCCCGTGGGCACGGCGCGCATCAACCCATCCCGCGACGGAGACTTCGCTCCCTACGTGTTTTTTAAGCTCGTCGATGTATGTTCTCATATCCGTCCGTTAGTATAAATGATTAAAAAGAGACGCCGACTTTCTTTCTTATATCCGCCATGTTCGCCCGCGCCCGCTCGCGTGCACGCTCTCGTCCTTTCTTGATGATATCGAGGATACTTCTCGTATCTTCCGCGAGTCGTCGTCTTTTCTCGCGAAGCGGAGCAATAAACGCCTTTATATTCTCTGCAAGGATTTCCTTCGACTCTCGATATCCGATACGTCCGGATTCATATCGCTTCCGGAGTTCCGGAAGCTCGGAGATACTGAATAGCCGATGAAGCGCGAAGACCGTATCGGTATCCGGGTCTTTTTTTTCTTTCTCGCCCTTCGAATCCGTCACTATCCGCATAACAAGTTTTTCTATGTCGGGGTCCTCCGCGAAAAGCGGAATAAAATTGCCATAGCTTTTACTCATCTTCTGCCCGTCAATGCCGGGAACTATCGCGGCCTCTTTTAATATATGCGCCTTCGGAAGCGCGAAGAAATTTCCGTAGCGCGCGTTAAATTTTTCCGCGATATCACGCGCGATCTCGATGTGTTGTTTCTGGTCCGCCCCGACGGGGACGATGTCAGCGCCCATGATGAGAATATCCGCAGCCATAAGTACAGGATAATCGAAAAGACCGACGTTCGCCTCAAGCCCCTTCTCGACTTTCTCTTTGTACGCCACGGCGCGGGAGAGATATGGCACCGTCACAAGTGTATTAAAAATCCACGCAAGCTCCGTCACTTCCGGAATGTCCGATTGCAAGAAAAGCGTTTCCGGATTGAGCCCGATCGCAAGATAGTCGAGGACGGCGTCTTCGGTATTTTTGACGAGCGCCTCCTTGTCCACAACCGTCGTCAGAGCATGGTAATTTGCGATAAAAATATAGCTCTCGCATTCGTCCTGAAGCTCAAGAAACCGCACCATCGCGCCGAAATAATTGCCGATATGTATCGTCCCCGACGGCTGTATGCCGGAAACCAGAATTTTTTTATCCTTATTCATAATCTCTATGGTATCAAAAAAGCTATTATCCGCATATTGTTTTGGGTCGCTAATTAGAGTTGACAACTATATCAAAATATGCTACTCTTTCTTTGGATTAAATTCCCCCGAAACCCCAGCAGAAAGGAAAGAGATGATGAACGCCATTCTCGCGTACCTCCTGTTCGCTTGCCGCAGGAATCCTCACTTGGAGCACCCTCCCGCATCACCCGGGAGCGGTTGCAGCGGGACTTGCGGTGTTCGCATTCGGTCAAGGAATCTATCATTCCGTGCTCGCGGCTCGAAAAAGCTGACTCAAATCAAGCAGCCAAGCTCGCCAACAGGCAAACTCGCCGACCACTCCGTGGTCGGCTTTTTTATAATATCAAAGCTATTAAGCGACAATACTCAAACCGAGCGATATGTCGCTCAATCTTAGTATGATTCATAGTTCTTGATTCGTTATCCCATTCAATTCTCCGCCGGTAATTCCAGATAAAACGTAGACCCTTTCCCCTCTCCTTTTGACTCTCCCCATATCTTTCCCCGGTGTGCTTCAACAAGCTGTTTTGCGATATACAGCCCCAACCCAGCCCCCGTAACATTTTCTTTTTTTGCATTTTCTCCGCGAACGAATTTTGAGAATACGTTTTTCTGGGCATCGTCCGACATCCCGACGCCGGTGTCTCTAACCGACAAAAGACACGAGTGTGTTCCGTTCTTTTTTGATGTAATCGTAATCTCGCCCTGTGGCGTATATTTGATGGCATTGTCGACGAGATTTGTCACGGCTTGCGTAATTTTCCCGCTATCGGCAGTTACCATACAGGACGCCCCCTCCGGTGCGGTGAAGGACATTGTGAGCCCTTTTTTCTCCGCAACCGGCTTCATCTCGCCGACAATCGTCTCGATGAGCCTGGTAAAATCAACGCTTTGAAACGAATACGCCAGACGATTCTGCTCTATTCGTGAAATCGTGAGAAAGTCTTCAACGACCGCGACGAGCCGATTGCTCGACTCCAATATCCGCTCCGTCGGCATCCGGAGATTCCCGTCCAGTGCCCCAAATGACCCTTCAAGAAGCATCGAAGCATATCCCTTGATTGCCGCAAGCGGGCTCCGGAGCTGATGAGATGCGAGCGACACGAACTCGGATTTTCTCTGGTCGAGCTCTTTGAGGCGTTCATTTGCGCCCGCGAGACTCCTCGCGAGACGCTCGATCTCTTGGCGGCCCTTCACTTGCTTAAGAACAGCGCGTATAAGGAAAAATCCGAGAAGGATCGTTGCGATGAGAGTAACGATGTTTACCCATGCGTCGCGCAACCCATCCGATATTATTGTCCTGACCAATAAGAGTAACCACAAAGACACGACGAAAAGCTCGGCGGCGACGGCACGAATGTTGAATAATTGGTACCGCAAAACGGCGTATGCGATGATACCGACCCATAAGATGGTGGCAATCGGCCCGATCCAGATGAAATCAAAGATGAAGAAAAGCGGAATGATCACGTTCGTTACGCCCGCGACGCCAAGCACGACGTATGTTCCCAAGATCACAAACAGCGTGTGAAGTCTATCGGTCCTCTGTGATATCGCGCGATAATGTTTTTGGAGCACGATGAATGCAAGTGCAAAATATCCCCAGAGATGTATATCAAAGAAGAGATGGAAGGGTCCATAGAGAAAAGATTTCTTATCGGGTGTCTCAAACGAAGAGCCAGAGATAATGGCGTCGGAGAAGAAATAGAGGATAAAGAACAGGGTGCTCGGAAGAAAAATCAGCGACATCCGTCTCCACGAAAGAAGTGTCTCCGAGCTGAATGTCATCGAGAAATAAAGAAAAGTTGACGGAATGCTCCCGCCGACAAAATACAGGAACCGTGCGAGAAAATCAGCCGAGGCATGGTCACCTGTCGCGAGATAGAGGCCGACTCCGGTACCCCACACCGCTACCGTTGTCGTAAAAAAACCGTATGCGATGTATATGGGATGGCGCGGATTTTGCAAAAGAATAATTGCCCCCAGAAAAAAATCAATGGCAGAAACGAAGAGAACCGCAAGAATTTCCGGCGTGAAATACATACTATTATTATACACGACATAATATGTGAATTAAAAAAATCACACTATCCGTTTGGATAGCGAATAGCATGGGTTAAGGATGAAGAAAATCGTCTACCAGGGCGATTTTCTGTGTTTTAAAGCTTCGCGTGTCGTGAGCAAAACTAGATACCTTCTTCGCGCAGGTCTTCAAACTGTTTTTTCGCCTTCTTTGAAAGATTTTTGGGAAGACGAATCGTCAGTTTTACGAGAAAATCTCCTCGCCGTTTTTCATCAAAAGGAACACCCTTGCCTCTCACCCGGAGCACCTCACCGAACGAGACGCCAGCCGGAACCTTAAGTTCAATCACGCCGTCAAGCGTTTCAATGGTATACGTGCCGCCCAAAAGAGCGTCGGTGAGTTTGATCGGAAGCTCCATCACCACATTATTTCCGTCGCGCGAGAAGACTGGATGCGCCTGTACGCGGATTTTTATGTATAAATCCCCCGAGATACCTCCTTGCATTGCCTCGCCCTTACCACCCATCCGTATCACTTCGCCATCACGGATACCTGTGGGAATTCTCACGACGATTTCCTCCTGCTTCCGGATGATTCCCTGTCCGCGGCAATCCTGACAGGATTCTTTCGGAATTTGCCCTCTCCCTCTGCATGCCGCACATTCTTTCACGCTCGTAAATGTCCCTAAAAATGAGCTCCTTGTCTCCTGTACGCGCCCTTGACCATTGCAGAGCTTACACGATATCTGCGATGTCCCGTGCTTTGCTCCGGAACCGGCGCATGTGGCACATAACGACATTTTCGTAAGCAACACTCTCCGCTCTGCGCCGAAGATGCTTTCACGGAACGGGATCTCGATATCAATGGAGATATCGCGGCCGCGCCGTTTCCGTTCGCGCCGCGCGCCACCGCCAAAAAATTCTCCGAAAATATCTCCGAGGTCGAACTCAACACCCCCTTCTCCGAAATTACCCCAGTCAAATCCGCCAAAGCCGCTCCCTGAGAACGCCTGCCCGTACGTGTCGTACTCGGCGCGCTTCTTGTCATTCGAGAGAATCTGGTATGCTTCGTTGATTTCCTTGAATTTGCGTTCGTCGCCGCTGTCTTTATTGTCCGGATGATATTTCCGTGCAAGGCGATGAAACGCCTTTTTTATTTCCTCTTTAGAGGCGCTCTTTAGAACGCCTAAGACTGAATAATAATCCTGAGACATATATATGATGAAGTAGAATTTTATGCGAGAGATTACGCGTTGCCGTCTTTCGCGCCGTCATCGTCTTTTTTCTCCTTGAATTCCGCATCTTTCACGTCGCCTTCGGCCTTCTGCCCCTCCGCCACCCTAGAACCGATTTTCTGCATCTCTTGCGAAAGCGCTTCGGAATCTCTTTTGATCGCGGCACCATCATCGCCTTCCATGCTTTTTCTCAAGTCTTTGATCTTCCCTTCGACGCTCGTCTTCAGATCCGCTGGTATCTTTTCTCCGTACTCCTTGAGCGATTTTTCCGCGGTATATACAAGAACTTCGGCGGCATTTTTCGCCTCCGCGCGTTCTTTTTTGCGCTCATCTTCACCTGCATGCTTCTCGGCGTCCACCTTCATTTTCTCGATATCGTCCTTAGAGAGCCCCGAGCTCGCCTCGATCCGGATAGTCTGCTCCTTACCAGAAGACTTATCTTTCGCCTTCACATTCAGGATGCCGTTTGCGTCTATATCAAACGTGACTTCAACCTGCGGCATGCCGCGCGGAGAAGGAGGAATACCGTCGAGAATGAACCGCCCGAGAGTCTTATTGTCGGATGCCATAGGGCGTTCGCCCTGCACGACATGTATCTCCACCGATGTTTGATTATCTGCGGCTGTGGAGAACACCTGTGTTTTTGCAGCGGGAATCGTCGTATTCCGCTCTATAAGTTTTGTCGCGACTCCGCCCATAGTTTCAATACCCAACGAGAGCGGAGTAACATCCAAAAGCAATATGTCTTTCACGTCTCCTTGGAGAATCCCCGCCTGGATCGCGGCGCCAACAGCGACGACTTCGTCCGGGTTGATGCTCCTATTCGGTTCTTTCCCGAAAAGCTCCCGTACCCGGTTGATGATGAGCGGCATCCGCGTCTGACCTCCGACGAGTATGACTTCATCGATATCGCTCATTGCAAATCCCGACGCCTGAATGGCGCGCTTCGTAATCTCTATTGCTTTATCAACGTACGGCAGCGCAATTTTCTCGACAGTCGCCCGGGTAATTTTCATTACGAGATGTTTCGGACCCGATGCATCGGAGGTTATGAACGGTATGTTGATTTCCGTTTCTGTCACCTCAGAAAGTTCATGCTTTGCTTTTTCGGCAGCTTCTTTAAGCCGTTGGAATGCAAGCGGGTCTTTTGTCACATCGATACCTGACTCTTTCTTAAACTCACTCCCGATCCATGCGATAATATCCCGGTCAATATCCTCACCTCCCATATGCGAATCACCGTCAGTCGACTTTACGTCGATAACCTCAGCGCTCACTTCAAGCACCGTGACGTCGAACGTTCCTCCGCCGAAATCAAAGACCGTGATCTGTTCGTCTTTCTTTTTATTAAATCCATACGCGAGTGCCGCCGCAGTCGGTTCGTTGATGATGCGCCTGACATTGAATCCCGCTATCTCGCCTGCGTCCTTTGTCGCTTTTCTCTGTGAATCATCAAAATACGCCGGAACGGTAATGACCGCCTCGGTGATTTTCTCGCCCACTTTCGCTTCTGCGTCGCGTTTCAGCTTCTGGAGGATCATGGCTGAAACCTCCTCGGGAGAATGGAATTTCTCCCCCATCTTTACCTTAATGCCTTTATTGGTGGCTTCCTCCGCAACAAAAGAGACCATTTTCCGTTCTTTTTCCATCACAGGGTCGTCAAAGCGGTGCCCCATCATGCGCTTTATGCCGGATATGGTATTGGAAGGATTCGTGACCGCCTGCCGTTTCGCAAGTTGTCCCACAAGGCGCTCTCCGTTTTTCGCAATAGCAACAACGGAGGGCGTTGTCCGCACCCCCTCTGCATTTTCGATAACTTTCGGCTCCCCCGCCTCGACGACTGCCATCGCCGAATTAGTTGTGCCAAGATCTATTCCTAAAATTTTCATATTTGCTTTTATTATATTCTATAACCTGCAACTCACGACTATGCGTTGCATGACACAGAACATAATCACTTACCCTCTACCTCATAGTGAAATATAACGACCCGCGCTGGCCGTACGACTCGCTCCCCGACGCTATATCCTTTCTGGGAAACTGCAGCTATCGTTCCATCCTTCTCTTTTTCGGGTATCGAAATGACGCTCGCGGAAACATGGCGCGACGGATCGAACGGACTGCCTACCGCCGGATCAATCTCAAAAAAGCCGTTCACCTTGAGAATCTCGACAAGCTGAGAATAGATATATTCTACCCCTTTTCGCCAATCCAGAGAAACGCTCTCCCACGCCGCTTTATTTTTAAATGCCATATCAAAACTATCAAGGACCGGGAGAATATCACCCAGAAAACCTTCTTTAACGATGCGGCCAACTTCCGCTCTTTTCCGTTCTTCCTCTTTCTTAAGGTTAATGCCGTCCGCTTTCATCCTCTGCCACCCTTCCAGATATTCTTGCCGTTCTTTTTTGCAGACTACCAGCTCTTCCTTGAGTTTTTTCAAGGCATCCGATTTTTCGTGCCGTATGCTCTCCTTCTCTTCTTCAAAAATTATATCGTCAGGTGAACCCGTGTGCGTGTCATCCTTTTTCATCATGGAGTATTATGACAAATATACAGAATATGTCAAACTCCCGGCTGCCGGAGCAAGGGGCTCTCGACACTAGACGCCGAGCCTCCAATTATCGTTTCGACCACTGCGGAGCCTTTCTGGCTTTCTTCAAGCCGAATTTTCTTCGCTCCTTTGCGCGGGAATCGCGCTCCAGGAAACCTGCTTTCTTCATCGGTTCACGGTGCCCTTCATTGTTGGCAATGATCGCACGCGCGAGGCCGTGACGGAGTGCCTCGGCTTGCGCATGTATACCGCCACCCTTGAGAAGCACCGTAACATCAAACATGTTCGTCTCTTTCGTCTTGACGAGCGGATCGCGTGCGATGACACGCATATCATCTGAGGGGAAATACGCATGCACATCTTTGCCGTTCACGAGAAAAGAGCCCTTGCTGCTCTTAGCGGCAGAAATACGAACTCGCGCAACAGCGGTCTTCCTCCGCCCGACCGCCTCAATATATCGCCCTGTCTCATGCAATGTTGTCTTTGGTTCGCTCATATGACGTGCTTAAAACGCGCTGTGTTATTCTTTTTCTTTAATAATAAGGTTCTTCAAAATACGTTTGCGAAGCGTGTTTCTGGGAAGCATCCCATGAACCGCGTGGCGGAGCGCCTCGGCGTATCCTTTCCGCGCTACGAGATGCCCCAACGATTCTTTTTTCAATCCTCCCGGATATCCCGAATACCGTGTATATGTTTTTTCCCTCGGTTTTTCTGGGGCAACTTTGAGCTTTGACGCATTGATGATATGGACTTTGACAAGCGGGCTTTTGTTCGGCGCAAATCCGGGATTGTTTTTCCCGCGCAAAATCATTGCGATGCGCGATGCAAGCCGCCCGAGTCTTTCTCCTGACGCATCAATGGTGAAAATTTTTGTTTCGGAATCTATGCTCATAGGTAGTGACGTAAAGCGTATACCAGAAAATGGTTTTACACAAATTCAATCGCGGCCATGGGGCTTCTGTCGCTCGCACGCGACGGCAATTTAATGATACGCGTGTATCCCCCGTTCCGCTCTTTGTATTTCGGCGCAATGTCTTTCATAAGCTTTGCAAGAGCCGTCTTCCCGCCAAGCCGCGACACGAGAATGCGCCGCGAATGCATCGTATCGGACTTCCCGCGAGTCACCAATTTTTCAATAAACGGACGGAGCTCACGCGCCTTCGCTTCCGTCGTCCTGATCTTTCCATATAAGATGAGCGAAGTGGCAAGGGAGCGCAAAAGCGCTTTCCGTTGATTTTTCTCGCGTCCGAATTTTCTGTTTTTCTTAAGATGTCGCATATTTCAAACGTGCCTCAGGTTCTGTGGTTATTTAAGCGTCACCCCGAAATTACCAAGCGTGCGCTTGATCTCTTGAAGCCCTTTTTCCCCTAATCCGTCGAGCCCAAGAAGATCCTCCGCGCGCTTTCGTATAAGCCCGCCGACCGTTCTGATATTCGCATTATGGAGCGCGTTTGCCGTACGCGTCGAGAATCCGAGACTATCAATGCGGGTCTTTAGAAAATCGGCATCAACGCTTCCGCCTTTCAGCGATTCACCGTCAGGAGAAATTCCGTCCAACGCCGCGATGTCTTCCGGTTCCTGGAATCCGACGATCGCTTTCAGTTGAGTGATCATTATCTGAATTGCCCGCTCAAGCGCTTCTCGTGGCAGAAGCGTGCCGTCGGTTTCTATGAAGATTATCAATTTATTGTAGTCCGTCCGATCCCCGACGCGCATGTTCTCAACTTCATAATTCACGCGGCGTATCGGCGTGAACACGGCGTCAAGCATGATGGTGCCGATGTCAACTTTTTCTTTCTGGAGTGCCTCCTTCGGAATATAACCGAGGCCGTGTTCGACGCGCATTGTAATATCAAGCGCCCCTTTTTTGTCCGTGACCTCGGCGATAAACTGATCTTTATTAAGAACTTCAATTTGTCCGGGAACTTTTATCGCCGCTGCCGTCACTCTTTGCTGGCCTTTCACTGAAAGCGTCAATTCTTGAGGTTCATCGACAAGCATCTTAAACCGGACCTTCTTTAAATTCAATATGATCGTTATCACGTCCTCGACGACACCGGGGAGGGTCGAAAATTCATGTTTCACGCCTTCTATCATAAGGGAAGTCAGAGCAGTTCCCGGTAATGACGAGAGAATAATCCTCCGAAGTGAATTTCCGAGCGTGTGCCCATAGCCGGGATACAGGCTGTCTATTTCGTAGACGCCGCTAAATCCCTCTTCTTTTATAATCTTCGGCTTCGACGGAAGTATGATCGTGTTGTCGGTCATAGTGCGTGATTAGAAATTATAAATAATTCTCCAAATAAATAATGCGCCTTATCTGCTGTAAAATTCGACGACTGATGCCAAACTAAATATGCCATCCGACATCTCCTGAAGCGACGGTGCTCCGGAGACAACCCCGTGGATCTTATCGCGATCAAGCGTGAGCCATGACGGCACGGCGTGGTCTTTAAGCCGCTCTGCCATGCTTTCAAACATTCTTTTATTTTTACTGCCCGGACGTATTGAAACAGCATCACCGCTCCTAAGACTCATTGAGGGAATCGTCACGCGTCGGCCGTTCACCATAATGTGCCCATGCGATACCATCTGCCGCGCATACGGACGCGTTTTCGCAAGTCCGAGGCGGTACACTATGTTATCAAGCCTTGATTCGAGATTTTTGTATAGAAATTCTGCCGGATTCACGCCTTTTTTCGAGATTGCCATCTTCGCGTATTTACTGAATTGGCGTTCATTGAGATTGTATGAATATCGCGCCTTCTGTTTCTCGAGAAGCTGCAGGCCGTATTCAGACAGCGCTGATGGCCGCTTCTTGCCGATTGCGCGAGAACGCGCAAGTACGAACTTCGGGCTCTGCGTCTTTGAAAATATTCGCGCTCCAAGACGGCGGGCTGTTTTATATTGCTTTATTTTCATACGTTAATGATTTTAAATTCAGCGAGATGAAAGAGTGTTCCATCTCATGATGTGCCTTAGACGCGCCGTGGCCGCGGCGCCCTCGGACCATTGTGCGGGATAGGCGTTGCGTCCTCGATACTCGACAACTCGATACCCTTCGAGGCAAATGCCCGCAATGACGACTCTCTGCCGGGGCCGACGCCTTTCAGGATGACGTTCACCTCGGCAACGCCGATGCCTTTTGCCTTTTCTCCAACGAGCTCCCCTACTTTCGCAGCGGCGAACGGCGTTCCCTTTTTGGTGCCCTTGAAGCCGAGTGATCCGCTTGATGCCCAGCAGAGCGTATTGCCATCCTTATCCGTAAGTAATACGCCCGTATTGTTATATGACGAACGAATATACAGCGTCCCGGACGACACCTTCCGTCGTACGGTTTTCCCAAGCGAGCGTGCGCGCAACTCGGAATCAAAGCCGCCACCCTTTTTAACTACAGTACGTTTTTTTCCCATGCAAAATTTTCTTAAAATTTGAGCACCCAGCACATAACTTTTCTGTAAAAAGTTATGTGCTGGGTAGCGGGCCAATTCGCTTTATGTTTTTTCCAACTTCCTCTTACCGGAACCCATTGTTTTTCGAACATTACCTCGGACGGTCCTCGAATTCGTTTTTGTCCTCTGTCCGCGCACCGGAAGATGCTTCGTGTGGCGGCTTCCACGGTAACTTTGGATATCCTTCAGCCGTTTGATATTCGCAGATATTTCACGCCGAAGATCTCCTTCAATTTTGTACCGTTCAAGCACTTTGCGTATTTTGTTTTCATCATCTGTCGACAGATCAGCGACGCGCGTATCAGGAGATATGGCTGCTTCCTCAAGGATCACCTTGGCACGCGAACGGCCGACTCCGTAGATCGTAGTCAGTCCGAATTCGACGCGCTTTTGGGGAGGAATTGTAATACCAGCAATACGCATATGAAAATATTCTATGTATTCGCGGTAGTATTAAAGCCGACGCGTGATCCTACCTTTGCCACCATATGGGTCAAGAAGGACCTCAACGGTGTCTCCAACGAGAACCCGTATGCGAAACTTGCGCATCTTTCCCGCAAGATAAGTCAGAATCTCCTCGTCGGTATTTTGTAATTTAACACGAAACAAGGCATCAGGCAGGGCTTCCGTGACCAGGCCTAATACCTTGTCCTTTCCTATACTATTGTTATTCATTCCGATTGTCCGTAATGATGGCGATTATGCTATCAAATCTGGAATCCCGTGTCAACCCCGTCACTCGCGAGTGACGGGGTTGACCCTGGCAGGGGTCCTAGGGTATGGGCGTAAAGACTTGCCCTATTCCCCGTCGTTAATTATCGTTTTAATCTCTACGCGCTCGATATTTTCAGGGAATGAACGCTTCCAGAACGGGCGAAGGATAACCTCCGCTTTTTGGATAGCGGGATAGCCGTCGAGGAGCGCCTTAAACGCGTCTTTCGACACTCCAACCGTATCTTTTTTGAGCGCTTCTTCGTCAAAACCCCATACGATGTATGGCGCTCCTTTCAGTGAAAACGATATCGTCTTCACAATGTCCGGCTTTACGATATCTTTATCGTGAAGCGTGAACGTGAGTTCGTCGAGATTGCGTACGGTGACGCTTTGGTCGGCAGGAAGAGACGGAATAATGGCACGGCCGATGATATCTGAGAGCGCATCAGATCTGAAAATAAATGCTTCAAGTGTGCCCGTCACTCCTATCTCCACCTCGTTTTTCCCTATATCTGCTTCCGCTTTTCTTTTAGATGGCGCAAATGAAATAAAGACCGCGTCCGGATACAATACGAGATCATCCGGCTTTTGAGACATCGCTTCCTCAAAGAGTTTCTCCCGAAGTATCTTTTTGAGTTCGTCTTCTGCGATACGGCGTTTTTCATCCGAAACGGTTTTGACGATACCCTCAAAGCCTCCCGCCATCGGCGTTTTTGAGCGCGCATAAAACGCATCAAAACGGGGTGTGCCCGAGAAGCCCGGTATGGTGAAATCAGTAAGTCCGATGTTGTATTTTTCTCCCGGCTCGTCAGCGTATACTGTTACCGTGACAGAACCCGGCACAGTCTCACCGCCTGTTTTTTTCTGCCCCGGGATGACGACTGACTCTTGTATCCGGTAAATAAGTCCTTCAGGGGTTTTGAAACGAGTATTCTTGATCAGGCGTTGGCTTTGCGAGTTATAATTATTGAAAATGGTAACTTCACCGGATGCTTTTTCCGCGACGTTCTTCACCTCGGTTGTCGGAAGTCTCTTCGCCTCCGCACCTTCAAGCCTCATAACTTCAAAAGGAAGTCCGGTAAGCGATGTTCCGCCGCGGAATGCCGAGAACGGCGCCTCAAGCGAAGCACGCTCCTGTTTGGGAGTAATTTTTATGGTTGCTTTTTCGAGGAGGGAAAAAATAGCAAACAATACAAAAAGAAGTGCAAGCGCGGCAGCGCCCCAGATCAGGAATCTCCTATTCTCCCCCCCATCGTGTGATTCCCGCACAGGAGCTCCGCGATATCGCCCGAAATCGCGCGTAAAAAAACGCGTCCGTGCGTCAGTCCGGCTCTCTGCATGATGCCGGACGGGAGTCTCGCTTTGCCGTTTCGGGACGATGATGTCCTGGAGTATTCGCTTAGGCATAGATGAAGGTATTATACAACGTAAATAGAAAACTGGAAAGCACTCGGGTGGAGCCACGGGGCATCCTTATCGTTAAAATCACCGGGAAGACACAATATCTTTATCTTTGCTGATAAAAATCGTCTCAATCGCGAGGAACGGATCTTCTTCGATTCGTCCCTTAAAGCGGTAAAAATCGGAAAGTACGGCGCTGTTCAAAAGCGCGACCTCGAATGTTGTTTCTTTTAGAAAACCCTTTCCGTCCTCTTTGCTCTCGATCAAATCTTTAAACCAGTACGACAAAACATTATGTGTTGTAAGCATGATCCTGTGTGAAAAAGGGATTTTCCTGTACAAATTTCTGACCTCTGCCTCAAAGGCGTCTTTCCATGTTTTCCCCGAGGCAGAGAGAACTTCCCCCACCCGAGACATCTGCGATTCAGAGATCTGTTTTTTGATGGCGAGCCGGACAAGAGACTGCGCCTCTTCAATCGAAGTCTTGAGTTCGCGCGCAACGTCACGAAACAAAGCTCCGTATCCCAAGGGAAAGGACAACATGTCGAACAAACGGCCATCGCGCACGATGCCGATATCCGTCACTTCTCTGCTCACGTCAACCAGAAGAAATGTGTCTTCCGCATGCCAGATATCTCGTGCGATATTAAAAAACGCAAACATGAATGAGTGGATATGCGCATCGTGTGCGCCGAAGAAACGCTCCGCGCGATCGCGCAGTGAATCAACGATATACTGAGGTGCAACGCTCATATACGTCGTCATCGTGAATTCCTGTCCGACCTTGCCGAAAGGATCATCGACTGCGTATCTATTGAGACGGATGTCGAAGATATTCTGCTCCAGAATAGACAGTTCCTCTTTTTTCATCCCTCGCCGTTCGTATTCCGCCGCCTGTGATTTCTTGAACATCTCGATTTCATGCTCTGCAAGTTCCTGTACCATCTCGCGCCTAACAGTGAACGGCTCTTCTTCGTTTTTTTTGAGAACGCGTACCTGCGATACGTGCCATGGACTCGCAAGGAAAAAGAAGACCGATGCTGACGGAATCCCGCCCAGTATCGCGAATCGAGCATGAGGAAATCCGTGCTTTCTGATATCTTCAGCGACCAAATCAAGCGCACGAAACGTCTCTTCTATGAAGCGTTTCGAATCAATAGCTTCCTTAACTGGGAGTGCGAGCCGCGTAGTATAAAAAATCTTCGGATTTTCTCCCGGAGCAAGCGAAATAAGCGCGCCGCCGACACTTCCTGAACTCACGTCGAATACGACTGCCAATTTCTCTTTTGATCTCCCGCGTCTTATTAGAGAAAGAAAACCCATATTACAAAATTGTACCACGATGCACGGTATCTCTTATGTGGAAAATGGCGTTCTCAAAACACGGAGATATGGCGCATCCCCATACGGCAAAAAATAGCGATAAAGGAGCCGACGCAGAGTTCTTTTTACCCTGAGAATGCCTCGATGACCGGTTCAAGCTCTCCTGCAAAGATCCGCTCTATGTTGTGCCAGCTTTTTTTGATACGGTGGTCGGTTATCCTGTCCTGCAAAATATTATACGTCCGTATTTTTTCGGAGCGCTCACCAGTGCCGATTTGCTCTTTTCTTTCCTTAGAGAGCGTCCGCGACTCCTTCTCTTCCGCCTCCTGTTCAAGTTTCGCGGCAAGGATCGAAAATGCTTTTTCGCGGTTCTTCTGCTGGTTACGTTCGCTTGTTGAACGGACGACGATGCCCGTCGGTTTATGGAGAAGCCGTACCGCCGTCTCAACCTTGTTGACGTTTTGTCCCCCGGGACCACCCGCGCGCGAGAATGCGACTTCGACATCCGCAGGGTTAATCTCTATTTTAACCTTCTCCCGAACTGGAAGAACGGCAACAGATGCCGTTGATGTGTGTATGCGTCCGGATTTTTCCGTCGCGGGAACCCGCTGGATGCGATGCACGCCCGTCTCATAGCGAAGTTTTTTATACACATCTTTTCCCTCAAGCTCGAATGCGCCCTCTTTAAGTCCGCCCAAGTCGCTTTTTGACTCGTCGACTTTTTTAAACGACCACCCGCTTCGCGCAGCATAGCGTTCGTACATAAGAGCTAGTTGTGCCGCGAAAAGCGCCGCTTCCTCCCCGCCCGCCCCCGCCCTCACCTCGAGAATAACGTGCGACGGGTATTGTTCTTCCTCTTTTTGCGCGGCAAGAATAGATTCCATCTGCGCCACAAGCGCCGCCATCTGCTCTTCGTTTTTCTTCTGCTCCTCTCGTGCAAGCTCTAAGAACGCCGGGTCTTTCTCCGCCAGGTGACGAATATCTTCGCATGCTTTAAAAAGCCGCTCATATTCGCGGGCAAAATATGTCGTTTTCGGATTATTTATGTATGAAGCGATGTCGAACATGTGCGTGTATCGTATATGAAATATGAGAAAAATGGAAGCGGCATTTTGGGGTCTAATTGCAAAAAAATAGATGCATTGATACCATGGCGAAAGATTTACGACATTGCTTAGAGGAGCTACGATGCTTACCCGCTCGCCCGACTGGAATTCGTTGCTCGGTGTGGCCTATCGACTCGCCCAAAAAAGCCCGGACCCTTCTACGCAAAATGCCGCGTTATTGATTGATGAAAGCGGCACCATACTGGGTTCTGATACAAACCGGTTTCCCGATGGGGTTAAGAACATCCCGGAGCGTTGGGAGCGCCCGTTGAAATACAAAATCGTCGAGCATGCAGAACGGAACGTCATATTCCAGTTAGCCCGACAAGGTATCAAAATTCACGCACTGACAATGGTTTGTCCATGGGCTGCGTGCTCTGATTGCGCACGAGCAATCATTCAATCAGGCGTCAAAAAACTGGTCACCCACAAGCAAGCATACGACCGGTCGCCCGATTTCTGGCAACAAGACATTGAGATCGCACTCATGATGCTCAGAGAAGCCGATGTGGAAGTTGTTATGTATGATGGACTGATCGGCGTGCAGGGCGTTTTACATTCCGGTCAATTGTGGAATCCATGAGTAGCCCCTTCACACGCAGGTAAGCATCCTGAGTTATGTGGTGCTTTAACTTTTTAAAAAAACCGCGTTATGCGGTTTTTTTCGTTGAATTCTTTTCGGTCTTTTTAGTGGGCTTCTTCTCTGCCGCAGCAGCTCTTCGCGCCTTGAACCGCTCGACACGACCCGCAGTATCAATGATTTTCTCCTCCCCTGTATAGAACGGGTGGCAGGCGCTGCAGATATCAATACGTATCTCCGGGAGTGTTGAGGCAACTTCAAAAGAGTTCCCGCAGGCGCAGGTTACTTTTGCTTTGGGATAATAGGCTGGATGGATGTCTTTTTTCATCAGTATGGAGTATAGCGTATAGACTATGGAGTATCAAGACCCCCTTAATTGTTCTGTAAAATATCGATTTGCTGCTGGTATTTCTGCGCCAACGCCATAACGTCGTCTCCGTAAAACGCGTACGCGGACTTTGTGGCGTTTTTCCAACCGGCAAAATAGCGGAGTACCGCAAGCCGCTCTGCCGCATATGTTCCTTTACTCGCGCCGTTCTCTTTAAGGAGAACCGCGGCCGCAGCGAACGCATCAAACGGATCCCATGGGTTCGGAGGGTTGTGCCCCGTGAGATTCCGTATTTTATCTTCATACAAAACCCACGTCGAAGGAATGAACTGCGCCGGGCCCATGGCGCCGCCCCATCCATACCACGGCTTTTTGGATACAGGCATCACGTCCGGATTGAGGCCGAGTTTTTTTGTGATCTCGAGGAAAATAGGACGGTCCCTGTCTTTGCCAACCGCACAGCACATGTCCACTCTCCAATTCCCCGTCCCGACGTTCTCGCCAAGGTTTGATTCTTCCGCGACAACTCCGAGGATGAGCGCCGGCCTGACTCCGGTCTTCCGAGATACCGTTTGCGCGAAATCAAGTGCCCTCTCGAACGGGATCGCGTCCGTACCTCGAAGGACGAAGAGTTCGCTCCGTATCGCCGCGGCATTCTTTTCTATGCCTGCAATGATTTTCTGGTACACCGCTTCCCGTCCCCGCGATACGTCGAGAATTTTCCGCTTTTCCTTTTTATCTTCCTCTATCCGCCGCTTTTGAAGGACCTGGATGCTCCGCAGCTCCTGTTCTTCGACGCGCCGCTCCTCCAGGACGTCTTTTTCGGTTTTCGTCTTTTGTTTTGTGTCTTCTATCTCCTTGAACGAATCCTGAAGCGCAGATTGTATTTCGCTGAAAGAATCGACATCTGCAAAAAAATCAGAGATATTTCTATTTCCCAAGATTATCTCCGCAAGAGAAAAAGAGTCGATTTCCCGTGTTTTCCTCAAAAGCTGGCCGAGTGATTCTTTCTCGCGGACAAGTTTTTTTGAAAGGCTGTCTATCGTCTCTTCTTTTGTTCCTATCTCTGTCGCAAGTTTTCTGATAGCCAAATCACGCGCTTTAATGGAAAGTTCGGCGGACTGTATCTTGGCATCGAAGATGGAGATGTCGCGCTCGAGAGAAACCGATTCCCGTTGTTTTTCCTGCAGTATTATCCGCTGTTCCTCGATGCGTTTTTCAAGATCGGTAAGTTCGCGCTCAAGCTGCGCTCTACGGCTCAAGACATCGCTCCCGGTCGCTTGCGCGTGGAGTAATGCGGGTGCCGCTGTAAACAAAAAAAATGCCGCGGCGAATAAGACACCAATGGCTGTATGGAAACGCACTGTGGGATACACTACTCTCCTCGCCCGTGTTATAAAAAAACCCATCTCTTTATAGTACGGCGTAACGACTCCACTGTTAAGGGGATGCTTTCGCCGCCCAGGGTGGCGCGGTATTGCTCTGTTATTTCGTCGAGCGAGGAGCGAAATGAAAATCTTAATTTTCATTTCGTCCGAGCCCTGCCTGCGGCAGGCAGGGAAGACGAAACATGGGTTCAATACCGCACGGAAGCACGAGGGGAACCTTTATTTTGATGGTGCAGCTTCGGGGAGAGCACTCTCACCTTCCGCCTCCTCTTCCTTACCTTTCTTCTCGACTTCTATTTGAGATGCGTCGAAGGCTACCGGCACCTCTTCTTCGACTTTCGCCATTGAAATCGCCGCGACGACATCATCGGGATTCATCATGAGTGTAATGCCAGAGGGTAAAGAGATGTCTTTGGCGAATATCTGGCTTTCCGGAGTCTCAAGGCCGGTCAACGAAACGGTAAGTTTTTGCGGGAGGTCTTTCGGCAAGCCGCTCACCTCAAGCGCATGGAGAACTTTCACAATAGAAGCGCCTTCGATTTTCACCGCCGGAGCATCGCCCTCGAAAACAAGTTCCACGGAAACCTCAACTGGTTTATCCGCTTCAACGGCATATAAATCCGCGTGGATGACTTTTCCGGTAACCGGATGGACATCGACATCGTGGATAAGCACGTTTAATTTTTTGCCTCCGTATACAAGGTCAATAATGGACGATTCGCCGGCCTCATCCCATACCTTTTTGAAATCGACTTCTGAGAACGCGATCGGGGTCGATTTTTCTTTCCTTCCATAGAAAACAGCGGGCACTTTCCCTTCGCGCCGTAAACCTGCCGGTTTCGTCTTGATATCCCTTTTTTCAGCTTCTAATACGAACATGGTCTCTATAGTACCTATTTGTATAAAAAAATCAATCTATCCTTGACTTTTTAATATTGTGTTGTTACTATGCCAGACAGAAGCGCCTTCCGCAACCGCCCACAACGCAAGAAAGGGAGATGCGACATGGAAAATCTCTGGATTTTCGCGGCCACTGTCTCGGTATATTTTTTCGCGCTGTTAGTGCTCCATCGCGCAAAATACAATGCACCCATGACATCGCGGCAAGCACTTAAACGGCTTGGCATCCTCTTGCTCGTGTGCGTACCGCTGAACACCAACGGGTATGTATTCACGATAGCCGGAAACGCGGTCGGAGAAAAAGGGGTTTATTCTCTTTTCTCTCTTTACCAAAAAACATCCGGGACTGCGTTCACGGTCGCGACTCCTTTCGTCTGGCAAGAAGGGGAAAGTACCGCTGTTGTGGCGGGCATCGCGGGAAACCAGAAGGCGGGAAGGAATGCGTTCCTCTTTGTTGGTATCGCGGCAAATCAGACAGCAGGGAAAGAAGCGGGTGTCGTATTCGGTATCGCAGGAAATCAAAAATCAGGGGGAAGTGCCGGCGTCATGGTCGGTATCGCGGGAAACCAAGAGGCGGAGAAAGAAGCGTTCACAATTCTCGGTATCGCCGTCCATCAAAAAGTTAAGGATAAAGAAAGAACATTCGGCGCACTCTATCCGCTTACGGCGGAATAGTATTCGCGCCCGGCGGGCTCGTTCATCGACCCGCCTTTTTTTATTGAGCCCTGTCTCCTGCATGCGCAGGCATGGCCACAGGCAGGTCGGGTGTCCTCCCAGTGGTCGCCAGAAGTTCACGCTGTTAGAAATTCTAGTTCTGGAGAAGTTCAATGGGCCCGCTTTTTTAAGATACTCACGAGCGCCACTGCCGCAATGGCCCCCCAGGTAATCTGGAGCGCGACAGCCGGCCATGCGCCCTCATAAAACACATTGACGCCGAGACCCATCGCACCTAAAAGATTTGTTGCTTGATACGCGGCGCTCCCACTATCAACTTTCTTTAGAGAAACCAGAAGATACGCAAGTACAATGAGTGCTGTCCCTCCCCATCCTAAAATGTCGGGTAAATATTCCATGTTACTTATTTAATTGCATTCGGCGCCTGCTTCCCCTCAAGAACCGCGATAATGTTCGTGGCGGCAACTTCCGCCATCTTGGCCCGTGTTTCCTCGGTCGCTGACGCGATATGCGGTGTCAGGACAACGTTCTCAAGTTCGGCAAGGCCTGGTGCAATCGCGGGCTCGTTCTCAAACACATCGAGCGCCGCTCCTTTTATGACGCCTGCCTTGAGCGCTTGAACGAGCGCAGCTTCGTCTATCACAGGACCGCGCGAAGAATTGACGAGATATGCCGTTCTCTTCATGAGCGAAAGGCGTTCTTTGTTTATGAGATGCCGCGTAGTCGGGAGAAGCGGCACATGAACCGAGATGACGTCGGCTTCCTTGAGCACGTCCTCAACGCTTCCGCGGAACTCCGCACCCACTTCCTCTTCAATGGACGGATTCGGCTTGATATCGTAATAGACGACCTTCATATCAAAACTCTTTGCGCCATGATACGCGACCCGCGCGCCTATCCTTCCGGCGCCCAGAATGCCGAGCGTTTTCCCGCTTATATCCATTCCCAAAAGAAGGAGCGGAGCCCATCCGATGTATTTCCCTGCTCTCATGAACCGGTCTCCTTCGGCAATACGGGAGGTAATCGCAAGAATCATCGCGAACGTGTGTTCGGCAACGGTATTCGTGAGCACATCAGGCGTATTCGAGACGGCAATGCCGCGCTTTTTCGCCTCCGTGACATCTATGTTATCGAATCCGACCGCATAATTCGCAAAGATTTTCGCATGAGATGCCGCCGCAAAAACATCCGCATCGATTTTGTCCGTCAAAAGACACAGCACAGCATCGTATGGTTTCTCGCGGAGGACGGCAACGAGCTCTTGTTTTGAGAGCACGCCGTCCTTATCGCTCACATCAACAGCGTATCCTTTATCTTGAAGTATTTTGATTCCCGCTTCGGGGATTTTTCGTGTCACATATACAGTCGGCATATATGGTTTATTTCTGGTTATTGAATAATTTCAGCCGGTTGAAAGCGACCGATTCCATGCTGTCCACCGCCTTTTTCATAAACCGGTACGGGGCGATTTCGTCCGGATTTTCCCTAAGCCCCGCTTCAATCCCCTGCCTATACGCGAGGCGGAGTTCGGTGTTTATGTGGATGATGGACATGCCCGCTGCGATAGCCGAAGTAAAATCTTCATCGCGAATACCCGAACCGCCATGGAGCACGAGCGGCACTCCTGCCGCTTCGCGGAGTTTTTTTATAAGCGGTATATTGAGCCGCGGATTCGCGCCGCCCTTCAGCATTCCATGAAGATTTCCGACTGCGGGCGCCACGAGGTCAACGCCAGTCTCCCGCACGAACCGCTCTATTTCCTCCGACTTCGTCAGGAGCTCTTCGGTGATAGCCGCGCCTTCGGGAATCACATCTAAAATTTTTGACGATGTTCCGATATACCCAAGCTCCCCTTCGACCAAAATGCTCGCATTTTGGTCGCCCTGAGCTTGTCGAAGGGCTTCTTGTTTTCGCGCGTATGCGACACATTTTTTTGTGAGTGCGATATTTTCTTCCAAAGGAAGCCTCGCGCCGTCAAAGATGACTGCGTCGTATCCGGCATCCACAGCCTCTTTTACTCTTTCAAATGAATAGGTGTGATCGGCGTTCAGAAAAATCGGATACCCGAACTCTTCCCGCAGGCTCCGTACGAGCGCAACCGCCTGCCGCACGCCGATAAAATCTCTCTCGCCTTCTGATGTCCCGATAATGACCGGTACATTCAGTTTTTTTGCGGCGGCGAAGACTCCGCGCAGTCCGTCGCTGTTTGAGATATTGAAATGGCCGACTGCGGTCTTTCTTTTCTCCGCGTCGACGATGACATGTTTGAGAGTTTGCTCGCTGCCCATACTATAAAGTGTATCATATCCGAAACTCTCGAAAATAAAAAAGAAAAAACCTCCGTCTTGCGACAGAGGGTGTGTGAGCTTTTATTGGCGACGTAGAACGAGTGAAATGAACATGTACTCATGTTCATTTCCGAGTCGAGCCTGCCTGCGCAGGCAGGGAGCCAGCACGGGGCGAATACCCCTTATTTCGGATATTCGAGATTACCGAGTTTGCCAAAGGAGAACACGCGGCTCTTCCCCAAAATCTTCTGATAGACTGCGAACCCATAGGTATCCGCGACTGCGGAGCCCTTCTGCGAGAGCGTTATACCGAAGCGATTGGACACAATGAGGCCGTCCGCCTGGTATACAGCAATCCCACCATTCAGAACTGTGTATCCGCTAGAACGCTGACACAGTGCAACTCCGAGGTTGATGGACGCACTACCCCATGCGTCCTGCGCAGAGACGCCAAACAGCCGCACCTTTGCATCACCACCCGCCTTCTGCCAGCCGAGATGGAAGAGCGCGGACGCATCTTCTTTCGCATCCTGATACACGGAAAATACCGAGTGCACGCTTTTTTCACTTTTCGCATTTCCAAGAACAGTCCAGACATCTCCGCCGACATTAAACGGCGCAGAGAGTACGGCGAGAATCGCAAGGCGCTTCGCGGCGCCCCACAGAGTGCCCCATGAGCCCCCGAAATACCTCCAGACGATGAAATATGCGACGACCGTCGCGAGAAACAAAACGACATTCCAGTCCGTGACCGACATCGCGTCCATTTCTGCAGTCTCCCGTAAGAATTTGTCTAAAAAGAGGATATCAGCAATGATTTCCGTTGTCAAAGAGAGGTGTTAAAATCCAGAAAACGGCATACATATAGAGCGTGATATACTATATTTCATGAATCGCACACAATCATTTGATTTCATCGCTATCGGAGACATTACGACCGACGCATTTATACGCCTCTCGGGAGACGATGCGACCGTCGTCAAAGATGACCATAAAAAAATAAAACTCTGCCTCAATTTCGGGGACAAAATTGAATATGACGAGGTGATCGACGTCCCCGCAGTCGGCAACAGCCCGAATGCCTCCGTCGCCGCACGGCGACTCGGCCTCCGCTCCGCGCTTATCACAAACTTGGGAGACGACTTCCACGGCAAAAACTGCGTCGCGCAGCTTGAGAAAGAAGGTGTTGCGACAGATTTTGTAAAAATACACAAAGGAAAAGAAAGCAACTACCACTATGTCCTCTGGTACGAAGAAGAACGAACTATCCTGGTCAAACACCACGAATATCCGTACGAGATGCCCGATGCGGGCGCGCCGTCGTGGTTTTATTTGAGCTCGTTGGGAGAAAAATCCGTTGCCTTTCATCACGACATCGCAAAATATGTGAGGACGCATCCGGGAGTGAAGCTCGCGTTTCAGCCGGGAACATTCCAGATGAGACTCGGACAGGAGCTCAAAGATATTTACGAAGCATCAGAGCTTTTTTTCTGCAATGTTGATGAAGCGCGAAGAATCTTGAAGACAGAGAGCGCCGAAATCAAAACCCTCCTCGGAGGAATCCGGAAGCTTGGTCCCCGTATTGTCGTCATCACCGACGGCCCCAACGGCGCATACACGTACGACGGAGAAGACACATGGTACATATCGATGTTCCCCGACCCGAAGCCGCCGCTCGATAGAACCGGCGCAGGAGACGCGTTCGCATCAACCTTCACAAGCATGCTGGCGCTTGGCAAAAGCATTCCCGAGGCGCTCATGCGCGCGCCCGTTAACTCCATGTCCGTCGTTCAGAAAGTCGGCGCGCAGGAAGGGCTTCTCTCACAGAAAGAGATAGAGGAGTGGCTTAAAAAAGCCCCCGTAAACTACGCACCCAAAAAAATCTAATAGATTATTTGCCCATCCACTCCGGCTCCTGCCGAGCGAGAAACTTTTTATCTTCGGGATTCTTGAGAAGCGTCGAGACGACGCGTTCCATGCGCATAGACTGAGAGCCTTTCACGAGGACGATATCGCCTTCCTGTATCATATCTTTCAGAAATACCCCTGCTGATTTCGCATCTCCGAAATGAAACGTGTTTTCTTTTGTTTTGCCGCGGCTTCGCGCTTCCTCGCTGATGAGTTCGGCGCGCGCGCCGACGGACACCACGATGTCGGATACTTCCGCCGCGCGCGCGCCGACTTTCCGATGCTCGTCCGCAGTATACTTCCCGAGCTCAAGCATATCTCCTAAAACGGCAATTTTCCTGCCTTTAATTTTCACCGCCTGGAGAGCATCGAGTGCCGCGAGAACCGCCTTCGGAGAAGCATTGTATGAATCGTCAATAAGGATTGCGCCGCGCGCTCCGGAAAGAAGTTTTCCTCTCCCTGGCGGTACCTCAAACGCCTGCAGCGACTCAAGGAGTGAGAGAATATTGCGCTCTTCCGTGATACCGACCGCAAGCGCCGCAAGTATCGCGTATACGAAGTGCGCACCGATGGTTCCCTTGATGACAAGAGGGAATAAATTATTTTTATAATGCACTCGCGCTGAAATACCCGAGGGGCTATCGTCCGGAGCATACAATATCTCGCTATGGGAGGCGCGAATGTGCGCGTTCTCCTGCGTGCCGAAGAAAACGACGGCGCGCCCTTCTTCTCTCTTGAGAGCGGCGACATCCGGGTCATCGCCGTTTAAAACAAGCGTCCCTCCTTTCTTTACCGCACTCGCAAGCAGGGCTTTTTCGCGAATAAGCGCATCGCGTGATTCAAAAAACTCGACATGCACGGGCACTTCCGCAAATGCCGTGACAACCACCGTATCGGGGCGAAGCCACGATGCGATTCTCCCGATATCACCCGGTCTGTCAGTCCCCACTTCAAGCACGAGAACCTTCGGATAATGATTCTTGAGGAATATAAGCGCAAGACCCTCAACAAAAATACCAAGCCACTTGAGCGGGTTATACCACGCGTTATCGCGCCCTAAAATAGTAAGCGGCACACCGATATCGCTGTTGAAGCTTTTTTCACTCGCGCGGACAAAGAAAGCATCCCGAAGCGCCGTATGTATTGCGTCTTTCGCCGCAGTCTTCCCCACTGTCCCGGTAATGGCGATGATTCTCGGCCGATACTTGAGCAGCACAAGCCGCGCCTCAAGCGTCAAAATAAAGACGATTATGTTTTTAAATACGTGTTTCATAAGACATCACCTATCTATCCGGCGGTATGCCATAATAATGGATTAAAAATTTAACCGTATCCATAAAGGGATGGGTCAGGGTCTCCGATGCGAATCGTACGCCGCGCGGATTCTCGATATAGAGAAATACCAGAAACCGCGGAGCATATGCGGGAAAATAACCAAAGAACGAGTGCAAATACCGGTCCTCGTAATACCCCTTGCCGTCCCGCCGCGCTATTTGCGCGGTTCCCGTCTTCGCGGCAACGCTATAGTGCTCAAGTTTCACAGTGCCGCCCACAAGCGCTTTGTCGACGACCGTCACCAACATCCGCGTGATAGTCTCACTTGTCTCTTTTTTGTAAACACGCGGATACAAGGACGGGTTGTGCGTCATATCCCTCGAAAGTGCTTCTTTAAAATCGATCCGGGAGACTACGTATGGGGTCACCAATACGCCGCCATTTCCAAGCGCAGAGAGCGCGCGCGCAATCGAAATCGGTGTCACTGCAAATCCTTGCCCGAAAGAAGCTGTCGCGTATTCCACGTCACGACTGCTCTCTAAGTTCTCTGCGAGGCCGGACGCTTCATTCGGGAGATCGATTCCTGTCTCTTCCTGAAGCCCTAAGGCGCGGAAATACGAACGAAAACGTTCTTTACCGAGTTTTTGCTCAACATGGACTGCACCTGTGTTAAGAGACTGGTTAAGAATTTCCTGCAAAGGGACTCTTCCCCGCCCCTTGCCGTCGAAATTCTCGATCCTCGCGCCGGAGACCTCCACAAAACCGGGGTCATAATAGGTATCAGTCGGGACGATAGCGCCCGCATCAAGGCCAGCAGCGACAGTGAGAGGCTTTACGATAGACCCCATCTCAAACACGCTCTCAACGAGAGGATTCGAGAATACGGAATAATCGGCGACATCCGAAAAAGAATTCGGATTAAACGTCGGCGATGACTCCATCGCGATGACGGCGCCGGTCATCGGGTCCATAATGATCGCTCCTGCGGATTCCGCATTCCAAGTCTCCCGGATATCCTCCACTTGCCTCCCGAGGAATGCGGCAACGTCAGGTTCTATAGTAAGCACGATGTCTCCCGCCTGCGCACCGCCCTGGTACAAAAAAGAATTCCGTATGTTTGCGAACACTTCCGCAAAAAGATTGATTTCCGCATCTTTCTCGTCGCGGCGAAGCGTGTAATCATAATACCGCTCAAGGCCGTACTGTCCGACCTGCCGATCGCCGTCGTATCCAACAAATCCCAGCACGTGGGCAGCAAGCGTTTTTCCGGGATAAAAACGCCATTTTTCTTCGTGGATGGAAACTCCCTGGATGTCGAGACTCTCTACTGCCTGTGCTTTGTCTTTCGGAACTCTTCGCGCAATTTCTTCATATGGGTCATTTTTCTTCCCCGCCTTCAGAAAAAATGCGTCGGAATCAATGTCCGGAATTATTGATACCAGGTGCGCGAACGCGCCCTGCGGATCTTCCAGGAGCGTCGGATTTATCGCCACCGTAAAGCCGGTCTTAAGCGTCGCAGCAGAAAGCGTTTGCCCGTCTTTTTTTGTGAAAAAAATATTGCCTCGGTCGAAAATATTAGAGACCGGAGAAATGTATTGCCGAGACGCCTGCTCCCGATAATCGCCGCCATGAATGACTTGAATAAAAAAAAGCTTGCCGATAAATACAAGCGATGCGATCACTATTAAAGCAGACAATGCTCGGATTCGAATAGTGGCCGTATCGTGCATACTTCGTAGGGTTGCGCGTCAATTATACCAGAGCAGGCTCTGGCGCAGAAAGGAAAACCAAATGTCTCGCGCGCCGCTAAAATCCTTGAGGGATATTCTGCACCAAACGTTTTCGTGGAGCAAATACTTCTTTCTGAGACTCGCTGAATCCGAGGTGTTCCGCGTATTTGCGGTCGATTATGCCGGCGCGTGCAATATAGCTTGCCTCAAACTCGGAAAGCGTCGATGTAAGGCTCTCTATGTCGCGCTCAATCGTCTTCCGTTCGACAATACTCAAGACCGTCGCCTGTACGAAAAAGCCGTATGATGCCGATATGCCGAGCAGTACCGCGCACAAAAATATGAAAATCTTCTTTTCTATATGACGTATTGAATGTATATAGGTAAACATATGATCGAATTCTGTGTATATTTCTCAAAGTTTCTCGAGGACGCGCAGTTTCGCGCTCCGCGCTCGAGGATTTTTCCGGATTTCAAGCGCCGATGGAACTTCTGGCTTCTTGGTGATGCGACACGCCAACCCTTCGGCCTCTTTCTCTCTAAAAAATAACTTCACCACCCTGTCTTCAATGCTGTGAAACGATATGACGGCAATCCTCCCGTGCGATGAAAGAAGCGCAAACGCCTTTTCTAGTCCTTCCTTTAAGGCGCCTATCTCGTCATTGACAGCAATCCGAAGCGCCTGGAACGTCTGTGTCGCGGGATGAATACCCTTCCTCTGGAACCGCCGCGGGATGCTTCCTGCGACGATAGCTGCGAGCTCGTGCGTCGTCCGTATCGGCCCCTCTTCCCGTGCGCGACATATCGCCCGTGCGATTCGTCTCGCAAAACGGTCTTGCCCGTATCCTTCGATGATTGCCGCAATATTTTCTTCGTCCCATGTATTTACGATTTCGCCGGCATTAAACGCATCCCGTCTAGGACTTGTCCGGAAGGTCATGATGAGCGGCTCATCCGCCTGGAACGAAAATCCCCTCCCGTCTCCCTCTCTCAGCTGATACGATGAAAGCCCGAGATCAAAAACCACCGCATCGGCATGACGGAGCTTCAGTCTCTTGAACACCGTATCAAGATTTCTGAAATTCTCTGCGATGATGAACGATGTGCACGGGGCGTGCTTTAATTTTTTCTTTGTCCGGGAAACTGCGCGAGCATCTTCATCAAGCGCCACTACCGTACCTCCCGCGCCTACCGCGTCGCACAGCGCCGCCGCATGCCCTCCTCCGCCTGCGGTGCCGTCGAGGACAACGCCGCCTTTCTTCGGAGCAAGGAGCTGTACTGTTTCATGTAAAAGAACGGGTATATGCATGTCCCTAGGGTTTCGACCCTAGGCTCCGGATGCTGGAAATATTTCCAGAGTCCAGAGCCTAACGTCCAAAAACCGTCACAGCGCTCCCACTTCGCCGAGTTTCTCCGCCAAGACATCTGCCTGCGCTTCAATCCGCTTCTTGTAGGCGCCCCACGCACCGTCATCCCATATTTCAAGGCGATCATTCACGCCGATAAGGACGACTTTGTTTTTAAGTCCTGCAAATACTTTCAAAAAATCGGGAACCAATATCCGTCCGAGCGCATCGACTGGAACAAGAACAGCGCCGCCCAACATGAAACGATTGAAGCCGCGCGTGTCTGCTTGCCCCATTGGCAAATTTTTTAATTTTTGAAGGACTTTGCTCCACTCTTTTTTTGGGTATGCAAATAAACAGTTATCCAATCCGCGAGTGACGACTAATTCTTTTCCAAGTTCTTTGCGAAATCGAGCGGGCAAAGAAAGTCGTTTCTTTGTATCGATAGTATGTGTATATTCGCCGATAAGCATGGTAAAAGATTATTTTCTTGATTCCCCCGTCATAAAATATGGGAATACTTCCATGAGCGCAAAGAAAGAAGCTGGCTTTATAAAACTGTCAGGAAAAATAAAGCACTTCTCATACTGCGCCCATGGAATGTACCGCGCTCGCGCGGGTAGGATTTTTTTAATCCCACTTTATCCCACA
>CAZNJQ010000004.1:0-42563 GCA_964573545.1 uncultured Candidatus Saccharibacteria bacterium | reverse complement strand
TTGCCCAAATGATTGTATTGATTGAAACTCCAAACATTTGCGCAATTTGAGAGAGAGAGTCTTCCTCCCGCACCACATATAAACTAATTTGTCCGTTCGTCGGCGTTTCCGAAACATCGGCGATAGTCCCGAGAGGGCCGGAGTCAGGAAGCAGGGCGCTTCCGCCGACAACGGTAATATCGCCACCTCCTTTTGACGGATTCGGGTCATAGTTGAGTGCCGCCTGCAAAAGCGCCATATTTTGAGAGTTCGCATACAAAGAATCCGCATCCGCTTGCTTATTGAAAAGACTGCCCCAAAAAGAAAAAATGCCGGCGTGAGCCACAGAAGCGTTCCAAACAAGGGAAGAGATGAGGAGTACAAAAACCACCCCTCCCTTAAAAAGGCCTGATTTTGCAAGGGAAATATATGTCGCCCGGGCAAAAGAGCGTGAGGGCCCGGGGTCTTGTACGCTGAAATGAGTCAAAATAAAGGGGGTGTTTCCGAATCTCAAGCGCAAAATATGGCTTAATAAGGCCTTATTTTGTCATCCATCCCTATCATCCAACAATACATTAAGTATACCGATGAGGGCCTTGAAGTCAACCGGCGCAGGTGGATAACGCGAGCGCGGGAAGGGGGCACGTACAGGCACGCTTTGTGTTATAGTGGGGTCAATATATGGAAGAACAAGGCCTCAATTCCCTCCAAAAAGAAGCTGTGCTCCACACAGAGGGACCTCTTTTGATCATCGCCGGCGCAGGAACCGGAAAAACAAGGACGCTCACCCATCGGATAGCGCGCCTTATCTCGTCCGGTGTGCCGCCAGAGAGTATACTTGCCGTTACATTCACAAATAAAGCCGCCCATGAAATGCGCGAGCGGATAGCGCGTCTCATAAAAAAGGAGGCCCGTGATTTCTTGCCCTTTTACTCGAGCGGCCAGCCATTCATGGGAACGTTCCATGCACTCTCCGCATTCATACTCCGCCGAGATGGCGCGCATATAGGCGTGCGAAAAAATTTCAGAATACAGGACCGCGATGACGCGCTCGCGCGTATTAAAGAAGCAATGCGTAGTGCGGGAATTGACCCGAAGGAACACTCGCCACGGCAGTTCCAATCAATTATCTCGCGACAAAAGGGAGAACTCTCGACCAACGAAACATATACGGCGCGTGCGGGAAATGCATATTTTTTCTCGCTTGTCGCCGATGTTTGGAGGCGATATGACGCGGAACTTGCAAAAGAGAACTGTCTTGACTTTGATGACTTGCTCGCAAAAACCGTCTCCTTACTCAAAGAGAACGAGCGTGTGCGGGAGGCATACACGCGCATGTGGCGCTATGTCCACATCGACGAATACCAAGATACCAACGCGGCGCAATATGAGCTCGTGCGGCTCCTCGCGCAAGGACACGGCAATATCGCCGTTGTCGGTGACGGAGATCAAACCATCTACGGATGGCGCGGCGCAAACGTAAAAAACATACTTCGATTCGAAGAAGACTATCCGGGCGCAAAAACCATTCTTCTTGAAGAGAACTACCGCTCAACGGGAACGATCCTTGCTGCGGCAAACGATGTCATAGCGAAAAACACGCTCCGCACAGAAAAAAATCTCTTCACGAAGAACGGAGAAGGCGAAAAAATCTCCCTCTCATTCCCGGGAACGGAGACAAGTGAGGCGCGCGGGATCGCGGATATAACGCACAAGCTCCTCGGGGGCGGCGCCTCGTCGCGCGATATTGCGGTCTTGTATCGGACCAACTTCCAATCGCGAGCGCTTGAAGAAGCGTTCCTCTCGGCCGACATCCCGTATCACATTATCGGCACGCGCTTCTTTGAACGGCGAGAAGTGAAAGACGTGCTTTCTTTCATCGAAGCGGCAAAAAATCGCGAGAGCATTCACGACATCAAGCGGATCATCAACGTCCCCCCGCGAGGGATCGGAAAAGTCACGTTTCTCAAATTGTGTGCCGGGCAAAAAGATTCGCTCTCCAGAACATTCAGAGAAAAAATCGATGCATTTTACTCGACTCTTGATGACATAGAAAACGAAAGCCGCACGCGCACGCCGAGCGGGCTCGTCTCATACATACTTGAACGAACCGGGCTCGAAACTCATTTGAAGACCGAGGAAGATGGTGCAGAGAGGATTTTGAATATCCGTGAACTTGCCTCTTTCGCGGCGCGATTTGACGAAGCGGGGCCTGAAGAAGGAATTCGGGAATTTCTAGCGCATGCGGCACTCGCTTCGGACCAAGACGCGCTACTCCAAAAAAGCGACGGCGTGCGCCTTATGACCGTCCATGCGGCGAAGGGACTCGAGTTCGGGCATGTATTCATCGCCGGGCTTGAACAGGGACTTTTCCCGTACGCGCCGCCCGATGAAGAGACCGGCACTGCGGAAAATAATCAGGACAAGTCAGAAGAGGAGCGCCGTCTTTTTTACGTTGCTCTCACGCGAGCGAAGAAAAAAGTGTTTCTTTCGTGCCCGCAATCACGAATGCTGTACGGATCACGATACGCGACCGTACCGTCGGAGTTTCTCGGCGACATTAAAACGGCACTCTTCGACGTTACGTACCTCGATGAGAATGATGCGTTCCCGTCCATATCGATAACATAGCTATAGTATGCGCGCAAAAAAATCTTTGGGGCAAAATTTCCTTACATCGCGGACTGTCGCCGCGCACTTTCTTGATGCGGCGCATATAGAACCAGGAGACACCGTGGTCGAAGTCGGCCCCGGAATGGGCTTTCTCACGGAATTTTTTTTAAAAAACGCGCAGAGGGTCATCGCTGTCGAAAAAGATGCCAGAATGATTGAGTATCTCCGCGAAAAATTTTCAAAAGAGATCATATCAAAAAAATTAATACTCATCCACGACGACATCCTCAATTTTAGCCCCATAACCTATAACCTAGAACCTAGAACCTATAAACTCGCCGGCAGCATCCCATATTACCTTACCGGTGCACTTCTTAAAAAATTCTTAAGCGCGGATATTCAACCACAGAGCATGACGCTTATTGTTCAGAGAGAGGTCGCGGAACGCATCGTTGCTCGCGACAAGAAAGAGAGTATTTTGTCGATTTCCGTTAAAGCATACGGGACGCCGCACTATATTGAGACGATTGACAGACAATGGTTCTCCCCGGAACCGAACGTCGATTCGGCGCTCCTTCACATTGATGAAATTTCAAAAAAAAATTTCTCTGAATTCACGGACTCTGATTTTTTTGCGCTCGTGAAAGAGGGGTTTAAAAGCAAGCGAAAAAAAATATCGGGGAACCTACGGGAGAGCATGTCAAAGGAAGACCTTGTAGCGGCCGGGGTTTCACCAGATGCCCGCGCAGAAGACCTCGCCCTCGAGCAATGGAAAAAGCTCTGCGCTTTCTTGTCCGGACGCGCCGACGCGACGATCCGGATTATCGGCTTGAACCGTGAAAATTAATGAGGTTGCCGAATCCAGCGATACAAAGACCCGTTTTACACGGCACAAAACAGGGTGTTTTTGACCCGGCCATCCCTAAAAGCCACTGTCTGTTGCGCCGTGGCGGACCATATTCATAACTGAAGCTTCTCCCGGGAATATACATGAACTCTCCGCCGCGGGGAGAACTAACTGACAGCAAGAGGCCCGGAACGCACCTCTTAATCTTCGTAATTTGGCCGCCAAAAGGCGATGCGGCGCGTAAAGACCAAGGAATAAAGACAAAAAACCCGACAAACAGAAGTGTTACAGCTATAAAAGAGTACCTTTTCAAAATATTCATCCATTAATACTAGCATGTCGCCTAAAAATAAGGATGTTTAAAGACGCCATTATCCACAAATCAGGTGTTGGAAAATACTAAAAAATCTTTATTTTGCTATACTTTTACTAGGGTCCATCGAAAATGGGCGAGGTGTGCCAAAAATAGGAGCACGGGCCATCAAGAGGTTACTGCGCGTCCGGAAGACGGACTGCGCTTCGTGCGATAGCTAAGGAAGAATGCATTATCTTCCGAGTAAAAAACTAATTGCGCTCGTCGCGGGTATCCTCTGTGTAGGGGGCGGCGTTTTTCTTGTCCAGAATTTTGTCGACGGCACCGTATTTATACAAGAAAAACAGGGCGCTTCAGAACTTTTACAATCAGTGCGCGACACCGACAATGATGGCTTGCGGGATTGGGAAGAACGCATACTGGGCACTAACCAGAAAAACCCCGACACTGACGGTGACGGAACACGCGACGGCGACGAAATTAAAAAGAACAGAAATCCGTTTGTCGCGCCCCCAGACCTCATTGCAACTCCGGAAGCGCTGCGTGAGCAGGCAGCCGGAGAAAGCACGGACGCCACCACGAGCGTCACCGAGGCATTCGCCAAAGAATTTTTGTCGGTACTTATGTTAGAGAAGGGAGAAATGCCCGTTCAGGACACCCTCAACGAAACACTCTCGTCTCTTTTTGAGAACATTGCGGCACTCCCCGCGCCAGAATATTTCAAGGAAGGGAACATCCGAACCGTCTCGCAAGATACAGAAACCTTGCGCGCATACGGCAATGCAATGATCACCGCAATCGGACACCACCCTGGCGCAAACTCAGGAGACGCTTTTGCCGCATTCCAGAAAGTCATCACTGGCACGAACGCAGAAGCAACCGCGCTTCTCCGCATCGAGGAAAATTACGGAGACCTTGCGCGGGAATTAAGTGAACTATCCGTTCCTGAAGGACTTCTCCCGACACACCTCGACATCATAAACGGTATACGGACGTTGGGGGACTCGGTCCACGACCTGCAGTTTCTGGCGACTGACCCGCTCCGGGCAAGTATCGGGTTAAGCACATATTTAAAATATCTCAACAAAGAACTGGCCTTTTTCGCCGAGGTTAAAAAAATTTTTCATGAACACGGCGTAGTATTTTCAGCCGAAGATGCGGGCGCGGCGTGGAATAGCTTTTAAGCGCGTCCGAGTATATCCCAAAAACATGCAAACAAAGACAAACAAAAACATATTGCGATGCTCTGCGGCCATCCCGCTCCTCGCCATTCTTTTTGTGTTTGCCTATCCTTCCCATACGGCGCTCTCTCAGAGCGCAACAACATCGTTTGGGGTAGAGACATTCTCAAGCGAGCCCACCTCGCCGGGATTTTTTGATTCGATAACGAATATTTTTGGCGGCGTCATAGATTTTGTAAAAGACTTGTTCGGATTCGGCGGCCCATCTGCACCGGAGCCGGTACAAACACAGACGGTCCCATGGAATAATCCGGATGCAATCCCGTGGAATAATCCTGACGCCCAGCCAATCCAGGGCGCCGTACAAGACGCCACGAGCATATCTGCGGGCCTTCCGACAAGCGGTGTTTCTCAAACTGGGACGAACCCGAACGATCCGTATGATCTCTACGGCGGCATTTTTGAAGATACGGGAGGTGTATCTGAAATTTCTCAGACGCAACAAATAGCGAATGCCAGCGATTCATATGATCTCTACGGAGGTATTTTCGACAGCGCATCGGACGTGACATCAGAAAGTTCCCGCGTCATTAGCGCATTGCCAGAGGAGGCAAGCGACTATGGCCTGTATGCGGGGGTTTTTGACGACGGCACTGGCTCGATACTTACCGGCTCATCGGGTGAAACCAGTGCGCTCTCAAATGAGATGAGCAGCGCCGTCGGAGATATTTTTGGCGACCTGGGGTTCGATAATGTCCTGGGAGAAGGATTCGGCGATACCTTAAGCGACGGACTTGGAGGTGCGCTTCCCGGCGGCGTCGGCGACGCCATCGGCGGCATTACCGGACTTTTCGGTGGAGGTGGAGGAGGTTCATATGTTCCCACCAAAGACTTCGTTCAGATATCACTCCAACAAAAACAGGTTACCAAAGAGTACGGCCTCGACCCGGTTGCCTCCCTTGTGTCAAAAACGACCCTCCGTGGGATTTTGGCGAACGTGCTCAATTTCGTCAATTCGGGAGACAATGGGAACCCCTATTACGTGACAAACTCAACAGGACACTTCCAAAATGTCGAGCGCGGCGTCACGCAAAAATTCCTCGTCGAAATGCAGGGCCTCGGCGTAAACAGAAACATCGTCCGTTCGCTGGCGCTCTCCGAATCAACGAATTACAGAAACGGCATACGCCCTACCGTAAACCAAAATGAACTCGGGGGATTTTTAAACCGCTCCGACAGTGGGTGGGGTACGTGGTTGAAGATGTTCGAATCGCAAAATAATCCTTATGGGCAGTACGTGCTCTCATCGCAGGAACTACAACGCAGACAGCGGGAAGCAGAGCTTCGGGAATCACAGGAACTCGCATGGGGGAGAGGCTACAAATCTGCCAAGGTGTGCCTTATCAAGGACCCCGTCGGGAACTGTCTCTATTCGGAAGTCGTCACGCCCGGCTCTTTCATAGAAAACCAGCAAGCGGCGGTATTCTCGAGTATCATCAGACAGCTCGAATCAGACGACGAGCTCCAGGAAGTCACAAGTATTCTCTTAAGCGGCATGATATCGCAAATTCTCGGCGGAAGACCGACGGGGCTGCGAAGTTTCTCCGGCCAGGCAATCCTGCCGATTGCATCTCCCGTTGCCGATGCGGCGGCGATAGACCGGACGAGGTCCGGACTCCACGAAACCCTAACCGGCCTTTTCGCGGATGAATCCGAATACCTTTCCAAGAAAAGCGGTTCCTTAGTCCGCCTTGACCAGGTGAAAAAATCTCTCGAGACGCTTCTTCCGGAGCGCGTCTACAGCTTCACCGGAACCTTACAATCGCGTGTTACAGGAAGCGCAGAGCTTGCCGCAGCAGTCCAGGACAACAAGAATTATGCGACAACCACGGTGAACCAAGTGATCATACCGGCGCAAAAATTGCTCGCGGGAGACATCGTTTTCTCGAAACGGCTCTTGGAGGAAATCCGTGCGCTCGGCGCGAAGTTGAGTAACGCGAGAACTCCCAACGACCTCATGCGCATCTCGAACGAATACGTAAGCCTTTCGAAGCAAACGCACGGAAAAGCGGCGCTTGAAAAAGTAAATGAGGAATCGAAAATCCTGGATGATTTCGCTATCGCTACCGCGGGAGAAGTCTCTTCGCGCTTCGGCAAAGAAAGTGCGATCATAGAAAAAATTAAAGCCGAGCTTTCAACGTTCGTGTTCTAGCGACCACAGGACTACCCATGCAATTCTTACGCGACAACAAAAATAAATACGGCCGGAGCACGCGGAGCGCCCTCTTGCTTTCAGCAGTTTTGGCTCTGGGTTTCTTTACGCCGCTTGAATTTATCCACGCCGGATTCTGGGGATGGGCTGCAGACGCGACATTCGGCAACATCGTAAAATGGATCGGTGAATTTATCTTCTGGCTCTCGGGCCTGTTCGTGCTTGTAACCGGATGGGTTCTCGATGCAAGCATTGCATATTCCCTGAACACGACAAACTGGGCGCTCCCCTCCGTTAAAGCAGCGTGGAGCATCATCCGCGACCTCGCGAACATGACGTTCATTTTTATCCTCCTGTATATCGCAATTTCGACGATTCTCCAGCTTGGCGACCATAAAAAAACGCTCGTAAATCTCATCATTATCGCGCTCATTATAAACTTCAGCTTATTTTTTACGCAGATAGTCATTGATGCGGCAAATATCTTATCGGTCCTTTTCTACAACGCGATCACCGCGAACGGCACGCTTGAGATAGGAGAAATATTCCGAAAAGGCCTCCATCTCGAAAGCATATTCACCCCCGAACAGCTGTCGGGGATGGGAAATGCGCAGGCGGCGCTGGGATATATCGTCGGTTCGATCGTCCTCTTACTCGCGGGGTTCTCGTTCCTTGCCGTGGGAATCATGTTCATCATACGGACCGTAGCCCTTGTCATCCTCATGTTCCTCTCGCCGCTTGCGCTCGTCGCATGGATACTGCCGCAAACGGAAGCGCACTGGAAAACATGGTGGAATTACCTCCTTCATCAGTCATTCTTCGCTCCCATTTATCTCCTTATGATATTTATGGTGGCAAAACTCATTACCGAAGGAAATCTCGGCGGAGGAAACTGGGGCGCCGTCGTGACCGGCCTTGCGCCCGCAACCGGAACGACAACAACTGATTTTTCTTTCCTCTCCGTATTTATTACGTATTTCATAGTCCTGTTCCTTATAAACGGGGCGCTTGTTGTCGCGAAAAAACTCGGCGGCGAAACTGCGTCGCTTGGAACCAAATACGCCGGGAAAGCGCTGGGGCTCGCAATGGGGGGTATGGGAATCTTGGGACGAAGAACTCTTGGGCGAGGCTTTGCGGCACTTTCCCGTTCGCAGAAATTCCAAGGTATGGCGTCACAGACGGGGCTTGGCGGATTTGCTGCGCGGCAGGCGCTCCGCGGCACCGACATTATGTCCCGTGCAAGCTTTGATGCCCGCGGCATGAAACTTGCAGGGATTGCGGCAGGCAAGGTCGGCACGGAATTCGGACCCGCGGCAGGAGGCGGAGGTTTTGAGAAAATCCAAGAACAGCAAATTAAAACAAGGATGGGAATAGCCAAGCTTTTGGGTAAGGGCGCACCACCCGATGTGGCACAAGTGCGACAGGAACAGTATGCGAAGATTTTGGAGGAATCCGGTCGCGGGCCGCTTATGACTGCCGAGGCAAAGAAGACCGCCGCTGAAAAGATACGGAAAACGTTCAAAGAGACCACAGAAGAAAAACTGCTAGAAGCTCTCAGAAAACTCGAAGAAAAAAAAGAAAAATAAAATATGGATGAAGCACGAGAAATTTTAAAAGACCAATTTGAGCGTCTCCCGGAAGACGTGCGGACCGCGATTACATCTGTCGATCTCAGGAATAAACTCCGGAGCGTTGCCGAGAAACACCGGCTCCATGTAGACCAGGCGGGAGCGCTTGAGAATGAGACAATGCTTGTTATGTTGGGGCTTGAACATCCGAGAGATTACATACAAAACCTCGAGCGGGAAGCGCAGGTCTCTGCGTCCGAGGCCCGCGGTATTGCCGAAGACATCAATAAGGAAATCTTCCGGCAAGTGCGCGAATCTTTAAAGAAAATACACAACATACCGGAAGAAATCCGCGGACCGGAGAAGGCGAGCGTGAAGCCGCAGGAAAGCGTGCCGACCGCCCTCACGCCTCTCGCCGAGAAAAAACCTGAACGCCAGGAATTCTTCCGCACCCTCAAGGCAAAAGAACCGATAGCGCCGGCGCAAGAAGCCGTAGCGGGGGCGACACAAAAAGTTATTTATCCGCTCATGCCGGTAACACCCAAAGAGCTCGTCGCCAAAGCTCCGGAGAATCTTCCTGTCAAGGAACCGGAGGCTGCACCGCCGATAGCCGGAATGCCTGCCTTAAAGACGAGCGTTGTCCCGCCGAAAGAAAGTCCTCCTGCCGCAAAGCCCGAAACAAAAGCGGCGTTTGAGGCTCCCATGATATTCCCGTCCATGCCCGGGAAAGCTGCAGCACCGGAGACGCCACGCCCCCCACTCCATGCATTTCCGCAAAAGAGAGCGGAGGGGGAGCGTACACGCGGAATCGTCGAGGAAAAATTAAGCGCCCCGTTCCGGATGCAGAATGAAGAGCGCGTCCATACGGCGGGAACTGAGCCGGCAGCCGCCCCACAAAACTACGGGAGCACCGATCCGTACCGTGAGCCCGTTGATTAGCGCTTAGCAGGGAACTGCGGCGTGTTCCGTCCATACTTCATCGTTTTATACATGCGCTTCCAAGTGCCACAATTCATAGAAGTTGAAGACAAGATCTTCGGGCCGCTCACATTCAAGCAATTTGTGTACATTGTGGGTGGAGCCGGAGTGTCATTCATTATATTTCGCGCACTGCCGCTTTTTTTCGCGCTGCTTCTTATCGCACCCATCATGGGATTTTCTCTCGCGCTTGCGTTTTATAAAATAAATGATCGTCCGTTCGTCAATATTCTGGAATCCGCGTTCAATTATCTTCTGAAAGGTAAACTTTACCTATGGAGAAAAGAAGAACGTCTGGAGAAAGAAGCTCGGGAGGCGGCGTTCCGGACCGAGGAATTGGGAGCCGTTCCCAAATTGACCGAAGGAAAATTGAAAGATATCGCATGGAGCCTCGATGTCCAGGAGAGTATTTATGCAGGGGAAAAACGGGAACAGAAAGCGCGCGCGCTTAACACACAAAGTAGCGACCTTAAACTTTAAACACATGCCCGGCCAATCATCACAACAATTCGTTCCGATCAAAGAAATACGCGACGGGGTCGTGGTCCTCCACGATGGTTCTTTGCGCATGGTACTCATGGCATCCTCGCTCAATTTCGCCCTTAAATCGGGAGACGAACAGGAAGCTATCATATTGCAATTTCAGAGCTTCCTGAACTCTTTGGATTTCTCGGTTCAATTTTTCATCGAATCCCGGGAGCTCGACATACGGCCGTATATCGCGCTTCTCGAAAAGCGACGCACGGAACAAACATCCGATCTCATGAAAATCCAGGTTGCGGAATACGTCGAGTTCATAAAAAAATTCACGGAAAACGTGAACATCATGACAAAAACGTTTTTCGTCGTTGTCCCGTATGCGCGACCGATCCTCGGAAAAAAGGGCGGCGTACTCGCCGGCCTTATACCCAAAAAATCAAAAAAGCGGGAGGAGGAAAAAGCGGAGGAAGCAGAATCGTTCGAGGAAATGCGCACGCAGCTTGAGCAGCGAGTCTCCGTCGTCGAGCAAGGGCTTGCGCGCACGGGAGTCCGTATCGCAGCACTGGGGACTGATGAGCTCATAGAACTCTATTTCAAGATTTTTAATCCCGGCGAACAACAAAAACCCCTGGCGCCGGGAAGGAATTAACGGAGCATACACTGCATATATGAATTTTTTACAAACACTTTTAGGAAAAAGAAAAAAGGAAGAGACGCCGCTCTCGCCGATTTTGCCGCGAGAAATTTATGAAGCGGGCATCCTGGAACTTCGGGACGTCATCGCGCCGGCAGCGCTTAAAATAACGCCGAACGAGCTTCATTTGGGAGAAAAAATCGCCCGGACATTCTTCGCGATATCATATCCGCGCTATCTTTCGGAGAACTGGCTTTCGCCGATCATTAACCTCGACAAAATTTTCGACATTTCGATCGTAGTGCATCCGATCGATACCGCGCAAGTCATGCGCCAATTCCAGAAAAAGGTAGCCGAGGTGCAAAGCCAAATCTCGATGCGCGAAGAAAAAGGACTCGTGCGAGACCCGATACTCGATATCGCGTATCAAGACCTCGAGGCGCTTCGAGACAAGCTCCAACAAGCGCGAGAAAAGCTCTTTAACGTGGGTCTCTACATAACGCTCTATGCAAAAGATGAGCATGAGCTCGATAAACTGGAATCGGAGATCAAATCGATCCTTGAATCGAAATTGGTATACCTCCGTCCCGCGCTCTTTCAGCAAGAAGACGGGTACAAGAGCGTCCTTCCGATCGCCGATGACAGACTGCAGGTCCATTCAAAATTGAACTCGTCTCCGCTTTCTTCGTTTTTCCCGTTTATCTCATTCGACCTCACGTCCGATCGCGGCATCCTCTACGGCGTCAATCGCCACAATTCAAGTCTCATCTTATTCGATCGCTTTTCGATGCCCAATTACAATTCCGTCATATTCGCCACTTCCGGTGCCGGAAAATCATACGCGACAAAGCTTGAGATCTTGCGCTCGCTTATGTTCGATGTCGACGTCATCGCGATCGACCCGGAGCGCGAATACGAATATCTCGCCGAGGCGACCGGCGGCAGATATTTCAATATCTCACTCTCGTCGGAACATCACATCAACCCGTTCGACCTCCCGCCCGTTCCCGAGGACGAGGCGCCGGCGGATGTCCTGCGTTCACACATCGTGAACCTTGTCGGGCTTTTCCGCGTCATGTTCGGAGGCCTCACCCCCGAAGAAGACGCGCTTGTGGATAGGGCGATCACCGAAACGTATGCGCTTAAAGACATTACGTTCGACAGCGATTTTTCGAGCATAGAACCGCCGCTTATGTCTGATTTTGAACTCGTGCTTGCCGGCATGACCGGCGGAGAATCCCTCTCTCAGCGGCTTTCTAAATACACAAAAGGCACCTGGGCGGGTTTCATTAATCGGCCGACAAACGTCGACATCAACAAGAAATTCGTGGTTTTCTCCGTGCGCGACATGGAAGACGAACTTAAGACGGTCGCAATGTATATCATTACCCATTTTATCTGGGGGACGGTGCGGCGGACTCTTAAGAAACGGCTTCTCGTTATCGACGAGGCGTGGTGGATGATGAAGTCCGACGACACTGCATCATTCCTCTACAGCCTTGCAAAGCGGGGCAGAAAATATTATTTGGGTCTTGCGACGATAACCCAAGACGTTAACGATTTCCTGAAATCTCCGTATGGGGGTGCCATGCTCACGAACTCATCCATCCAGATCCTCTTTAAACAATCCCCGGCGGCGATTGATCTCGTCCAAAAGACGTTCCACTTGACCGAAGAAGAAAAATTCCTCCTTCTTGAATCGTCTGTCGGAGAGGGTATTTTCTTCGCGGGGTTGAAACATGTTGCTATTAAGACGATTGCATCGTACACAGAAGACCAGATCATCACCTCGGACCCGTCTGAACTTCTTGCGATAAAAAAAGCGAAGCAAGAACTGCTTCAATAACCGCAATACGGCAGGGAAAACCAATGTGCTACAATACAGTATGTATATATCCGTGAAATCGCTCCGAGAAAAATTGCAGAAGGCGTGCTTCGCCGCATTATGCGGCATATCACTCCTTTTTGTGCCGATACTTCTATATGCACAGGATGGTGTCGCGCAAAACGCCCTCACGATCGCGGTTTCTCCGGCATATCCCCGGACGAACGACGCTGTGACACTTTCTCTCTCAAGTTTTGCGTCTGACCTGAATACGGCAGACATTGCTTGGTTTATAAACGGAACGCGCGTCCGAAGCGGCAAAGGCGCGGTCAAGCTCGAGACGGAAACCGGCAACCCGGGAACCCGCCTCGCTGTCCGCGTAACAGTGCGGACCGCAGACGGACAGCTCTTTGAACAAGAAGCGTCTGTGCGTCCCGCGGATGTCGATGTATATTGGAGCGCGCAAACATACACACCGCCATTTTATAAAGGAAGGGCGCTTCCGACGCCCGGAAGCAGCGTTAAAATCACGGCCATGCCCCAATTTTTCTCGTCTCCGACGAACGCTCTTGATTCCGCAAGCCTTGTATACGCATGGGGGAAAGACCGGCAGGCGCTCGGGCAGTTCTCGGGACGAGGAAAGCAAAGCATTGTTATTGAAAGCCCGAATCCGGGAGAGGCGGTAACCGTCGCCGTCACGGTCACCTCGGGCGCCGAGTGGGGCGCGTACAGAGAAATAGCGCTTGCATCAGTCGAGCCAGAAATAATTTTCTATGAACGCCGACCGTCAGAGGGAATCCGTTACGAACACGGGCTCCGCGGCAGTACGACGCTTGAGGAGAAAGAAATTACTGTCCGCGCAGAACCGTATTTCTTTTCAACAGAAGATATGATCGGGAACAATCTCACGTTCAATTGGTTCATGAACGATGCGCCGCTCGAAAAACAAAGAGGGGAGCGGGAACTCACGTTCACACAGGAGGAGGGATCGGAAGGAATTGCGAAACTTTCACTTCGCGTCGAAAATTTAGGCAAACTTCTGCAAGAAGCCTATGAAACTCTGTTTATCACTTTCGGTGGAAGCCGCATATTCGGATTATAAACACCATGCGTTATATAAAAAAGAATTACATACATGTCGTGTGCATTGCGCTGGGAATTATTTTTATATTCCCCGCACTTATTTCCGCCCAACAGACGACTGTCCCTCTCACCCCCAGTTACTCCGGCTCCAGTGCGCCGAAAGCGCCTGCATCATACACGCCGCTTGCCCCGCTTCCCGGTGTTTCGGGCGCACCGGACCCCGGAACATATTTCAACCGCATAATCCAACTCACCATCGGACTCGCCGGCATCTTGTCGGTCCTTATGATAGTAATCGGGGGCGCTGAATATCTGGGGAGTGAGGCATTCACGAGCAAAGAAGCCGGGGTTAAGAAGATGCAAGCTGCGGTGTGGGGGCTTCTTCTCGCTATCGCTTCATGGATTATTCTAAACACGATAAATCCAGAGCTGGTGCGGCTCAATTTCGGGATGATAAATCCCCTGAATATCAAAAAGGAAGTAAGCGCTCCGCCGCCATCGAACATCGTCGAAAGGCAGATAGAAAAAGCGACAGAAGCCGAGGGCGACACCACGTATTTAAGAACGGAGCAAGGACAAGCGTCGGGAAAAATGAAGGTGTTCTCAAAAGATAGCCCCGAATTTGAGAGCGGGGAGCGATTTGAGCTGACGCAAACGACTGGATTAACAAAAGACCTGAGCGATAAAGCCATTGGTGCCGCAACAGCGAGGTGTAGCCAATATGGAGCTAATTTCGAACTTGTGCGAAGTTTCGACACTCTTACGTGCACCGATACACAAATAGGAACATCTGAAGAAAGCGGCGCGGGTTTCTTGGAAAACTTCTAAATAGTTACTACTACTAATAGATATTGCTATGCCGCAAAAAACCCTCATAATAACCGTTGCTACCTTCGTTGTCCTCGGCATCGGAATACTTGCCGGAACATTTTTCTTTTTACAGACCGGACCGGCAGAGGAGACGATTACACAGCCGACGCCATCTCCCTTCGGTGAGGGCGGAGAACTCGTGAGCCGCGGCGGAGAGCTGTCGTTCCCGCAAGAAAATGTTCAGCAAGAAACGCCGCTCCCCGTACGGGAGACGCCGAGATCAGCGGTTCGGCAACTCACAAAGACCGCTATCGCGGGAAAAACCTTTGTCGCCCGGGACAATAAAACCTTCGTCCGATATATGGAACGGGCAACAGGACACATATATGAAATCGGGGACACCGAGAACACCGCACGAATTTCAAACAGAACACTGCCGGGTATATATGAGGCGCTCTGGGGAAAGAACGGCGACATTTCAGTGGTCCGCTACTTAAATCCGAATGGAGCAATTAAAAGCGTCCGCGAGGTTGTGAGTGTTGGAACAAATGCGGGTAGTGCTACACTGCAAGGAACAGCGCTCCCCGACAATGTGCAGCACGCGGCAGTGGCGGGTGACGGACGGATCTTTTATCTCGGTGGCGTCGGAGGAGCGGCGGTGGGGACCGTTGTTTCGGTTGATGGAAAGAGCAAAAAACAAATATTCAATTCTCCGGTGGCAGAATGGGAAGCCCGGTGGGCGGATGCGACGTTAATCGCGGTCGCGACAAAGCCGTCATATGCATCAGAAGGATTTATACACCTCCTCAACAGTAAAGACGGGTCTCTGCAAAAAATCCTCGGGAATATCCGCGGTCTCACCGCATTGCTTTCTCCGGACAAAAAAAACGTGCTTTTCTCAAGAAGCACTGAAACGGATTTTAAAACATACCTCTACGACATTAAAAACAAAACGGCATTTTTCTTCCCTGTCGTGACACTGCCCGAAAAATGCGCCTGGAAAGAACGCACCGTATATTGCGGCGCCCCGCGAGAAATCCCAGAGGCATTATATCCCGATGACTGGTATCAGGGCGTAGTATCTTTTTCCGATGATATCTGGAAAATTGATGCCGACACCGGCGCCGTAGATATCGTTGTGAACGGAGAGAGCTCTCAAGACGGTGGTTTTGACGCCACCGGACTTATGATACAGAGCGACGGCACCAGCCTTCTATTTACGAACAAAAATGACTCCACGCTCTGGAGTGTTGAGCTCAAAAAATAAAACGGCACCCACTATTGAGTGCGCCTAGAATCCTTCATCCTTCTTCTCCCTAAAGCGTAAAATGACGCGCCTGTTTAAGCCAGTACCCACGGACTCCGTGTCTATATCTTCCGTATTGGTAAAAAATGAATGCACGATCATGCGCTCGTACGGGTTCATGGCGGGAAGCTCGACGTCGTTTTTAAAAAACCGGGCGCGTTCCGCCATCATGCGCGCTTTATTTTTGATGTCTTCGATCTTTTTCTCTTGAAAATCGTTAATATCAACGATAAAATTTATCGCCTTGAGATTTTTCCGCTCGGCCTCAGCCTCGAATATCTTCTTGACCAGGTGATTGAGCGCCATTAGAACCCGCGCGTCGTCACCGATAAACATATTTGGCTCCGTCGTCTTCACGGAAAACTTAAGAATTTCTCCGCCGTGTATCTCGGAGATGCCTCCATATTCTGCCGGAACCGAAAGCCGCCCCAGAATACCTTCTATGATGTCTTTAATAAGTGCGGTTTCCATGGAAATTTTTTTCTTGCCGTACAATCTACAACTTACAACAGGAAACAAAAAAGCACAAGCCTTGCCCCGCCTGACGGGGTCCCGTCCGTTCGCGCGCCTTTACACTAGAACTTATGCGGTTTTTGTGATTTCAGATGCTTTCCGCTTTACAAAAAACTCGTGCGCGATCGAGAACGCGTTTGAGGTAACCCAATACAACGCGACAGCTGATGATATTGAAAAAGATATAAAGAACACGAAGATCGGAAACACGTATCTCATTTGGAACGTGAGGTTGCGGGTAAACTCGTCTTTAAACGAAGAAACTTTTTGTGACGTATCGACGGAGGGAAGCGAGAGGTGAAGCTGAAAATATTGCGACACACCCGCAAGCGCGGCAAGGAAATAACTTTTGCCCGTTATGTCAATAAAACCGAGAAAATTAAAGTGGATATTTTCCGGGACAGGAATAAAAGAATACAATTGGCTCGCATCAATAACGCCGCCAGCGAGACCCTTCCAGAACACCCAATAGAGCGCGATAATAACCGGGATCTGTATCAGGAAAAGGAGGCATCCGGAAAATGGATTCAACCCGTGCTTTTGATACAATTCCATCACTTTCTTTGCCTGTTCTTGTTTATCTTTCTCGTATCGTCTTTTGATCTCACCGATTTCCGGTTCGATTAGTTTCATGCGGGCTTGCGTCGTCGTCCCCTTATGGGCGAACGGAAATAAAATAAATTTAACAATGAGTGTCAGGAGGATAACCGCAAGGCCAATGTCACCGAACGGGACTACCGAAATTAAAAAAACCAACCCATTGTAGAGGGGTTCGTAGATAAAAGTGTTGAAAATACCGGCAATCATTCCCGTAATTGTACGGGATTATCCCAGTAGAATCAACTTTGGTTGAAGATTATTTTCACTTCTCTACTGTGCGCCGCATATTGTCTACGGCATTTTTAAAAAGCTCCGCCGCCGCCCGTGCATTTTCCGCTTCCGGTTCGTTGCTTTTCGCCAACAAAGACCGTAGGTTCTCTCCACTCGCGCTTATGTCTTCTAGTGCGCTGAGGGCCTCCGGCAATTTCTCGTCTGGGCCGATATTTATATGAGGGAGTTTTCCAAGCAAGCACAACTCAAGAGCGTCGCGTACGGCGTTAAGGCGAAAGGCTACATTCTTAAAACTTGAAGAATCCAAAAAAATAGTATTGGGTAACCTGTGAGCTTCCAAATATATGATGTTAAATTCTTCCCCACCTCTATATATCTCCGCAAAACGCAGGACGGCGCGTTTTGTGTTTTTCATTGCTTCTTGAATACGCTCCCGCTGTTCCCGCTCCTTTTCGGGAGTCACGCGCCGTTCTTGGCTCATTCCTTCGCGAGCTTTATCAGAATTCGCAGCCTGTTGTTCCGGTTCTGCAACGGAAGGCCCCTGTTCCGGCGACTCGCCTGTTTCTTCTTGCGGTTTTTCTCTTTTACCTACTTCTTCTAATTTTTGTTCTTTTTCCATATATTTTCGCGCGATTTCAGGAAATCTTTCCGCAAACTTCTTCCGCGCAGAATCCCTGAGAGACAACTTGTTTCGGGCAGGATCTCCGAACACAAAATCCTGGAACTCACTTTTCAGTATCCCGGTGTTGTCATAACGAGAGCCGTATAAATTCTCCCAGGTGGCAATTTTTTCTTCCTTAATCCCTATAAATCGCGGGTCTCCATCAAGCGACTCAGCTAATTCAATTTGTTCTCCGACTTGCTCATCATTTTCCCACACCTGCTGAATCAATTCGCCTTCATTTTGAGGCGGTTTTTCTTTTTTATTCTGGAAACGTGATGAAAATCCTTCAATGCCCATATTTTTTATTATACTCGCTCTTAAATCTTAAAGAAAACAGGGGGGAACGCGTTCACTTAGGTTCACAGAAATTATACATATAAATCTATGGAATGTCAATATGTTCCCTTTGCCATGGATGACATTTTAGGATGCGCACAAGCGATTTCCCGAAGCCCTTTAAAAAGCCATACTTTTCAAGCGCCAAAACAGCGTATTCCGAGCATGTCGGATAAAATACGCATACGCGGCGATACGGCCGCGCATATGCGCCAGAATCCGGCGAGAAAAATCTTTTATACACCTGGATCATGCGTATCGCCGCACGAGCGGATAATGATATCTTTTGCGCGCTCATGAAATGACGCGCGCTCTTTTCAAGAGAGCGCCGACTGTTTTTTCTATATCCGCATACGGAACACGCACTGCGTCTTTTTTAAAGAAAAAAACGCACGAGAACCCTTGGCGGGCACCGTGCAGAAATTTTTGAACAGCGGCATATCCGCGACGTCGCAAAAGATTGCGGAGAGGGGCGGTGCGCCCCACTTTCCGCGACACAACGAAAGAAAATCTCGCAGGAGAAATGTTTTTCTCGTCAAAAAAAACCCTGAGCGTGAAAAGCGGAGAGTGAAATACTTGTCCGTGTGAAAAAATTTCACGGAACGCCCGTGTCTTTATTCTTTTCTCTTTGGGAAGCATGGTTCGCCGACGGGCAGAGCAATACTTAGACAGATAGCTTCTTCCGCCCTTTTCTGCGCCGCGCGCGAAGGACTCTCCGCCCCGTCGGCGTCCGCTGGCGCACTAAAAACCCGTGGGTTCGCATGCGTTTTTTCTTTTTTGGATTGTACGTTTTTGACATAATTTTTATCAATACACGCTACACAAGATATTGCGTTCGCGAAATATAAAAAAGAGTATACCGCATTGAACGCAAAATGTGAAGCGGCACGCTTGCGACCACGACATCGCCGGCTCGGGACGATAAAGCCAGTAAAAAATAAAAAGGAAGTCAAGAGTCTTTTTTCACCACTGTCCACACATTACCAACACATTCCCGTACAAATAACAAGTTCTCTGTGAAAAAAAGTGATATATAATGGTTGAGTAAATACGTAACTTTTAAACTCGCTCGCCGAACTTACTCACAACCACCTCTCTAACTCCTCATATGATGACCATGGACAATAAAGAGCTTTGGAACAGCGTCCTTACCGATGTTGAAATGAGTATATCCAAGGCAAATTTCAGCACCTGGTTCAAAAACACACACATCGTAAGGCAAGAAGACGGTATTGTGTATTTAGGGGTCCCTAATGGGTTCGTAAAGGAGTGGCTCCACAATAAATACCACAAATCGATCCTAAAATCCCTAAGAAACTCTTCCGAAAGCGTCCGAAATGTCGAGTACGTAGTCACTAAAATTACACAAAAAACAGTTGAGGAACGCGTGCCCTCAAGAGAACTGGCCCATCCCCATGCGCCAGAGCTGCCGCTTGAGGATTTGTACGTTAATAAAGAAGATTGCTTAAACCCGCGCTATACTTTCGGTTCTTTTGTCGTCGGCCCATTCAATGAAATGGCCCATGCGGCAACGCAAACGGTTCTTAAAAAGCCGGGAATGGCATATAATCCGCTTTTCATCTACGGGAAAACGGGGGTGGGAAAGACACACCTTATCCAGGCGCTTGGCAACCATATAAAAAACGAGAATCAGGCGAAGAAAATATATTATGTTACGGCAGAAAAGTTTTATCTCGATTTCATAAACTCCGTTCAGCTCAATAAAATCGGGGCATTTAAGGAGAAATACCGGCAATATGATGTTTTGATCATGGATGACGTCCAATACCTTGCCGGCAAAGAGAGCACGCAGGACGAGTTGTTCCATTTATTCAACAGTCTTTTCGATAAAAATAAGCAGCTGGTGTTTTCTTCAGATAAACACTGGAATCTCATTCCAAGCACGGAGGAACGGCTGCGCTCTCGGTTCGGCGCAGGACTTACTGTCGACATCAGCGAGCCTGATTTTGAATCAAAGGTCGTCATAATCCAAACAAAGGCGCGGCAGAACAGCTTTGTCTTGCCGGATGAGGTCATTGAGTTCGTTTCCGGGATGGGCGGCAACAGCATCCGGGAGCTTGAGGGGGTCTTTAATATGCTGGTATGCCAATCCCAGATAAAAAGCAGGGATTTAACGCTTGCAGAGGTAAAATCACTCTTGAAACACAACGAGCGACCCAAAAAATCTCTCTCTGTCGATGATGTTGTAAAGATCGTCTGCGATTTTTACAATATCGAGCGCGGTCATATTTATGAGAAAACGCGGCGGAAAGAGATCGTGAAGCCGCGCCAAATTATCATGTTTCTTTTGCGGGAGGATTTTAACATCTCTTTCCCGACAATCGGTCAAAAACTGGGGGGGCGTGACCATACAACCGTTATCCACTCATGTGAAAAAATAAAAGGTGCCGTTAAAACGGACACCGTTTTGTCGCAAGAGGTTGAGCGCATTCGGTTAATGTTTTAATCCACACGTCATGTGAATAACATTCCGGATATGGTCTGAAAACATGCGAATAAAGTATACTCGGGCTGTGCATAAAATAGTGTCATAAAAAATACGTTGCGTTGTGCACACAGTTTTAAAAAAATTTTCAACAACTTACGCAAACACTACCTGCTATATTCCGATTACTAAATAAAAGAAAGTCTGTTTTATACACATATCCACAGAGTCATAATAATAATAATAATTTTATATCAATAATGAAAATAGAGTGTGTAAAAGATAAACTGCGGGACGCCGTTATGCTCGCAGAAAAATTAACGGGAAAAAATATGGCACTGCCGATCTTAAATGCGGTGCTTTTAATAGCGGAAGATTCATCCGTAAAAATTCGGGCCACAAACCTCGATTTAGGGATTGAAATTACTGTTCCGGTTAAAGTTTTAAAAGAGGGGATTGCTGCAATTCCGGGATCTGTTTTTTCACAACTTCTTTCGAATAGTTTTGAAAAAACGGTCGTTTGCGAACTTACGGATGGAAATATGCGCATTACGACAAACAACAGCTCTACGACGATAAAAAGCAGTTCATATGAGGATTTTCCGACGCTGCCGGCCGTACGCAGCAAAAACCCGTTCGTAATAGCTTCAAAGAAATTTATTTCAGGGCTGAAATCAGTGCTCTACAGCGCGTCAGTGTCAGACGCGAAACCAGAGCTCGCGAGCGTATATCTTTCATACGACCAGGGATATCTTGTGTGTGCAGCAACAGACTCATTCCGTCTTGCGGAAAGGAAAATTGCCGTCACAGTGAAAGAAGCATTTCCGCCGACGTTAATTCCCGGAAAGAATGTGGCTGAAATCATACGAATTTTTGACCGCATGGAAGGGGATATGGAAATCCATTTTGACAACCACCAACTATCCGTTTCTCTGGACGGCATATATGTCACGTCTCGGGTTATCGACGGAGTTTTTCCGGATTACAAACAGATACTTCCGAAAGGCCACACGACAGAGGTGGTTATCCTGAAGCAGGATCTTGTAAATGCAATAAAAGTATCAAACGTATTTTCGGATAAATTAAACCACGTTGATTTTGACATACAGCCGAAAAAGAAACTATTTGAAATACGATCGCGAAATTTCGATATCGGTGAAAATAGCACGCGCGTCGATGCAGCACTCTCGGGAGAAAATGTCTCGATCAGTTTTAATTATCGATACATACTTGATTGTCTTCCGGTTATCCAGAAAGACAGCATCGCGCTTCAGTTCAATGGCGAAGCCAGGCCAATGGTGATACAGGGCGTCGGAGACCGTCTTTTTACGTATCTTGTGATGCCGCTCAACCGGTAAGCATGGAGAAACTTTCCGCTTTTACGGAAAAATTCAAAAATCTTACGCCGCCAGACGATGCTCTGCGGAGTATCGTTGCAAGGATACTTGCGGAAGAATTGGGGATTGAAATAAAAAAATCAAACATACGGGTTCATAATGCCGTTGTGTATATAAAGGCACCTTCGCTTATAAAGAACGAGATTTTTATCCGGAGAGAGTCCCTGTTAAAAAAAATACGCGCAGAGAGCGGTAAAAAGACCGTCGCGGACATTAAATGACATGGAACACAAAACCACAAAAAAACTCCTAACGCTCTGTATAATTCACCAACACCCGAATGTATTGCTTGGCATGAAAAAACGCGGATTTGGTGCAGGTCGCTGGAACGGGTTCGGCGGGAAAGTCGCCCCCGGAGAGTCAATCGAGGAGGCGGCGAAACGAGAAGTAAAAGAAGAAGCGGGAATTGACGTCGTGGGACTACAAAAAACAGGCATTATAGAATTTGAATTTCAAGGCAACCCTGAAATTTTAGAGGTACATGTTTTTAAAACGGACACATTTGAAGGAGAGCCATCGGAAAGCGAAGAAATGAGGCCCGAATGGTTTCACGTTGACGAGATGCCGTTTGGTGACATGTGGCCCGACGATAAACACTGGATGCCGCTCTTTTTTGGCGGGAAAAAATTCAAAGGGAAATTTCTTTTCGGGGAATCAGACACAATACTTACAATGCACATAACCGAGGTTGAGGCCATCTAAACCCCTGGCAGTAACGTATGCGCGGATTTACCGTATCTGAAGTGGGAGCGCGGCTTCTCCCATATTCATTACTGAATCGTACCCTGCGATTTTAAGCACATTCTCATCCCCAAGCGCCTCAGTGTCGTTTGGAACAAATGAAAATGCGAACGGCTTTACTTTAGATGAGCCGACGTAGACATTGTTCAGGAACACATCAACGCGCGCCAACGGGTACGCTCCCGATGATTTCACCGTGAAGGTCATCTTCTGTGTCGCGCCATATGAAATATCGCTCCGGATTCCTTCTATGGAGAGCCGCGGTGCGTATTCGGGGCGGTGGACGCTGTCATATTCTTTCGGCATTCCAATCGGCGTACCTTCTCGGATGCCTTGTTCCGCGACCCACTTTCGCACGGGTGTTTCCCACAAAATGAATTGCGGATCGTCTTCCGGGTGTTCCGGCCTTCCTCCAAGTGGGGCGTTTTTATGTATCCAAAAGAGAATGGAATGCACGTTCGCTATCGCATGTTCCACGCGTAATTCCTCGGGTGTGTATTCTGTCGCAAGTTTTCCCGATATTTTGTCGGTGAAATACGATTCTCCTCCGAGCCATTGTCCGCGGAGCATTGGCGGAAGATCTCGCTCGTCGATTTCTCTTGGTTTTCTGAAAGATTCCGGCGGGAGAGTTTTGAGCGCCTCGCCCATAAACGCGTGCCAGAGCGGAGCGACGATAAATCCGGCAACCTTTTTTTCCATAGGAGAATTGTCGTTGTTCCCGACCCATGCACCGACGGCGAGATTCGGCGCATAGCCCACGATCCAGGCGTCTCGATAATCATTTGTCGTTCCTGTTTTTGCTGCGACATCGCGGTCCGGAAAATAGAGAAACGATTGTTCACCGAATGCAGGAGTCCTGGCCTCGTTGTCGGAGAGCACGTCGGATATAAGAAGCGCTGCCTCTTCCGGGATGACGCGCTCGGAGCGCTGCGCAAATTCTTCAAGAACGCGCCCCTCGCTGTCTTCAACTCTAAGGATCGCGATAGGCGGATTTCTAACTCCTTCGTTTGCAAAAACACCGTATGCACTCGTCATCTCAAGAAGCGAAACTTCACCACCTCCAAGAACAAGTGTGAGACCGTACCGATCCGGATCTTTTAAGGACGAAATCCCCATTTTTTTCGCTGTAGCAAGCGATTCCTTGATTCCCGCCAAGTATAAAACTTTGATCGCCGGTATGTTTATGGATTGCGCGAGTGCGTCCCGGAACGTTACTGGCCCGCGATAGATATGGTCATAGTTTTCCGGCATATAGCATTCGTCTTCCTTTACGGAGGGGAAGAGCGGCTTGCCGTTTGTGTCACAGCCGGAGTGGAATTGTGTTTTAAGGTCGAATACGACGGTTTTCGGCGTGAACCCCTTCATAAACGCAGTTGCATAAACGAATGGCTTGAACGCAGAGCCGGGTTGCCGCCCTGGCGTGAGCGCCGCGGTATTTACTTGCGGATCGAATGCACAACTGACGCCCGATGCGCACCCCTCAGGTTCGCTTTTTCCGAAGTAATCACGGGAACCGACCATTGCGAGGATATGCCCCGTCTTTGGGTCAATTGCGACAAGTCCCGCATTATGAGCATTATATTTTTCAACATTTTCGTCGCCGTATTCGCGCACAACTTTTTCCGCCGTTTCTTCAAGTGTGGCATCCAGTGTTGTTATTACCTTGAGCCCGCTTTTTTCGAGGAGTTCTTTCCCATATTTCTGTTCAAGATATTCACGCACGAAGAATACGAAATGTGGCGCACGGATGCCCTGCACCGCCTGCGGCAAAAACGAGACTTTTTCTTCTTTTGCGGCAGTGTACTCGTCGTCAGAAATAAAACCAAGCTCATGCATTCTCGAGAGAACCAGATTTTTCCGTTCCTCAAGCCGCGCGGCGTTATTGCCATACGGGGAGTAGTACGTGGGTGCCTGCGGTAATGATGCGAGATATGCCGACTCGACGAGAGAAAGGTCTTTTGCGCTCTTGCCGAAAAATGCCCTACTTGCCTCTTCTGCTCCGTACAGGTTTCCGCCGTACGGGGCTTCATTCAAATAGAGCCCAAGAATCTCGTCTTTACTTATGATGCCCTCAAGCTTTACCGAGAGCACCCACTCTTTGAGCTTACGGGAAATTTCTTTTTTGGGCGTAAGAATTGAATTTTTTACGACCTGCTGGGTGATGGTCGAACCCCCTTGCGAGAAATTAAGCGTTCCTAAATTGACCAGTATTGCGCGGATAATCGCCGTCGGTTTCACGCCGCGGTGTTCGTAAAATTCAGCGTCCTCGATGGCAATGGTGGCATTTTTAAGGTGCCGGGAAATGTCCCCAAAGGGCACGACAGTCCTTCTGACATTTTGATGCAAGTCATACAAGAGGATTTCTCCGGTTCGGTCATACAACTTTGTTGATTGTTCAACTCTCCGCTCCTCGAACGTTTTAAGGTCCGGCATGGGAAGCGTTGCCGCCCACAATAAAAAAAGACCGGAGACCAGAAATCCAAATCCGGCTCCAAAAATCACGCCATGACGTATTTTCTCTCGGTGGTGCCGCTTCATTATATCCGTAATAGTACCACATTACTCTGCAGCATCGTGTCTTGTGGGTCAAGAGTAAATTACGGGAAAAGCATCGAATATGATACTATTTTCCATATGTTTTGGCGTGTGAAAAAGAAAATTATTGACACTGATGAGCGGAAAATAGACGACATCCTTTCCCGAAGCATCGCGCAGATTTTTCCCTCAAAAGAGGCGTTCAAAAAAGAGCTCATGAGCGGCAGGCGTCTCAAGATATACATCGGCACTGATCCGACGGGCCCAGAGCTTCATATCGGCCACGCGACGAACTTTCTCTTGCTTGAGAAACTTCGGCAGCTCGGCCATGAGATAGTTATTTTGTTCGGCGACTTCACGGCCCGCATCGGAGACCCTACCGGGAAAGAAACAGCGCGAAAAACTCTTACCGCGGAAGAAGTAAGAAAAAACATCAAAACATGGACCTCCCAGGTCGGGAAAGTGCTTTCACTGAAAGATAAGAAAAATCCGGCCCGCATCGTTAAAAACAGCGCATGGCTTTCAAAGCTCTCGCTTGAAGACGTTATCGGTATTGCGTCGCAGGTGACCGTTCAGCACATGATCGAGCGCGACATGTTTGAAAAGAGGCTCGAGGAAGGAAAGCCAATACATCTTCACGAGTTTCTATATCCGCTTCTCCAGGGATATGACAGCGTAGCGCTTGATGTCGATGCGGAGGTCGGTGGGAATGACCAGACATTTAATATGCTTGTTGGCCGGACGCTTCAGAAAAAATATCACGACAAAGAGAAATTTGTGATAGCGACGGCTCTTTTGGAAAATCCAAAAACCGGCAAAAAACTGATGAATAAAAGCGAGGGCGGTTTTATCGGACTCTCCGATACCCCTCGCGACATGTATGGAAAGACAATGGCGCTCCCAGATGAAGTCATCATTTCCGTATGTACTGATGCGACGCTCATGCCGCTCTCTGAAATTGAGGGGATGAAAAAACGGCTTGCATCCGGCGGAAATCCGCGGGATGAAAAAATGCGCCTCGCGCGGGAGCTTGTCGCGCTCTATCACGATAAGGGTGCCGCAAAAAATGCCGAAGCAGAGTTTGTCGCGCTTTTTCAAAAAAAAGAAACACCGGAAAATGTTCGTGAGATTACGGCCTCTCGGGGGGCGTCCTTGAGGAATCTTTTATTAGAGCACGGACTCGTGTCCTCGGGGTCTGAATTCGGGCGGCTTGTCAAAGAAGGAGCCGTTAAAAATATAGACACAGGAGAAAAAATACGCGACATTACTTTTGTGGTGGACAAAGATACTGTTTTTAAACTCGGGAAACGGTCGTTTGTAAAAGTTGTAGTGCGCATGTAACAAAAAACATCCCGGTAAACCCGGGATGTTTTTCTGAGGCTCTCTTGTGAGCCGTATTATTATTCTTCTTCGTCGGTTCCCACCTCGAATTCTTCGTCCTCGTCTTCATCTTCTTCCTCGCCGTCAAGGTTCTCTTTCTCTTTCTCGAGACCCTCTTCCGCGCCGTCCACTTCTTCTTCGTCTAATGTGTCAACAACTTCATTGTACATCATTATCTCAAGGTTTTAGTGTGAGTAATGCGACCCTTGTCTTTACCCTTTCTGGTGACTGCCAAAAGGGGCAGAGGTAAAGTCACCTCATGTTGTATCAAATACATTTTTTTTGTAAAGCCACCTATCCACACCTACCCGCGTTGGTTATGCGCCGCGTGCGTAAGCCCTATTGCGATGGCATCAAATTCGTCGTCCAGGCGCGCTTTTTTCTCCGGAATACGTATCAATTGCTCCACCATTGCTGCAACCTGCGCTTTTGATGCCCGGCCGTAGCCGGTGAGCGCGATTTTAACTTGCGGCGGTGTATACTCGGAGACCTTAAGGCCGCCTCGTTCCGCTTCGCGGATAATAACCCCGCGCGCTTCGGCGACGCGGAGCGCGGTCTTTTTATTCGTATTAAAATATAGCGCCTCAATGGCGAGTATTTCCGGCGCATATGCGCCGATGACGCGTTCAATTTCTTTCCCTATTGCTGCAAGTCTCTCGGGGAACGGCTGTTCTTTCGGTGTTCTGAAGCACTCCGAATACGCAAGCAAGTGCATACGCTCACGAGACGCAGTCTCGACGACGGCAATACCGACTCTCTCAAATCCTGGATCAACAGCGAGAATGCGCATAAGGCAATATATTAAAAATTATCACGCGTAGAGTAAAAAGTACGAACATCATAAACTTTATATTTTTTTACCCTGCATTTGTGTATACCGCCTGGACATCATCGTGCTCCATAAGCGTGTCGGCCAAGCGACTTATCTTTTCAGTGTCTTCCGGAGAAAGCGGTACGGTCGTCTTTGGGGCCCACGTGTTGTCGGACTTTTTCTCAAACGCCCAGAGCGCTGCGCCTCGTTCCGCGAGTGTTGCGCCGTACTCCGTTAGCGTTTGTTTCAGTTCGCCAAGTGTTCGATTTTTATTGTCAGTAAGTCCTTCAACAACGATTGCTGCACCCCCGGGACCGTATGCTTCATACATGACTTCTTCAAGTGCGCTCCCTTCTCCTCCGGCGCCTTTTGTAACGGCGCGCTCGATGTTTAGAGAGGGCATATTCACTGCGCGCGCCCGAAGAATCACGGAACGAAGCCCGGGTGCGTCCATGTTCCCGCCCACCTTGCGTGCCTCAAGCGTTATGAGGCGTGCGAATTTTGAAAAGAGCTTGCTTTTCTTTGCGTCCGTCGCCGCTTTTTTGTGTTTAATTTGCGCCCACTTATTGTGTCCTGACATGAAATTGATACATGCTTTCGAACTCCAAAGTTCGTATCTCGCCCCGTCACCCGTGGGTGACTTGGGGTGTTTAATTTGCGCCCACTTATTGTGTCCCGACACGAATTTTATTTAAAGGAGCCTCTCCTGCATTCCCGCCGGCATATCAAGATTCAAGTGCTCGTACGCCTTCGGCGTCGCGATTCTTCCGCGCGCCGTCCGCTGAAGCATGCCGGACTGTATAAGGTACGGCTCATATACTTCTTCTATGGTTGCGGTCTCTTCTGACGTTGCGGCCGAGATGGTGCCTATGCCGACGGGACCGCCTCCGAATTTTACAATGATCGTTTCGAGGATTTTTCTGTCCGGCGACGAAAGTCCCAGTTCGTCGATCTCAAGCAGGGAGAGCGCCTCCGAAACGCTTTGTTTTGTTAAATCCTTCTTTTGTATTTGAGCAAAATCACGGCACCGTTTCAGGAGGTAGTTTGCCGTACGGGGTGTTGCCCTGCTGCGGAGGGCGATTTCCGAAAGCGCATCGGGGACGGCAGCAATCCCTAAAACGCGAGCGGAGCGCTCCAATATGTTCTGGATTTCGCCGGCATCGTAGAATTCAAGCCGGAAAATGCCGCCCGAAAAACGGCTTCGCAGGGGGGAGGAGAGGAGAGCGATGCGGGTTGTCGCGGCGACAAGTGTGAATGGCGGGAGTTCAAGTTGGATAGTGCGCGCGGAAGGCCCTTTGCCGATGATAATGTCGAGTGAGCCTGTCTCCATTGCGGGATAGAGCACCTCCTCAATAATTTTACTCAGGCGGTGTATTTCGTCGATGAACAGCACATCGCCGGGAGAAAGGTTTGTGAGAAGCGACGCGAGATCCCCCACTTTTTCAATAGCCGGCCCCGATGTCACCTTGATCGACACAGAGAGCTCTTTTGCAACAAGATGCGCTATCGTGGTTTTTCCAAGCCCCGGGGGGCCGTAGAAAAGAATGTGTTCCGGTGCGTGGCCGCGTTCTTTTGCGGCGGAGAGAAGGATTCTTAAATTCTCTTTTATGTTTTTTTGTCCGACATATTCATCCCAGGCAGTGGGCCGGAGAGTTTGGTCCAAGAACACATGTTCTTTTGCCGAGGGAGGGGGTATTGACATACTATATTATTTATGCTAAGGTAAAGGCACACATATAAGAGAGAGTCCCTACCAGTATATCAGGGCGCTCATTCTCTAGGCAATCGGGCCTAATCGGGTTTCAGGGTATCCCGCGAGGACGCATCGGTTACTGCTTCGGCAGTCCTTGCTGGAGCTATCCTCAGCGTTTTACCTGACTTTTAGTTTCTTTATTAAAAGGATTGCCTAGAGAATAAGCGCTCTGATTTTTTTGTTGGCGGTACGCGACCAGTAAAACACGAATGCTACCGCCGGATTTTTAAAAGACCCTCTTACAACCCCTCTTCAAGGTCGATCATGCGGCCAAGTTCATCAAGCGACGTAACACCCTGTAGCGCTTTTATCACGCCATCCTGCTGCATCGTGAGAATTCCCTGGTCTTGAGCGGCTTTTTTTATTTCGCGTTCGCTCGGATTCTCTTTGGTGAGGTATTCTATTTTTTCATCCATAAATATCGCTTCGAAAATGCCGACTCGTCCTTTGAATCCGTTTCCACATGCGCCTCCGGGAACGGGCTCCCATACCGTTTCGGTATTTTTCGGGATTTTGCTCTTGTCTTTGATCGAGTCAAGAATTTTTGAAACAATTTCCTTGTGTTTACCCTGCAGTCGAACCTCTTTCGCGCAATCTTTTTTAAGTTTTCGCACGAGTCGTTGCGCCATCGCGATGGTAACCGCCGACGCGATGATTTTCGGGTTTATGCCGAGGTCTATAAGGCGGGGGATAGCACCTGCGGCGTTATTCGTATGGAGCGTTGAGAGGACGAAGTGGCCCGTGAGCGATGCGTGAATCGCCGTTGCGGCCGTTTCTTTGTCCCGTATCTCGCCGACCATGATCACGTCCGGGTCCTGGCGGAGTGCCGCACGAAGCCCGCGTGAGAACGTATACCCCTTTTCGGCGTTTGTTTGTGTTTGTGTAATACCCTCGAGGTGATATTCTATCGGATCTTCGATGGTGATGATTTTATTGTGCGGCGTCTGGACTCTACGTAGAAATGCATAGAGCGTCGTTGTTTTTCCGGAGCCCGTGGGGCCGGTATTAAGAAGCATGCCGTTCGGCTTCCGGATCTCCCGCTCGAGTATTTGAAGAAGCCCCGGCTCGATACCAAGCTCTTCGAAGGGCACGCGGATCGTCTTGGGATTTAAAATTCTCATAACGACCGATTCGCCGTATGAGCCGGGAACGACCGATGTTCTGATCTCGACATCCGTTCCCTGTATCCGGATACTGAATCGCCCGTCCTGCGCCTCCGTTTTGATATTCAGTTTCAGCCCGGACAGCAGTTTAATGCGGGATACGAGAAGCGTGTATGTCTTTTCATCGATTACCGTAAGTTCTTCAAGTACGCCGTCAAGCCGGAGTCGGATAACAATGCGCGCCTCCTCGGGCTCTATGTGAATGTCTGATGCTTCTGCGCCGATGCCTCCCGCAAGAAATATTTCAAGAAGCGCCGATATATTGTGTTTACGGCCGCCAGCAAGGAATGTCTTTGCTTCTGCCGTGATTGCACCGAGCGTCGTCAGGGTTTTAAGGTACGCTTCGACCTCCCCGCTTGCGATGCTTAAAACTCCCGCCTCCGCCGCGCGCGCATAAGAAATTTCTTTATATCGATCCCAGGCACGTTCCATGCTGCGGCGGGACACCATGTAGAGCGTCGGCTCGTAGCCGCGCTCTACGAGCTCTTGTATCGCCATAGCGGCGGCTTCTTTGTTGGGGGAGATGACCGCAACGTCGACTTTTTTTCCGGTAAGCTTGATCGCGGCAACCCCTGCGTTTCGAGCCGTCTCTTCACTGACGAGCCGGAGCGCGTCCGTATCTATGGACATAACGGAGAGGTCGAGGGCGGTTATGCCGTATTTCCGCGCAAGTATTTTGACGAGATTTTCCTCCTCCTCCTGCCGAAGCTCCTCCAGCCGTTTTTTTTGCTCATCATCATTGAAGGTGATCATAAAAGAAAAGAAGTTTGAGAATATGGAATATACGTTTACTATAGCCTTAAAAAACCCTTGAAACAACGGACGCTGTGCACAGTACTCGCAGATATTGACTTTCTTATAATTTTGTGATAGAGTATAGGCAACGTAGTTCTTCGATTTCAGTCGCCATAACCCCAAAAGGAGGATGCCATGATCACAGTGAAACAGGCGGTAAGGATTTGCGTCTTGGCCATCCTTCCGTTTCTTGGGGGGTGTGCCGCGCACGGAAACGGCATGGGCGGATTCGGGACCATGCTTTCCGGGACGAACATCGTCTTAAACGGAAACGGCGGACGACCCGGGGTCACGGCGCCGCACCAAATTCCGGGCATTCCGCACCGCGGGACCGACATCAGAATCGGCGGCTCGCCGCGCGACTACGGCGTCGGGTCGGGAATCCAACTTCCGACGATCCTTCCGCCGCAGCTCTATCGCCCGCGTTCATGCGGGAGCATCCAGATCGGCGGGGTTTACAGCAACAACTGCTGAAGCCTCGCTTACAAAACCTTGATAAGCGTCTCACACTGTGTGGCGCTTCTTTTTTTGAGACGGCATGCGCACCGACGCGCAGCCTGAGGCTTGCCTTTTTTGTACCTCTGTGGTATGCTGCCTCCCAGTTTTGTACACGTAAAATAAAATACAACAATCCAAGGAGCAGAGAGAAAGATGATGAAAGAAATTGATACCAGTCCTTTGGCCCGCAGGTCTATTGCCGACTATGATTTTCTGAACACTCGAGAATGGCTTTTGAAAATACGTGAAGTTTTCGGGCGTTCTATTGTTCCTGCGCATGAACTTATTTACCTCCTCAGGGTGGGTATGCGCGTATCCAACGGAAACAAAGAAGAGAGGCGCGAGAAACTCTTTTTGTATCTCTCAATTGTTGCTGGCGCAAACGTACCCCCCTCAAACAAAAATACATACTGGGAAATGCGTCGCTTAATTGAAGCAGAGGCCTGGAGAGTTTTGTCTCAGGAATTTTTCGGTTTCCCTCTTGATGCGGAAGAATGCATATGTCGCTGCGTGGAAAACGGCGATTCGGACCTCAAGATAGCCATCCTTCGGCTGCAGTTGCAGAATTTTTTTGACCTGCTTTGCGAGCGTGAAATTCTCAGAGAGATTTTTAAGATCGTAGACCCGGTTGCCGGCGCGAGATACAAAACGGCAAAGAAATTTCCCTCGTGGACCCTTGGCGGAGTCGGACCTGACGGCAAACAGAAGGTACTTTTTTTCTACGGCTGGCTTATGAAGAAAATCTGGGAAGCTGACAGTCCCCGAAGGGATCGTGACATGGTGAGATGGGCGCGGCGCAAAATATTTACCTGGTGCCTAGCCTTTGATGAGCAGGGATTCTTACGATTCCTTGAGGAATCCGGAATTCCGCCTGCGGAGCCATGGATGCACCGCCCGGTGCAAGTCAAGATTCGTCAATTGAGCATTCAATCTAGGCGGAAAACCAAGTTCCGCACAGGCTTGAAACCGAAAAAACTTGTGCGGCGCCTAAAACTTCCGGTTCGTCAATTTCTGGGACAAAACAGAATGTTGCCTATGGTTTTGACTTTCAGTCGTGTAAGGCGGAATGTAATCCGCATTATATAGAACGCGACTAAGCAAGAAGCGCCAACGCAGCGCTTCTTTTTTTGTGCGTATGTGAGCAGGTGGTACAATTGGGGAAAATGAGGATACGAACCCAACAGAAAATCATTACAAGCGCGCGGGCGCTTGATGCGTTTGCCCGCGAATATGTCCGAAACCACATTGTAAGGCCGCGCTCAATTCGTGGCGAAGGAAACCGAAAGCACGCTATGGTCACGGCTCTTTTTGGCGATATGGGCTCAGGCAAAACGTCGTTTACACAAGCTGTCGCAAAAACCCTTGGCATAAAAAGTACCGTCATAAGCCCGACGTTTATTATTGAGAGGGTGTATAAGATAGAAAAGCCGCCATTTTCGCATTTCATTCACATTGATTGCTATCGGCTTTCTGATAACGCGGAACTCAAAGCTCTTGGGTGGGGAGACATGGTAAGAAACAAGAGTAATATTATTTTCATAGAGTGGGCGGAGAGAGTAGAGAATATATTACCAGAGGATGCGACTCGGGTTCACCTTGAATTTGTCGATGAGCATACGAGAAAAATAAAAATTTTTAATTCCAATGGTTCATAAAACAAAAGACAAAAAAAGACTCCTTGTGCTCCTCGACGCGCACGCGATTCTCCATCGCGCGTATCATGCACTGCCGGATTTTTCATCCCCCGGTGGAGAGCCGACAGGCGCCATCTACGGGCTCTCTGCGATGCTTATGCGCATTATAAACGAGCTCAAACCGGATTATGCCGTTGCATGCTACGACATGCCGGGACCGACGTTTCGCCACGAAGCATATGAAGCATATAAAGCGAAGCGTCCGAAAGCGGAGGACGACCTGGTTCACCAAATGAACCGGTCTCGGGATGTTTTCAAGGCGTTCAACATCCCGATATATGAGAAAGAAGGGTTTGAAGCGGACGATCTTTTGGGCACGATAGTCGAAACGCTTCAGCCGGAGCTTAAAAAAGGAATAGTGCGCATCATTGTTGCATCGGGAGACATGGACACGCTCCAGCTTGTGACGGGCGACGCGGTTTCGGTGTATACCCTCAAAAAAGGAATACACGACACGGTCATTTATGATGAAGATGCGGTGAAGGACAGATTTGGCTTCGCGCCGCTCCTCTTGCCTGATTTCAAGGGGCTGCGTGGCGACCCGTCGGACAACATCATCGGCGTTCGCGGTATCGGAGAGAAGACCGCGACACTACTTATACAGAAGTTCGGGAGCGTTGAAGATATCTACAAGGCGCTCAAAAAAAACAGGGCGGCATTCTTTAAAAATGGATTTACTGAACGCATTGTCCGCATCCTCGAAGAAGGCGAGGAGGAGGCATTGTTCTCAAAAACACTCGCAACAATACGCCGCGATGCGCCGATATCGTTTTCTTTGCCAGCCGAGACATGGAAAGAATCATTTCGGAGCGCCCTCCCGCAACATCTTTTTTCGGAACTCGGATTTCGGACACTCGCGGAACGCGTGAAAAAAATGTTCGGAGAAGGAGAGGGCGAGGTGCCGGAGAGCGGTGAGAAAAAAGAAGCGCTTCCCTCGAATGAAGAAATCCAAAAGACCGCTCTTGCGCTGTGGCTTGTTGATTCCAATCGTACGGATCCGGGGCTTTCCGATATTCTCGAATTTGCCGGAACCTCGTCGTTTGAAAAAGCACGCGATGTCATTTTTGCCGAACTCAAAAAAAGAAACCTTGAAAAAGTGTACACCGGCATAGAGCTTCCGCTTATTCCGATTCTTGCCTCAGCACAACGTCGGGGCATCATGGTGGACACCGCGTATCTTTCGAAGCTCTCTGTTTCGTATCATGCTGATCTTCTGTCTCTCGAAAAAAAAATATGGAAAGAGGCGGGAGAGAAATTTAACGTCAATTCGCCGAAACAACTCGGCCGCATTCTCTTTGAAGTCTTAGGGCTAGAGGTAAAAGGGCTTAAAAAAACGGGCGGCGGCGCGCGTTCAACGCGGGAATCCGAACTTGAAAAATTACGGCAAAAACATCCCATCATCGATTCCATTCTCAAGTTTCGTGAATTGCAGAAGCTGCTTTCAACGTATATCGACGCGCTTCCGTCTCTTGTCGCCCAAGACGGCAGGGTTCACACGACGTTTGTGCAGACAGGGACGACGACCGGCCGTTTTTCTTCAAAAGATCCGAATGTGCAGAACATACCGGTTCGCGGCGGGCGCGGGATGGAGGTTCGCCGCGCATTCGTTGCCGCTCCCGGTTTTCGGCTTCTTGCGCTCGATTATTCGCAGATTGAATTCCGCATTCTCGCGATACTTTCGAAAGACAAAGACCTCATCAGGATCTTTAACGATGGCGTTGACGTGCATACTGCCGTCGCCTCGCGGGTTTTCGGCGTTCCGGAGAGCGAGGTGACGAAAGACATGCGGCGGCGGGCGAAAGTGATCAATTTCGGCATTATCTTCGGCATGGGGGTTTCCTCGCTCCAGCGGACGCTTGGGGGGACACGGGAAGAAGCCCAGGCATTCTACGACAATTATTTCAATAAATTCCCGGGTGTCGCGGAATATCTGCGGAATATTCCCCGCGAGGCGGCGCGAAAAGGCTACACCGAGACGTTGTTCGGCAGGCGCCGCTATATCCACGGGCTCTCGTCGCCTATTCCGTATATTAAAAACGCCGCGCTCCGCATGGCGGTGAATGCGCCGATACAGGGTACAGCGACGGGGGATATAATAAAACTTGCAATTGTGAAAGCGGATACCACGCTTCGGGAGCAGGGGTTGCACGATTCGGCATTTTTATTGCTTCAGATCCACGACGAACTCATGTATGAAGTCAAAGAAGACGCGCTTCTCTCCGCGGCACGGAGTATTAAAGGGAGCATGGAGCACGTGTTCGTAGATGCAGTGCCGCTTCTTGTCGAAGTCTCTGAAGGAAAAAATTGGGGGGAGCTAAAAAAATTACTCTAATTACTCTAATTAACCTAAAAATTTTTTGAATTCAAAAATTGAGATTGCATTAGAGTAATTAGAAATTAGGTTAATTAGTAATTTTCATTATGCTGTACTTTTTCCAAAACGATGATTTCTCGCTTGCACGCAAAGGCGCGGAGACATTTTTGGATGAATTTCTTACAAAAAATCCCGATGTGGCGGTATTTGAGATGAACGATGAAACATGGAGTGCGGAGCGGTTTGAAGAATACCTCTCGGGGCAGACGCTTTTCGGCAGCACGCACGCGGTTTTCCTTCGCAACACTTTTTCAGACGATACCGCTCGAGAATATATTGCGGGCGCGACGAAGCGCGTTGCGCAATCACCCCACACCTTCGTATTTGCCGAAGGGAAAATCGATGCAAAAACCAGGACATTGTTTGAAAAAGAAGCGGAGCACGCACCGGTTCTCGGAGAAAAGCAGGCTCCCACACGGGAATTCAATATATTTCCTCTGGCTGATGCCGTCGGGACGCGCGACAGAAAGAATGCATGGCTCATGCTTGAGCGTGCGTTTCGAGAAGGGGTGTCGGGCGAGAATATCTACGGTATCCTGTTTTGGCAGATCAAGGCCCTGCTCCTTGTAAAAAACGCTGGACCGGGGGAGAAAACGGGACTGAAGCCCTTTGCGGAGCAGAAGGCGAGGCGGCTCGCCCGTAATTTTACGCTCCAAGAGCTTCGCGAGCTCTCCGTAACGCTCATTTCCCTCTACCACGATTCACGGAAAGGGCTTCATGAATTGGACGCCGCCCTCTTGCGGTTCGTTCTCACACTGTAAAACCCGGAGCGAGACACATCCGCCCCTGCTAAGTTGCGGCGGATAAAAAAGAAATCCGCAACGATGTTGCGGACTTCAGCAATCGGGCTTAAAGGAGTTTGGATATGGAACAAACAAATAGTATTTGAATTATGCGAATGATTATATGGCCTAAAGGGCCTTCTGTTTCGCTCAAAATCGATTTGTATTCTGCTTACATTTTATCTCACGCAGTTTTTTTGTAAATGGTACTTGTGTGGATAAATTACTGCATGGCGCAAATATACCCTCCGTCAAATGGAATTTGAAACCATGTATACGTGTGGTATAGTATTTCAGTTCCGCCCATAGCTCAGTCGGTAGAGCAGCTCCCTTTTAAGGAGATGGTCCCAGGTTCAAATCCTGGTGGGCGGATTTTTAAGAAAAACGCGCGTCCTTAATGAATACACAGCGCGTTCGTTCTAGCGCCTTCTAGCGCCGTTAATTAATTAACTAGAGCGGCAAATCAAATGCAAAAAATCCGGCGCCGGAGAAAAGGAGGGAGAGCGCCATTGCAAAGAGGAGGAGGTGCGTTGTTTTGTTCTGCGTTCGCCACGCGCTCCAGACGGAAAACAGGACGAGAATCGCGGCCGCTCCCTGTGTCAGAAACCCAACAAGGATACCGGCGCTTAAAATCGCAACGGCGCTTCCCGCAAAGAGAGGGGATTTTTTGACCGGGCTCTCTCGGAATGCGTTCCGGACGGCGGTAATTCCATATATGAGAAAATATACCCCGAGGAATATTCTTATAATGAACGGAGCGGCAAGCGAGAATGAGAACAGGTCTGGAAACAGCGAAAGCATTAGCATATTGTAGCATACCCAAAATTTCGTATACTACTCGGTATGGACTCAAAGAAAAAACGCGCTCCGGCAAAGAAAAGAGATGTCGTGCTTGTTCTGCATGACATACGGAGCGCACACAATGTCGGGGCGATATTGAGAACAGCTGACGCGGCAGGTGTGTCAAAAATCTATCTTACCGGCTACACACCCGCGCCCATTGACCGCTTCGGAAGAGAGCGGCGCGATGTCGCAAAAGCCGCGCTTGGCGCCGAGAAGTGGGTGCGGTGGGAACAGAATGAAGAAATTCTTCCGCTCATCCGGATGCTCAAGAAGAAAGGATATCGCGTCATTGCCGTTGAGCAGTCACCCACGGCAGAGCAGTATCGCACTGTTCCTGTTCCAAGAAAATCAGTTTTCGTCTTCGGGAACGAAGTGGAAGGACTTCCCGAAGCCGTTCTCGACGCAGTTCATGTTGTCGCGGAGATTCCGATGCGTGGGAAAGTGGTTCGGCAGGCTCACCATCCGCGGCATACACGCCGCGGAAAAGAATCACTTAATGTTTCAGTCGCCGTCGGAATTGCGCTTTTTGGAATGCTCCGATTGTGAGTTCTAGTACGAGACGGAGGTGACGATACGCCCCTCCGTATCAAGGAGTTTAATTGTTTCGCGACGTTCTTTCCAAAGTTCCTCTTTCTTCCCGAGGAAGATCCGCCATTCTTTTTTATAAAAACTCGTATCGTTTTTGTGGACTTCAAGGCATCCGCGATAATGTATCCGCTCATTGATATAGTCGTTACACGCGGACGATACGCCGATAGGCGCGGCTTTTACATGGGCTTCGCATCGCGGCAGCGTATCGAGATAATCGAGGCAGGCATCCCCGAGTGTTTTTGTCTCCGCACGGGCACGAACTTCATCGGATTGATACGGGCACTCTTTCGGAAGTGTAGGATAGAAATCTTGGAATTGTTCAAAATATCCTGTGCATGTGTTGGTCCGGAACGAAATACCCCGCGGCGATTCTCCTGTCGCGATAATCGCCCGGTCTCCGGGATTTAAAAAGATTTTGTCTTCTTTATTGACTGTTTCGCCAAACGGCAGATATACCCCGGTGCCGATAACTGCTTCATTCTCGCTTGTTGCGCTTTTCAATTTCCATCCGGTGATGTTAACCGGCTGCGTATTGCTTCCCGATGCCGCGATTTCTATGTATTCCTCCTGCGGATTTCCTGCACGTGCATTTCCCACGTAGATCGAAACCGCATCCACAAAGAGAGACTTCGGTTCTGTTCCCGGAACTTCCGCCGGCTCTTTTGTTTCGCCCTGTACGCCGCCTATTGAAATCCCGGGCCCGTACGTCTCTCCCGTATTAAGCGGCGCCGGCGGCTTGAGGAAGGCGTTTCGGACACGCCCGCTTTCCGGTCCTCCCATAAGGAACCATCCGAGCCACATAAGCGCCAAAACAAGCAGGGTGAAACGTAAAAGGTCCATATCAGTAATAAGAAAGGATTAGTAATATAAAGAAGATGATGATGCCGAAGATGATAACGCTGACAAAATTCATAAAAGTCAGAAAGTTTTTAAAATTATGAAGTAAAGAGAGCACTTCCTCGTAGTACGCACAGTGCAAGTTATGCGGCGAGCATTTTTGCCAGCTCTTCTCTTGCCACTAGAGCGTCACTCCACGGAAGCCGCGTTCCCGATGGCCCCATGATGTACGGATCGCTTCCCTTGCCGGTGATAATGACAACATCTCCCGTTTCTGCCGACTCAAGTGCTTTTCGTATCGCTTCCCGCCGGTCGATGATAATTTCTGCCACCGGACGCCTGATGCCTTCTTTTATAGTATGCACTATCTCCATTGGGTTTTCATCATAGGGGTCTTCGTTCGTGAGAATTATTTTTGAGCAGTATGCGTCGGCTATTTTTCCCATCTCGGGGCGTTTCCACGCGTCTCTTCCTCCACCCGTGCCTCCCAGGACGCAGATTTTTTTCGCATTTTGGAATACCTCGTACACCTTAAGCAACGAGTCGGGCGTGTGCGCGTAATCGACGATGACGGTGAAATCTTGGCCGAGGTCGATTTTTTCCATCCGGCCCGGAATACCGGAAAATTTCGAAAATGCGCGCGCAACAGTGTCGGCGCCTATTCCCAGATGTTCGGCGCAGGTTGCCGCAGCGAGCATGTTATAGATATTAAAAATGCCGGAGAGTTTGGAATGAATCGGAATATCGCGAACTGATAAAGAAACCCCTTCTTTTTTTACAGTGTACGGCATGGCATCAGCGAGGGAGAAACCGTATGTCTCCGGAACGCCGATGTTGAGAAAAGCAGGTGCTTCTTTGTCGTCTCTGTTTACCACAAGGAAGCGGCGCTTTTTCCGTGATTTCAGGATTCGTTTGGCAATAGAAAGTTTTGCATCGCGGTATTTTTCGTATGAACCGTGAGATTCAATGTGCTCAGGTGCGAGATTTGTAAAAATAAGGGCGTTTAGCTCGATGAAGCGGTCCCGGAACTGCCGCGCGCCTTCCGACGTCGTTTCAATGATCGCATAGCCGCATCTTTCCCTGACCGCGCGCCGAAGGAAGCGCTGCAGGAAGAATCGCCCCGGCATCGTCATTTTCATAGTGTTGTCGTACGACTCGGCGCCGATCTTGAATCTCACAGTATTTGAGACAGCGGTTTTGTATCCGGCCTCTTCGAGAATTGCACTCAAAAGCTCGGCAACCGTCGTCTTTCCCTTTGTTCCCGTGACGCCTATCACGAATATGCGGCGCGAGGGGAAGCGGTAGAGGAGCGCCGCAAGAAATGCGAGCGTAAAATGGTATACCGTTTCAAGCCTTCTCCAGATCTTTTCAGGGAATATTTTTTTAAGCGCTGCTTGGAACCGGCTTTTGATGGTAAAAAAGTAATTTTGCATCGTGGTCCGTTTTTTCCACTATCGCGAGAGGATTTTGAGGGCTTCCTTCACTTTTTCGCCAGTAGTCGTTTCCGCGCCAGTGATCTTTCCGAGAGCGTTCCGCGCTTCTTCTCTGGTGTATCCCAGTGAGGTCAATGCGAGCAAGGCATCCGTTTCCTCTTTAAGCGAATGCGCATTCCCCGCATGCCCCGTCTTTATAAATATATCCTTGAGTTCAAGGACGATCTTCGCCGCGTTTTTCTTTCCGATGCCGGAGACTTTTGTGAGATAGTGCGTGTCGCCCGCCGCGATCGCTTTTTTAAGTTCCGGGACGCTCGCCAGGTTCATGATGGCAAGCGCGGACTTCGGACCGATGCCCGAGATCGCGATGAGGAGCTCAAAAAACGACAATTCATCGCGGTCTCCGAACCCGTAGAGCTCTAAGGCGTCTTCCCGGACGGCAAGATGTGTCCAGAAAAGCACCTCGTCGCCGGGGTGCTTCCCCGACACGGTGTCCGCCAAGGTACGCACTTTATAACCAACTCCCTGAACGTCAAGTACCGCAAAATTTATTTCTTTGTGCGCCAGACGGCCGCGGAGCTGCATTATCATTATTCTTAGTATAGCGCACTGCGAAAAACTCATCTATTTGCAAAATATGTTGCCGTTTGATACGCTATTGTAATTATGTGACAGCCGCGTTAGATAGTAAGGGTTGGGAACATAAAAATTTCCTAACACCTAACACCTAACACCTAACACCTAACACCTAAACCATGCCCATCACATCATCAGCAAAAAAGGCGCTTCGCTCGTCGCTCCGGAAAAAAGCCATGAACGACGAACGGAAAAAAATCATGCGCGGGGCGGTTAAGAACGTAAAAAAACTCGTTTCGCTTAAAAAATACGCGGATGCCGCGCACGAGCTTCCGGCCGCGTATGCGGCGATCGATAAGGCGGCGAAAACGGGCGTCATCAAGAAAAACGCCGCCGCGCGGAAGAAGTCGCGGTTGGCGCTTCTTGTGAAAAAAACGACATGAAGCCAGACCCCGCCCTAAGGGGCGAGGTGTTCGCGGACGATCTGCAATAAATTAAAAATCGCCTCCGGTACGGGGGCGATTTTGGTACAGCAGTACGGTGCACTTGCTAGCGTGCAAGATTTTTTTCAATTGTTTCCTCGTCGAGGATGAGCAGTCCGGGAATCTCTTCGGCAAGCGTCAACAGAAGTCCAAAGTTTGACCATTTCCACTCCGCTCCGGCCCCGACAACTTCCGCCTTCTTGGACAGGAAAAAAACAACAAGTTCCGGTTTTAATTGCCTGTGTTGTTCTCGAAATTCGTTAGGCGTTTTAGGGTCGATGCTCTCATGTCGCACAACGAGCCCGGGAAGACGCTCCCGTATTGCCGCGTGTTCGGCGGGCGTCAACTCAGCCGCCTTTTTTCTGACAAGCAGAGCGAGCGCCGGATATTCGCACATCGTGCGTACCTTCGTTTATGCAACGAAACTGCTACAAGATTAGCGACCAAGTCTTGAAAAGTCAACGGCTAAAAATAAAAAGGTCGGACCTGTTAAAATCCAACCTTTTTTAGCCACATCGTGATTAGTCGCTGAAAAAAATTCCTCTTGCGACTAATTCTATATGATCTGACATGTCGCCGTGGGTTGCTGTTTGATAGATCTCGACCAAAACCCGACGATTGTCGTCTTTTGACGACAGGATGGCGAACACGACTTCCCGCCAATTTCCGTTTATGGAGAGCTTGTAGATGGAGAATTCCACTATTTGTCCGGATCCAAGCGTCGCCGTTTTTTTTGTTATGCCGCGAATCTCGTATGAGTAGTTTCCAGCGTAACGCTTGATCTGTTTTTCTGCGAAATCTTTTCCCCAATCATCGAGGAGCGGATGGCGGTAACCATACCCAATCTTTCGCTCCATAGAGACGAAAATATTGGCATCACGGCGGGAGTCAACAAAATTTGCCCACCAAAACGATGCATTTTCGTTTTTCTTATCAAGATTCCACCGGTCGGGAAGTCCAATCTTGATTGTGCCGTCTGAGGATCCGATGGCGGCAACGTTCATCTGGCTCTCTCCCGCCAGCGCATTATTGGCGGCGGGTAAGTATGTCGTGAGCGAGAGAATAAGCAATAGTAATACGGATGTCGGTTTCATCGGAGGACTCCCTCGTTGAAGTTGTCACTGATCAGGTGCTACAACTGAATTAAACAGCACCACGCTTTCTGTTTAAAAGACTAGCATATATCCATCAATTTGTCAAACAACCCGTAATATCCCAATAGCTTGGAATCACCTCGATGTAATATTCAAGCATGTATA
>CAZNJQ010000003.1:6345-47278 GCA_964573545.1 uncultured Candidatus Saccharibacteria bacterium | reverse complement strand
GGGTGAGTTAGGGTGACTTGGGGTGAGTTGGCTATTTCGGCTGGTAGGGCATCGGGAAGTCATAAAATTCGCCAACGCGCTTGATATTGTTGATTTTTTCGCGTACGGTAACCATATAACCCCTGTCCTCGAGTACGGTTATAACTCCGGACAGTGCCCGACCCAAAAATAATGAGGATGATGGAAAGCCGGGGTCGCGAGTCCCGCCATGGCGGGACGAGTACTTATGATTGGAGCGAATTAGTAACTCGTGACCGAATCCCAGTAGGCACCCAAAAATAATGAGGCGGATGCGGATATGCCGAACGCTTATATTTTGTCGGCATTACTGGTATTTAAAAATTGGTAAAATCCTGACATGGAAAAATTAAAAGGTACACAAGATGATTCGAAAGAAAAAAGACGCATCAGGCCAGTCTTTACTGAAATCGAATTAACAAAGGAGAGAAACCGCGGAAGTGACTGTGGCCCGCTCTCTGTCGAGATGTTGTTCCAAACCGATTTCCCTGATGTAAAGAAAATTTCTGCAGAAGAAATAGAAAAGGAGATGGGAAAAGAGCATTCTGCCCCATCGCTTCCTGCCGATATATGCCGTCTCCTGCGACAGCACGGATATGAAGTTACATACTACAGCGGGGTGAAGTGGGACAGAATCGCAGATAGGAAAATTCCTCCCGGAGAGTGGGATGAAAAAATCAAAGCGTTGTTTTCGAAAAACCCGGGGCTGCTTGAACGGATCGGGGAAGAAACATTCCGCGCATCAGCAGAGTGGTTGACGGACAATGGCATACTCTCGGGGGAGATCACTCTCTCTCAAGTAGCAGACAGATTGCGAAGCGGCTCTCGAATACTCGCGCTTGTAAGGGGCGGCAGGCATATCGTCGTTGTCACGGGTATCGATGAAAAGAATGTCTACTTTAACGACCCCGATACCGAACCAGTAGCGGGTATGATGGCACACGAGGATTTTGAAGAATCTTGGGGTGGAGAAACGATAGAAGCTCGGTATGCAATTAACGGAAAGGATGTGAAGCGGTAAACAGCCTTATCGTTCAGCATTACGATGAGTGAGATTTTCTGCAGAACTGCTCGAGAGGGTTGTGATGGCAAAAGTTTGTTGCTACGATACAGGAAGAAATTTATACTACAGGTTTCTCATGGACGAGTGCATCGGGAAAGTGGTGCGAGTTGATGAAAAGGGCGGGGTTGGATGCATTCTCGAAGATGGTGTGCGCGGAAAAGAGCGCGTCTTTACACTCAGTGACATCAACGGCTACGGCGGCGAACGCATGAAGGAGCTCGTTCGGTTTTCTCGGCACGGGCTTGTCGCGGGGGTGCTGGTAAGATTTTCTCTTGATACATGGGGGTCTGTGAAAAATATTCGGCCTCTCACCTTTCGATTTTGATTTCGGTTTTGATGAAAACCAAGAGCCGCCGCGGTGGCTCTTTTTGTGTGCCGATGTTGTATTCGTAAAGACGATTTAAAGCATGAGGAAATTTGATATACTATATGCATATGGGAAGATTCATACGCCCACTACAAAAGCATCGGATGACGCCGCTTCGCCGCCCACCGCGCCTTGAAGGAGTAGTGTGGCGCCATGGCACGAAGCCGGTCAAAAAGAAGAAAAAAGAATAGTGGCTAGGAAGAGATACTGCATGCCGTCCGCCGATACTCTTTTATAATAATGCTTTCTTTTGATTTTCTACAAAAGAGAAAAATACCTCTGCGGTTCGCAGCGGTCTTTCTTGTGCTCATACTCGGCGCTCTGTGGTATGTGCTGTGGGGAAGCAGATAAAAATAAAAAACAAAAAATTCCGCGTCGTGGGAGTCTTGCCGGATAAAGGACAGGGGACATTGTTTAATTTTAACGAGCTTGTTCTTGTGCCGTACACGACCGCGCAAACGTATCTTTTGGGAACCGACCATTTCCATGAGATCTTAGTGAAAGCGGAAAATCCCGACGTGGTCGCGCGTGCTGTTTCAGACATAGAGCGCACGCTCAGGATATCGCACAACATCGATGACCCGGACAAAGACGATTTCTTCGTCGTCACCCAACAGGGGGTTGTGGAACAGATAAAGAGCATTATCGGCGCCCTGACGGCATTTCTCTCGTCCGTGGTCGCTATCGCGCTTGTCGTCGGCGGTATCGGCGTTATGAACATAATGCTTGTCGCCGTTGTCGAGCGCACGAAAGAAATCGGGCTTCGCAAAGCTATCGGGGCAACTGACGTCGACATCCTGCGGCAGTTTCTGTTCGAAGCCATTATCTTAACCGGCCTTGGCGGCACCATCGGCATACTTGCGGGGGCAACGCTCTCGTTTATTATTTCGTTTGTTCTGACAAAATACCTCAGCCTCGAGTGGTCTTTCGCATTTCCAATAGGCGCGGCGCTCCTTGGAGTTTTCGTATCGGCGCTTGTGGGTCTCGTATTCGGCATCTATCCCGCGCGACAGGCGGCAAAAAAGAGCCCTATAGAGGCATTACGGTACGAATAAAACTCCCTGGTTCGAGAGGTATCAATGCCCCGCAGGCGCAAGATACCAATGAAAATTCATGCGTTACTAGACCACTGAATGTAGCGGGGTGCTATTGTTTTCGTTTTGGGAATATATTTAAATGCAGAGAGACGCGTGTGGATGTGCGGGGTGTGGCTATGTCCAAAAACGGCATAGAATTCTACTTCCAGCCCTTTGACAGCTTTGCGCTCGGACCGGACACTGTCGTCCTTGTATTCGGATTTGAAGGACAGGAAGACCCGGAGGTTGCGCTGCGTTTTCCGGAGCTTGAGTTGCGCCGTAAGGCTATTGACGCCATCAAAACAAAAGGCGACGAAGTCGCGACACTTCAGTCGATTGCTCGGGACGGGGCTGTGTACCATGCCGGGCTTGTGTATATCGAATATCCGTGGAGAAAGAAGAAAGAGGTCGTGATGAGCGGCCCCAATTTTCTCCGGGAAGTGTTCTGCCACACGAAGCTTGCCGCTCGTCGCATCCGCGCCGAGCACCATGAGAAAGTGGCAATCGTTCTTCCCGACAGATTCTCTCCGCGGAATGTGAAAGACGATGAACAGCGCGGGCATTTGTACAGCTTCGTGGAAACCATCGTTGAAGCGGCGGTGTACGCGAATAGTCCGTATGAAGATTTCAAAGCCGAGAAAGAATCCGGCATCAAGGAAGTAACGTTTGTCTTTTTCGGAGAGCCAGATCGGGCGCTTGACGGTTTTTTCAAGACCGCCATCTCGGACGGCGAGGCCTTCGGCCTCCATATCGCAAAAACGCGCCGGCTGATCGAGATGCCGCCGAACCTCAAGACGCCCCTTTGTTTCATTTCGGAAATTCTTGGTTCGCATGCGATTCCGCAGCCGTCGAAGCGGTGGCAAGCGATCGGAAGTCCTCAGGGGATGAAGGCGCATGTGCTGTGGGGCAGAGATGCACTTAAGGCGCACGGATTCAATCTGATGAATGCCGTGCATGCCGGAAGTGCGCATGAACCTTGTCTCCTGAAATTGCACTATAAGCCTAAGACGGAGCGGCAAAAGAGAGTTCGGAAGGTCGTACTGACCGGAAAAGGCGTTCTCTTTGACACTGGCGGGTACGATCTCAAGGGTGCTTCGGAATATGATTACATGCACTATGACATGGCCGGGGCGGCGACTGTTCTCGCAATCCCATTTTTAGCACGGGAACTCAACTTGCCCGTCGAGATCATAGCGCTTGCGCCCATCGTCCAAAACATGATCGGCGGCCGCGCGATGCTTCCTGGCTCAATTGTCCGTGCATACGGCGGGAAGACAGTGAAAATCACCGACACGGATGCCGAAGGCCGTCTCATTCTTGCGGAAGCGATCGCTTTCGGCGAGAAGAAATTCAAACCGGATGCAATCGTATCTGTCGGTACCTTGGGGAACACGGAAGACTTCGGCCCGGATTTCCTTAAAGTCGGCGTGTATGGACCCGAAAGTGAGAACCGCGCGTGGGAAGCCGCGAGGCTGTCTGCGGAAAAAATAGTCCTGCTGCCTTCTATTGAGCAGTTGAATAAAGTGGATGAGGCGCATGCGGGAGACGACTGCGATCTTGTGAATTACACGCCGAAAAAAGCGTATCACACGGCGCCGTTCGTGTTCCTCTTTAATTTTTTGGAAGGAGAAACAGATTGGTTTTTCGTCGATAATTCGATCCTCATGGGAGACGACGCGCAGGAGTACGGCGTCGGTCCGGGATTCGGCGTTAAGTTCGTCTGGCACATCGTGAAACAATTCGCATAACGAGTATCAAAGCGGCATAAACGCCGCTTTTTTTGTGGTATAGTTTTTGAGAGATACTGCGGACGGGCGGCAAAGTATCGTGAGGGTCGTAAGCTGGAACGTGTTCAATCGGAACGCCACACCTCCCGCGAAGATTGCGGATTTTTTATTGGCACAGGACGCCGATGTCATCTGCCTTCAGGAAGTTCCAGACCCTGTTCTCCGAGAGCTTCTGGGGCGGGACGATACGGGGTATGCGCACGCAGTCGCTCGCGGCATGCGATGCGCGGAACACGGAGAATGTTTCCTCGTCATACTCTCGAGATATCCCGTTATCCGTCATAAAAAAATCCGTGGCAATGAAGGCCGGGGATGGAGGTCTTTTTTCAGCAGTGTGTGGCACCGCCTGGAGGAGCATCTGGAATCACACTATATTGATGTGCTTACCCAGGAAGACCGCGTCAGGATTTTTAATGTTCATCTCGAGGTTGGTACGGGGCCGCGGAATCGGCTTACGCAGTTTCTCCGGGTGCTCCGCCACTCTGCGCACGGGAAGAATATTATCGCGGGCGACCTCAACATCTACGGAGAGACATGGTATCAGCGGTTCATCGGGCTCATGTGGTTCGGGCTCCAATTTCGCGAGCTTCTCATGGACGAGCGCGAAGAATTTGAACGCGTATTCTCGAAATTCAGACTTCGGAACATGTTCAGAGGCCGTACGACGTTTTGCGCCGTGGAAGGAGCTGCAGATTTTCAGTTTGACCACATTCTTCTGCCGGAGGACGCGATAGTTTCCTCTACCAGCGTTTTTGAAGAGCAGTGCGGTTCGGACCATAAACTTATCATAGCCGACGTGCATAGTATGTAATCGTGTGGGCTCGCTAGGAAAAATAAAAGTCCCCATCGGGGACTTTTTGTTAAACGCATCTCTAACGCCACATATATGTGTCGAGAAATGCTACTACGCGGCGCTCGAAATCTTTCAGCGTGCCGTTGTTCTCGATTTCGAAGTCTGCCATATTTCCCAATGTTCCGATGAGTTGTTCGTTCGGCGCTTCACTCTCCCGCACGAACTGTTCCCACGTAAGCCCGGTCTCTCCCGGCCGCTGGTTTCGCACCGTAAGGCGCTCAAACCGAATTTTGGGATCTGCGGTGACATACACCATGATCACTTCCGTATGGTCCTTCGCGAGCGCCTTAAGTCCGTCGAAATCGGCCTGCCATCGGACTCCGTCAACGATGATGATTCTCTCGTCCCGCGCTTGTACCTGATGAAGCGCCGCACGGGTAAGTGTGCCGTCTCCGAATCCTTTGTTCATCACTTGCGCAAGCAATTGACAGTTGGGGCGCGTCGGGGCGATGTTCCATGCCTTGAGAGTCTCTACAAGGGTGTTCGAAAATGTCGTATGAAAGACGCCCAGATGCGTGATGCGCGCTATGAGCACCCGCGCGAATGTTTCTTTCCCGGCTCCGGCTTCTCCGATGACACCGATAACGGTCTTTCTCACGGCGGCCTCTTTGATTTGAAAAAATCTTTGCGTATGATACATAAACGGCGCGCGTGGTGCAACACGCGCGCCGTTTAAAATAACGGAGACCTCTTGGCTTACAGATTTAGCCGGTTTAGCGCCACGAACTCTGCAAGTTCGGACCGCCCGCCGACAGCCCTGATGATTTCGTCCATAAGGACGATGATCGACGGCACAATGACGATGACCGCGAACGTCATGAGCACTTTTCGCCACGCACTCCATGTGGAGAGCCCCCATATTTCGAAGAGGAGAAATATCGCATAAACGCTGACCGAGAATGGGATGATGAGGCTCGTGAGAAACGCGACGCCGAAGAAGAGATTGTCGAGCCCTGCGAGTGACGCGGAGTTCTTGAGCGTATAGATAATGAATTTCGCGGCGAGGAATAGTTTTCCGGAATGGAAAACGGCGAAATAAAAGAAGAATACGAGATACAAGATCGTGAAGAACGACTGCCAGATCGGGGCGAAATAAAATTCGGTCACCTGTTTTAGATATGGTTTTTTAGATGCCCCGGTATCCATGATAGAATTACCGTATCACAGAAACAGTTCATGAGTAAAGCTCAAAAAATCATGGCGCTCTCTGCCGGCGTTGTCGTCGTCAGTTTCTTTCTTAATTTTTTCTGGGAGGTGCTTCACGGGGCGTATCTCTACGAGAGGCAGTGGCTTGACGAAAGAGACTATATCCGTTTGATGTTGCGAGCGTCAGCAGGAGACGCCCTGTATCTCTTCGCCATTTATATACTCGGGGGATTTTTCTTCAAAGATTTTTTCTGGATACGCGCGCTCTCGTTCCGCATGTGCGCGTTCACGATCTCTCTCGGCGTTCTTTTTGCCATAGGCATTGAATATAAAGGGTTGTACCTGCTTTTAAAGTGGTCGTATGCAAAAGCAATGCCAACGGTGTTCGGACTCGGCATAAGTCCGCTTGCGGAGCTCGCGGTTACGGGCCTTGCGACGTTTTTTATAGTGGGATTTTTAGCGCGCTTGTCAGATGGGGAGTAGCCTCAGTGGTTGGTTTTGATACAATGAGTTTTGATACAATGAAATGTATTACAGGATAACTAAAGAATATATATGCCTCCATTCAAAGAATATATAGACAAGAACATCGCCGTAGTATTTTGGGCCGGTATTGCGCTCATCGTTTCGGCGATTCTTCTCTTCCTTACGCAATCCATCGGCGAGGTGCAGTCGTGGAAATTCGTCGGGCAAGGAATCGAGTTTCGCAATACGATTTCCGTCTCCGGAAAAGGAGAGGTTATGGTTATTCCCGACACCGCGCGATTTTCCTTTGCAGTGATCGAAGAGGCGGCAGAGGTTACCAGGGCGCAGGAAGCGAATACGACAAAAATGAATGCGATACTCGACGCGCTCAAAGACATGGATATCCCAGAGAAAAACATCAAGACTACGAGTTATTCCATTTCTCCGCGATATGAATATCGCGAAACAAAGAATCAAGACGGGTTCCCTGTGCCTGGGGAGCGGGTATTTGCCGGTTATGAAGTTGCGCACTGGATACAAGTGAAGATGAAAAATGACGAGTCGGTGGGTGATGCGCTTGCTCAGATCGGCGCACTCGGCGCGATGAATATAAGCAGCATTGATTTTGTCGTCGAAGACGAGGATACGGTACTGCGCGACGCGCGGAAGAAAGCGATTACCGATGCTGAAGAAAAAGCGCGCACTCTCGCACGCGACCTAGACGTGCGTCTCGTGAAAATAGTGAGTTTTAGCGAGGGCGGCGGCGTACCGATCTTTGCCAAAGACTTCTCGCTCTCAACGGAAGCGTTCGGCAGGGGCGGGGCGGTGGAAGCGCAACAGATCCCTTCCGGGGAAAACACCATAACCTCCTACGTGACGATCACATACGCTATTCGGTAAGCGGATAGCGGCGAATGGCCGCTCAGTCGAGCGCAAGGCGCGCATGGTATACTCTTCAGCATGTCCGAAGCGCTTATAAAAACCCTGCTTGAACAACGGGGGATTTCCCGCGACGAAGAAATTGCGGCATTTTTGAACCCGGATTACGGCACTCATCTCCATAATCCGTTTCTCCTCAAGGATATGGATGCGGCGGTCTCGCGGATACTCAAAGCTATTCAAGGCGACGAATATATTGTCATCTACACCGACTACGACACTGACGGCACTCCGGCAGGGGTCGTTCTTCACGATTTCTTCAAAAAAATCGGGTATACCAATTTCCAAAATTATATTCCCCATCGGCACCGCGAAGGATATGGGCTCAATACCGGAGCGATCATGAAGTTCGCGGGCGAAGGCGCACGTGTTATCGTGACCGCGGATTGCGGCATCTCCGATATTGAAGAAGTTACAATGGCGCAGAAAGCGGGCATTGATGTCATCGTAACCGACCACCATCTGCCGCATCAGCAAGCGGGCGAGGATGGCGTCGTGCGTGACGAATTGCCGCCCGCATGTGCGGTCATAAATCCGAACCGCGAAGATGATACCTACCCGTATCGGCATCTCTGCGGAGCTGGTGTTGCGTTCAAGCTCGTGCAAGCGCTTCTTACGCGCGGCCGCGAGCTCGGTATGTTTTCCGTGCCGGAGGGGTGGGAGAAATGGCTCCTTGATATGGTCGCGATCGCGACGGTTTCCGACATGGTGCCGCTTACCGGCGAGAACAGGGCGCTTGCGTACTACGGCCTCAAAGTGCTTCGCAAGAGCCCTCGGCACGGGCTCATGAAGCTCTTCCGGAATCTCTCCGTTGACCAGCGGTATCTTACCGAAGACGATATCGGATTCGTTATTGGTCCGCGCATCAACGCCGCAAGCAGGATGGATGACCCGATACACGGATTTTATTTTCTTTCCGCCGGAGACGAGAACACGGCGGCGCGGACGTACGCGCACCTTGAAGACTTGAATACCAAGCGCAAATGGCTTGTCGCGAATATTATGAAAGAGGCACACGCGCGGCTTGCAGAAAAAGAGCCAGAGCGGGTCATCGTCATGGGGAATCCGCGCTGGCAGCCGGGAGTCTTGGGTCTTGCGGCGAACACGCTCTGCCAGAGCTACAAACGCCCCGTATTTTTATGGGGACGGGGAGAAAGTGACGTACTCAAGGGTTCGTGCCGCTCCGATACGGTGAATCTCGTGCGCCTCATGGAGCGTGCGCGCGAATCGTTCAGTGATTTCGGGGGACATGCGGGCTCTGGAGGATTCTCCATCCCCGATGATAAAATTCATTTTCTTGAAGAGGCGCTTTTCTCGGCGTTTGACGCAATGAGAGAGAGCGGCGAACATATGGATATAGCCGCGGAAAAAAGGGCAGCCATGTCCGAACCCGTGAAGCTCCCGCTCCGCGAGGTGACGGAAGAGAACTGGGGCCGTCTTCGCGCGCTTGCTCCGTTCGGCACGGGGAATCCCAAACCGATATTTTTATTTGAAAACGTGCCGGTCCGCGGAGTATCCCGCTTTGGCAAGGAGAAAAATCACCTCATGCTTGTTTTGGAGACGGACGAGGGAGTGCCTGTGCGCGCGGTTGATTTCTTTTCGGACGGCAAATGGGATATGGGGAATATTGTGCCGGGTGCCCGCATCACGGTTTCAGCGCATATAGAGCAGAATGTATTCCGCGGGCGTGCGGAAATCCGACTCCGTATTTTAGAAATACAAATGTAGATAACGCCCTGGGTTGCCCACGGGCCTTCGCGGATATATTCTAGGATTATGCTGAAAAAAATAATTATGTATACGGACGGGGGCGCACGAGGCAACCCGGGACCTGCTGGAGCAGGAGTGTTCATTACGGACGAATCGGGGCACGTGCTTAAAAAAATCGCGGAGCCGCTTGGCGTGCGGACAAACAACTGGGCGGAGTACCAGGCTATCATCCTCGGGCTTCAGGCGCTCAAAAAGATGTTTGGAAAAGAAAAATTAAAACACATGCCGATTGAGGTGAGAACCGACAGCGAGCTTGTCGCGCGCCAACTCTCCGGAAAATATCAAATTAAAGAGGAGACGCTTTTCCCGCAGTTCATAAAAGTCTGGAACATGAAAGTTTCCGACATTCCCGACATCACATTTACCCACATCCCCCGCGAAAAAAACAAGGAAGCCGATGCGCTCTCAAACGAGGCGATGGATGAAGGAGATAAAAAGACAAAGCAGGGCGGTTTGTTATGAATAGGGTGTTCGCACTGATTTTTTTGGGTTTTGCGGGCGGGATAGCGTTCCGCTCGTTTTTTGATTTCGGAGTTTCGTTTCCGGTTTTCCTATTCGCCCTCGGTGCGCTGTTTTTATTCATACGATATTCTTATGTTCTCAAGAACATGAGAATATCGTATATTGGCGTGGCGGGGATTGTATTGCTGTCATCCGCATTCGGCATACTGCGCTATGACATGAGCGCTGTGAGGCATCAGTCGGAACCGCTTGAGAATGCAGTCGGAAGCACTGTGGTGCTTCGCGGCGTCGTGGTTGACGAACCGGATGTAAGAGAGACCCACACGAATCTTGTTGTCCGCGCGGAAGAGCTCGGAAGCGGCGAGGAGGTTGTGTCCGCGAGTGGAAAAATACTCGTTATTACGGAGCACTATCCCGCATTTCAATATGGCGATATCGTCACCGTGCGCGGAAAGCTGGGGAAGCCCCAGAATTTTTCTTCAGGCGATACCGGACGTGAGTTTGATTACGTGTCGTATTTGCGGAAAGATGGCATCGGGTATCGGATGTTTTATCCCGAGCTCGTCCGCACGGGAGAAGGAGGGGGCAACCCGGCGCAGGCGGCGCTTTTTTCAATAAAACAATCGCTTATGCGCTCTGTTTCCCGCGTGCTTCCGGAGCCGCATGCCTCGCTCGTCGGCGGGATGGTGTTCGGCGCAAAGCGAGGCCTCGGCGAGGATGTGCTGGATGCGTTTCGCACTGTCGGAATTATCCATATCGTCGTACTTTCGGGATACAACATCACCATTCTTGCGGAAGCCGTCGGGCGCGTTGCGTCGTTTCTTCCGCGCACCATGGCACTCTTTCTTTCCTCTGCAACGATTGTCGGATTTGTGCTCATGGTGGGGGCGGGGGCGACTGTCGTTCGTGCCGCCATTATGGCGCTTCTCGTGCTTCTTGCCCGCGCGACGGGGCGCGTGTACGCCATTACGCAAGCACTCTTTGCGGCCGCGTTTCTTATGCTTCTCCACAATCCGCAGATTCTCGTTTTTGACCCGTCATTCCAGCTCTCATTTGCCGCAACGGTCGGACTTCTCTATGTCGCGCCGCTTATCGAGAAACATCTCAATTTTCTTCCGACCACGTGGCAGGTCCGGGAATATGCGACTGCGACCATTGCGACCCAGCTTTTTGTCTTGCCGCTTCTTTTATATACGAGCGGCATGTTGAGCGTTGTCGCGCTGCCCGTGAACTTGCTTATACTCGTACTTGTTCCGGCGACGATGTTTTTCGGGTTCCTGACGGGCGTGCTCGGCCTCATCCACGCCGCGCTCGCGGCGCCATTTGCATTTATCGCGTACGGGTTGCTCCAGTATGAACTTTCCGTTGTTTCTTTTTTTGATTCGCTCCCGTTCGCGTCCATCGCCATTCCGCACTTCTCCGCATGGCTTCTTTTTGCGGCATATGCCGCATACGCGATACTCTTGTTCCTTGTATATAAAAAAGCACCTGAGTAATAACTTGACGGTCGTATAGTTATTACTCAAGTGCCCACGCACTCGTATTTTCTTTTTCAGCGGCAGGATTCTGCGAATCGTTTTTCTACGACGCTCCAGTTCGTGTTTTCAAGAAACGCGGCGATGTATTTTGATTTTTCGGCAGGCGTGTAGTCAACCATATAGGCGTGTTCCCACATATCCATGGCGAGGATAATAGGAAGTCCCGCAAGGTGCCCCAGTTCATGGTCGCTCACCCAGGATGCGTGCGGTGTCTCTCCGCGTGGGTCCCAGTAGAGCACTGCCCACCCGATGCCGCGTGTCATGCCAACTGCGGTGAAGTGCGCGATGAATTGTTCCCATGAGCCGTATTTTGAAGAAACTGCTTCCGCGAGAGCCCCTGCGGCATCTGCCGAAACGGGTCCCTTCTCGAACGTCTCAAAGTAGTATTCGTGCATGCGCATGCCGTCAAACTCAAACGAGAAACGCCGCCGCAGCTCGGCAATCGTATACGCGTGCTTTTCTTTGTCTTCTTTCTCGAGTGCCGCAATGTTCTCCCGCAGGAGATTCACGTGCTTTACATAGCCTGCGTAGAGTCCCAGGTGGACTTCAAGCTGTTTTTGCGAGAGCCCCTTCAGATTTGGTATATTGAATTTTTTTTCTTGATAAAGATGCATAGCGTTTTTTAAGTATATCACACGGTATACAACGATACGTCTTAATGCCATGTCGCTTTATAGCGAAACGGCTCGCACCAGATGGTGCGAGCCCATAAAACAAAAAACACCCGGCACTGTATGCGCGGGCGTTTCATATACCTTAACTTTTTGCGCTAACGGCATGCGTGAGGAGATTCGTCTCAAACTCGCGCAGGCGCTTCCAGATGCTCCGCAGCTCCGTGACGGTCGTCCAGTTGTCAATGAAGATGCCGAAGCTGTTTTCAAGTTTCCCGAAGGCGTTTGAAATTTGGATCAAGGTTCCCAGCGTGATTGCTCCTGAAAAAAGCGCTGGACCGGCGATGACGAACGGTACGACGACCATGATCTGGTTGTACAGGTTCGCCCAGAGATCAAAATAGCCGTAATGGAGAAACAGGCGATGATAGTTGAATTGGATGCCCGTGAAAAGCTCCGCGAGGGTCTCGAATGACGCATGGTGCGCCTTGTCGTCCTCGCCATAGACGAGCTCTTTTCGGAATGCCGCTTCTACCCGCTGGTTGTTGTATTCAAGCCCCGGCAGTTTAATGCCCACGAACCATGAGATAATTGTTCCGCCGAGACTTACGAGAAGCGCTGTCCACACCAGGGACCCCGGAACTCCTTCCAGGAATTTGATAGTGATGCCCTCACTCAATGCCCAAAGGATCGGCAAGAATGCAGCGAGCGTCATAAGGGCGCGGATAGTCTTAAGTCCCAACGATTCCACGATTTTTGCAAATGCTCTCGCGTCTTCCTGAATACGCTGGGAGGCACCCTCAAGTTCTTTCTCCACGGTGCGCCAGCGGGGGATGTAGTCAAACGTTATCGCCTTGCGCCAATAAAATGCATACAAGCGTGTCAGATAATTAGTGATCGAGGCTATAATAATCGCCAGAATCGCAAGCCACGTGAATTCGACGAGTTTTTGATAGAAATCATCAAAGGTGTGCTCGCCGGTCTTTTGTAAGATATCGTAAAAGCCGCCGTACCACTCGTTAAATTTCACAGAGACAGAGACTTGCGCGTACAGAAGCAAGAAAAGCACTGTACCTCCGCCATATGCCCACAAGAACCACTTTTTGCTGGCAAAGAACGCCCGGAGCATTAAACCCTCGCACGGCAGTGTCTGCTGCAATCCTATAGCACACGAGGGGTAATCGCAATCAAAAGCATTCGTTGCGCGCGTATATAGTCGTGTCCGGAAAAAAGAAAAAATGCCGCATATCGCAGCATTCTCTAAATATATTCTATTGCGCTGGCCGTTCTGGACGCGCCTTCATCTCAACCCGGAGAATCTTTTCTTGGCTATTTCGAAGGACTGTGATGTTTACTGTCTCGCCGATCCTTACAGAGAAGAGAGCGGCCTTGAAGTCTCTCGTGCTCCGCACGGTTTGTCCATTAAACGAGACGATGGAATCACCCGGTTTCATACCCGCTTCTTTTGCCGGACTTTGCGCCCCGACACTTTTGACGAGAACGCCGAGAGATTCTTCTTCCTCCGTCGCAGAAGGATCGTCTCCACTTGCCCCTTGCGCCGCGATGCCGAGCCATTTTTCACGAACGCGCCCGTACGTGCGGAGTTCATCGACGACAACCGATGCCAGATTGGACGGCGTCGCGAATCCGATACCGACACTTCCGCCAGATGGCGAGAAAATTGCCGTGTTGATTCCGACGACCTCTCCGGATGCGTTGAACAGCGGTCCGCCGGAGTTCCCGGTGTTTATCGGGGTATCGGTCTGAAGGTAATTCACAGGAGGACCGATATTCCGGTTGAGGCCGGAAATAATGCCGAGTGTCACCGATGTCCCGACGCCGAACGGATTTCCGATAGCGATCATCCAATCGCCGATCTCAACAGCCTCGGAATTTCCAAGGACGGCTGGCAGGAGTGGATGTCGCTGGGGGTTGACCTTGAGGAGCGCGATATCGACTTCATTACTGAACCCTACGATTTCCGCGACAGCTCGGGTATTGTTTTCAAAAATGACTTCCACGGACCCTGCGTCGGCGATGACATGGTGGTTCGTGAGAATATATCCGCTCTTGTCGATGATGAATCCTGACCCCCGTGAGAAAAGTTTTTTCCTCGGCTTTTCCACTGGGGCTGCCGGCTTTTTCTTTTCAAAAAATTTATGGAGCATTGAATCCGGCGGCAGCTGCAATTGCAGGCCGCTTCTCTCCGAGTTGCTCGCAGCCATCTTGAACACCTCGATCTTTACGACCGACGGCAAAACTTTTTTAACGACTGGCGAAAAACTCGCATGCGGAGATTCACCGGCCATACTTACAGGGCAGAACAAGATGATCGCGAAAAGGGCGGAAATAGCCGAGAGTTTTCTCATAATGCCACCTCCCGATGACCTATGTAACGGTACTGGCTTCTGTCGTAATATAAATACTTTTTTCGTCGTACGTCAAGGTTCACGGCGTTGTTCTTTCTGCGGAGATTGACAGGCATACGTATTCTCTTGTAGAAAGAGATTAGATGTTGTTTGAGTTATAGGGAGAATTTCCATGTCACGCAAACGGCCGCTTGCCCTTCTGCACAAGAAGGACCCGGAACGGTATCATTTTCTGCTCTGGTTCAAGTTCGTGATTCTCAATATCTTGTTCGGCGCGTTCATGGTTATCGCTTTCTTTCAGGGCTGGGTTGATATCGTTTTCGCCAAAAAGCCGAACGTTGGGTGGGCTATGGCGTTTCTGACATTCGATTCCCAGACGTCATATATTTTCCTCATGGCCGGCGTATTTCTGGCGGGATGGCTCATCTCTTTGCATCGGGTGTATGTAACAAGCAGAGAGATTAATTATCTGAAACTGCAGTATCCTCCGGAGTTCTCTCGTGTCTCCGAATATCTCGCTCATATCAAAGGGGCGAATGAAGGCAGTCGGGCATTTTTGTTCGAACGCCTGTCGGAGAAGTTGTTCAGCAGAATTGACATTGTGAGATATGTGAGCGTCGTACTGCCTCTTTTGGGGCTTTTGGGAACTGTTCTCGGGTTTGCGATTGTGTCATCGGGCATTGAACCCAATGCCGTGAGCGATGCGAATGCTGCGGCAAAGATGGTGACAGCCCTGGGAAAGGGTCTCGGCGTCGCTCTCTATACAACCATCGTCGGCGGCGTGCTCGGCGGGTTGTGGCTCGGAGGAATCTATCAGGTCCTCCGCGTTGGCTCGGGCGACTTCCTCAATCTTTTGGGAGAGAGGGGAGAGCGCGAGGTCAACATGAAAAAAGACGGGGTGGACTCCGATGTTCCGAACCCGGTTTAACGGCCCGCCGAACGACGAAGGATCAAACACAACTTGGGCGGACGTCACATTACTTCTTGCTTTAGGTTTTGTCGCCCTTCTTCTGATTCTCGCACTTCACGTGAATCCGAAGGCGAAAAAAGTTGAAGAGGGCGCTGTCCAGAGAGAAAACGTCAAGATTGAAGTCACATGGCCTCCCGAGCTTGATACCGATGTCGATACATGGGTACAGGCGCCCGGAGATGTGCCCGTAGGGTACTCCAACAAAGGCGGTGTGAGTTGCGACTTGAGGCGCGATGACCTGGGTCATTACGCTGACGTGTTGAATATCAACTACGAAGACATTTCCTGCAGAGGGATTCTTCCCGGCGAATACACGGTCAATCTGCACTTGTACCGGAATCTTTCAAGCGTTTCTGTAATTCCGGTTCGCGTTGTGTTGAGTGTTCGGGCGCCGGGGGGTATGAGGGTTGAACGAATACTCACGAGGGATGTCGAATTGTTGCATCTCGGAGAAGAGATAACGGTATTCCGGTTTGCGCTCAACGAAAACGGAACTCTTGTTCCGGGCAGTGAAACCAATCTGTTTAAACCGCTCCGCTCTTCCACCGATTATGGCAACGGTATCCCTGCCGGCTAAGGAAGGAGAAAGCACATGGAACAGCTGACGATTATTGCCTGCCTACTTGTTCTCGTCGCACTCTTTTTGGTTGCTTTGGCGGTATGGTCTCCGCGAAAGTTTTGGGTGAAGATGTCCGCGCTTGTTCTCGGGATTTTCTTGATCTCGCTCGGATACGTAAGCATGACGCGCCTTTTGGGGCTTCCGCGACTCTCAACTCTTGAATGGGTCCAATCAAAATCGAAGCAAGCGGTTGTCCTCGGCTTCAAGATTAAGGAAGGCGAAGGTGTATATCTTTTACTTGAAGTTCCGGACTTTCCGATTCCCATTTACTACAAACTGAAATGGGGCCGGAAGCTCGCCGAAGAGCTGCAGAATGCGGACCGCGAAGTGCGCCGCAGAGGAGGAAAGCTTATGTTTAAATTCCCCTCTGAAAAAAGCTGGGATGACAGGGAGCAGAAATTTTATCCCCTGCCGCACCCCGCGCCGCCTCCCAAGGATAACGGCGGGAGTACGGTTCCCGAGGTCTTCAACCCTCCGGCTCGCGAGTTTTAATTTTTCCACAACGAAAACAAATGCCACGCACCTGCGCGGCATTTTCTTTTTTACTTTTTGTAGCGCGTGTGGTGTTATATCCGCGGCACGTTGCAGTCAGCTAGGCAATCGCGTACGCTCTATCATAGAGTACGTTGATAGTTCGGGAGGAAGCTATGCGCATTCGCGCGCTTGCGACGGGGCTTTTTGCAGCCGTCCTTTCTTGCTCGCTTTTTTCTTCTACTCCATATGCGCTTTCACTTGAGGAGCGGGTTACCGAGGATGCACTTTCTATAATGGAGAGCAGGTACTTATATTGGAATCCTAACGATAAAGAAAAATGCAGAGTGGAAATTTCTCAGTATGTCTCAAAGAAACTTGCGACCGAGGAAAAAGAACAAAGAGGGGAAACTTCGGATGTTTCAACCTCGGGCGGAGACGGTGCCACGGAAGGTGACGGAACATCGGCGGCGATGCCTGCCAGTAAGCCATGTCTCGATAAGTTTTCATATGTTTTGACACCCAAAGAGACGAGGATGGAACTGGAGCGGATGTCAGGGTCTCTCCAAGGAATCGGTGCGATGATGAGAGAAGCATCCGGCCGGGTCACGGTCATGAAGGTCTTTAAGGATTCTCCTGCGGAACGGGCGGGGGTCCGGGCGGGAGATGTGCTTCTTAAGGCGCGCAATACCAATGAAAGTGATTTTCTTGTATTCAGGAACATACGAGATGCTGTCGATAAGATACGGGGACCTAAAGACACAGTCGTCCATATCGTAATCGAACGTGGCGGAGTGGTTATGAGCCCGCTTGCTATACGGCGCGGCGCCGTCATGGTCCCTTCGGTGGAATCACAGATCGTGGAAGGTGTCGGCTATGCAGCTATCGAATCATTCGGCGAGCGCACGGGCGATGAGCTTGAAGATGCGCTTCTCGAGTTTAAGAAGAAGCACATAAGCCGCGTCATCATTGACGTCCGCGACAACCCTGGCGGCCTCGTAATGGGCGTTCTTGAAACGCTCTACTATTTCAGTTCAAACCCAAAGGATGTGATGATGACGGAACGTTTCCGCGGGCAGAATGAGAAGGCTTTGTCCATCTGCTATCCGGAACGTCCCCGCTCTGATATATTTCCGTGTTCGTTCCCCTTTGCACATTCGGGAACGTACGACGTCAAAACGCCGGGGCGCTTCGAGGACATGAAGATCGTTGTCCTTGTGAACAAATACAGCGCATCAGCGTCGGAGATATTCGCCGGCACCCTTAAAGACTGGGGTGTCAATCGGAAGGGTATCGCCATCGTCGGCAAGCCGACATACGGCAAGGGCGTAGGGCAGATACGGACTGGCCTTGTCGACGGGTTCTCGATCGTCATAACCACCTTCGAATACTTCGTCGGCAACTCAAAAACTGCCGTAAATGAAATTGGCGTTTTCCCGAACTACATCGTAAGCGATACGCGTGAGGGGAATCCCGAAAACACACTAACCGAGCGAGATGCACAGTTCAGGACGGGACTTTCCGTTTTGAAAGAAATGCAGTGATGTCGTGAGACAATTCTCGATTCGCCCACTTTGATCCTTCAAAGTCGGGCGATTTTTAAATATTATTCCGCGGGGGCATGCCGCTTGTAACCCGCAGAGTTCTGATATAGGGTTTGTATGCATGGAACATACGATGAAAAAACATCTGCGCCATGTATCGGCGTCACAACGGGTTGAAGAACGCGAGGCCCTTCGGTCAAAGCTTTTTTCCGAGACATGGAAAGACCTCATTCCAAAGGTATTCGAGGATGTGCCGACATATTACGACAAAGGAAACGCAGTCGCGTCATTGGGACTCTGTTCGTGGTGGAGCAACAGGTTTGTCGCAGCCATGGACATTCCGAAGGGAGCGACGGTGCTTGATGTGTGCTCGGGTACGCATGATGTCCCACTCCGGCTCTTGCGGCGCGACCCGTCTCTTAAGATCTATGCGGTTGACCGGAGCTCCGAGATGCTCGCAGAAGGCGGACGGCGTGCAAAAGAGCTCGGGTTTTCTATCACATCGCAGGTCTCCGATGCGCACACACTTCCCTTCAAAGATGCGACATTTGACACGGTGACGCTCCAATTCGCAACCCGGCACCTCAAGGTCACCGATGTGTTCAGGGAAATTTTCCGTGTTTTAAAGCCAGGAGGCGTTTTTTACCACGATGACATGCTTCGTCCGGCGTCAAAAATCATTGAAGGTCCGTACCTTCTCTATCTTCGTGCGTCGGTGTATCTTACGGCCGCGCTTTTCGGAAGCTCGCCGGAGAGCCGAAAGTGCGTGGGGTATTTCGCCGATGCCATACATAATTTTTATACTCCGGGAGAGATGGATGAACTTCTTAAAGAAATCGGATTTACCGACATCAAGCATAAGAGCTTTTTAACGGGTGCGCTCTCGTTCCATATCGCGCGGAAGGCACAGTAATACATCTCTCGCCTACGGAGGTATGCCGCGCGTCGAGCGGCTAGTGCTCCCTGTTATATCCGCACGTTGCTTCTCCATGGATTCACTTAAACAATACGGCGCGCGGTATTTGTTGACGGCGCTTTTTCTCGTCACCGTTGCCATATGGTACGCCGTCTTTTTTGAATCTCGCGGCGGCATACTCATGGTTGCATTTCTCGACGTGGGGCAGGGCGACGCGATTTTCATTGAGGCGCCGAACGGCAATCAGGTATTGATAGACGGCGGAGCAGGGCGCGCAGTTTTACGGGAACTTTCGCGCGTTATGCCGTTTTATGACCGCTCTATTGATGTGGTGCTTGGGACACACACAGATAAAGACCATGTCGGCGGGCTGCCGGCGGTATTTGAGAATTTCTCCGTGGAGTTTTACATAGATCCAGGACTGCCTGACGATTCCGGTTTTTATCAGGAGCTTTTGCGCGATGTTGCGAAAGAACCCGCGGAAAAAATCATAGCGCGCCGTGGTATGCGGATTAACCTGGGCGAGGGCGCAGAACTCAACATCCTATTCCCCGATCGCGATGTCTCGGGGTTTGATGCGAACGATGCGTCAGTCATTGCGCGTCTTGTGTACGGCGACACGGCATTTCTTTTCACGGGAGATTCTCCGAAGAAAATTGAAAATTACGTTGTTTCTCTCTATGGGGACGCACTCCGCTCGGATGTGCTCAAGGCAGGACACCACGGCTCAAAGACGTCCACATCGGCTGCGTTCCTGTCTGCTGTTTCTCCGGATATCGCCGTCGTCTCCGCGGGGGAGGATAATCGTTATGGTCATCCGCACAAAGAAGTCACGGATGCGTTTGCCGCGGCAGGCGTATCGGTGTCGCGGACGGACAAGGATGGCACGATTATCTTTAAGAGCGATGGCGTGCGCGTCACGCATGGTAACCCCTGATATCCGCGATGCGTGTATCCTGTGGCAGTGCATACGCGGCTCGTACCTGATGAACCAGTGACGAGCGCCTCGTTTTTGCTATATAATTACTTGTAATGGACGAGAATGAAGGACGCCTTGGGCGTCTTAAAAAAGCCCTCTATGAACGCGGCATACCGCCGCGTCTTCGAAGGCGCCAGGCGTTGCCGCGCCATGAACCGCAAAGTCCCGAAACATGGCAGCATGAGGCGCCTAGGGCCGCAGAGCCGGCACATATGAAAAAAAAGATGTCGCTTGGCATGAAATTTTTTCTTGGGTCGCTCATTTTTTTTATCGTCGCAGTGGCGATAGTGATTATCGTATTCTCAGGAGGCGGAAATATCGTGTCCACAAAGAACGTGAGCATTATGGTGACGGGCCCCGTCGCAGTTCCCGCAGGAGAAGAAGTGTCGCTTGATGTCGCCATAGAGAACAATAATACGGTCTCACTCGAATCAGCGGAACTTCTGATCGAATATCCAAGCGGGACACGAGATTCACGGAACCTTGAAAAAGATCTCACGCGGTCACGAAAATCACTGGGGACCATCGAGCCGGGAACAATTTTTAAAGAACCGATCCGTCTTGTATTTTTTGGTCAAGAGGGGGACGCAAAAGACCTTCACCTGACGCTCGAGTATCGGACGCGAGATTCAAATGCCATCTTTGCGAATGAGAAAGTGTATTCTACGCATATTTCATCCTCGGCAACGAGCCTTACAACAGACGTGCCGTCTGAGGTCATTGCAGGTCAGGCAATTGAGATACGGATAACGCTTTCCTCGAATGCGCAGACGGTTACTGAAAATATTCTTACCCACATTGAATATCCCTTCGGTTTTTCATATATCGGAGCGGCTCCGGACCCGTCGTATGACAATGACACGTGGGTTCTGGGAGATATTGCTCCGGGGGGCAAGCGCACCATCGTGATCCGCGGCGTTGTTGAGGGCCAGGACGGCGAACAGAAAGTATTCCGTGTCTCAAGCGGTACACCGGGAAGCAAGAGCCCCGAGGAGATAGGCGTTTCGTACAATTCGTCAGTCGCCGAGACCAAAATCGCCCGGCCGTTTTTGAGCACCGTCTTTTTTATCGACGGCGAAGCACTTCCTGAATATGTAATTGATCCCGAGGTGCGAAAAAATGTCGATATCGCATGGGTGAATAACTTGCCAACGAAAATCATCAATGCGCAGATAGAGGTAAAGCTCGCAGGCGACACGCTGGATGTGAGTTCGATTGATCCCAAAAACGGCTTCTTCCGTTCTTCCGACAAGGTTATTATCTGGGACCAAGGGAGCGATGAAAACTTGCGGGAAATCGAGCCGGGGGAACAGGGCAAGGTAAGCTTCCGGTTCAAGACAAAATCGCTCTTCACTGGTGTGAGATCGCTCTTTGAAGAGCCCATCATTACCGTCTCGGTCACTGCGGGAGGGAACAGGGTCTCCGGAGAGGGCGTGCCGGAGCGCATTGAGAATACCATCAAGCGCGTGCTCAAAGTGAATTCCGCAGTCGTCTTTACGCCGCGCGCGGTATTCGGTACGGGGCCGTTCGTAAACCGCGGAGCGCTTCCTCCCGTCGTCGAAAAAGAGACCACATATACGATCATCTGGACCGTGCTCAATTCTTCGAACGGCATATCGCGAGCAAGCGCGAGAGCGGTTTTGCCACCATACGTTTCCTGGCTTGGCACAGTATCTCCCCAAACCGAAACCATGTCGTATAATGAGACGACCCGCGAAGTTTTATGGAATATCGGCCGCATTGCGCCGGGGGCGGGCATTACGAAAGCGCCGCGCGAGGTGGCTTTTCAAGTTTCATTCCTGCCGAGTCTGTCGCATATGGGACAGACGCCGACTATCGTGGGGGAGTCGCTTTTCTCGGGTGCCGACGATTTCACCGGTGTTTCCGTGGAGCGCACCGGCAAAACACTTAACACAATTTTAAACACCGACCCGACGTTCATATTCAATCAAGGACAAGTGATACAAAAAGAGAACAATGGCCAATAATAACGCACAAAAACAAAAAGAAGACACTCTCCTCGAAAAAATCGTTTCGCTCTGCAAGCGGCGCGGTTTTGTGTTTCAAGGCTCCGAGATTTATGGGGGCTTTGCGGGAATGTATGATTTCGGACCGCACGGGGTTACGCTCCGGCGGAACATAGAAAGCGCGTGGAGGAGCGCCATGCAAGCGCACGATAAGATGGCGTTTCTTGACTCAAGTATTTTTACCTCGCCCAAAGTATGGGAAGCAAGCGGACACGTGTCCGGTTTTAATGACCCGCTTATTGTTTGTTTCTCTTGCCACAGCAAACTGCGAGCCGACCATCTCTTGGAAGGGATAGCTGTACAGGCGGATGAAAAAATGACGGAAGGAGAGCTGAATGAATTGTTTGACGCCAATCGGACAAAAATCACATGTCCGGTATGTGGTAAGAAAAATTTCGGAAAAGTAGTGCAAAAAAACCTTTTAGCGACCTCCACACTCGGAAAGTTTGAGGAGGAAGACCAAGATGTGTACCTTCGCGGAGAAACGGCACAGGGTATTTTCATCAATTTTAAAAACGTTCTGGACACGGGCTTCTATTCAATCCCGTTCGGCATTGCGCAGGTCGGCAAGGTGTTCAGGAATGAAATCAGCCCGAGACAGTTTCTTTTCAGAAAACGGGAATTTGAACAGATGGAAATGCAATATTTCGTTCATCCGAAAGACGCGGAGAAGGCCTATGAAAATTGGAAGGAAGAGCGCATGAGATATTATGTCGGACTCGGCATAGCACAAGAGCATCTCCGGTGGAAACAGCACGAGCGCCTCGTGTTCTACGCACGAGACGCATGGGATATACAGTACAAATATCCTTTTGGCTGGGACGAGCTTGAAGGCGTCCATAATCGCGGCGATTACGATCTTGCGCAGCACCAAAAATTTTCGGGCGTTGACTTAAGGGTGACGGATGAAGCGACAAAAGAGCGTTATCTCCCGTATGTTATTGAGACGTCTGCGGGGTTGGATCGTACCATACTCGCGATACTCGCTGAAAGTTACGATGAAGACGAGATGAACGGAGAAAAACGAGTGGTGTTGCGATTTCCTCCCGCTCTTGCCCCCGTGAAAGCCGCCGTTTTCCCGCTCCTTCGCAATAAACCGGAGCTCGTGAAAAAAGCGCGCGATATCTTTGCGCTAGTGAAAAAAGAAATCCCGGAGACGGTATGGGACGACAACGGGAACATCGGCAAGCGATATAGAAGGCAAGACGAGATCGGAACGCCGTATTGTATTACCGTCGATTTTGAGACGCTTGAAGATAACACAGTGACGCTTCGCGACAGGGACACAGGGAAGCAGGAGCGGGTCCAGAGTTCAGAGATTATCCAGAGAATAAAATCTACGTATGCACTTTAAAAAGAAAACACTTTCGAGCGGCGTCCGTGTTGTTATGGTTCCGATGCCACAGAGCCTTACGACGACCGTTCTCGTACTCACCGAGACCGGTTCGAAATATGAAGAAAAAAGAATAAACGGCATTTCCCATTTTTTGGAACATCTCTGTTTTAAGGGCACCGAAAAACGGCCTGGTGCCAAGGCGATCTCTGAAGAGCTCGACGGCCTCGGCGCTTCGTATAATGCGTTTACAAGCCATGAATACACGGGATATTACGCGAAGACCGAGTCGAGCCTGTTCGAGAAGGCGCTTGATGTCGTTTCGGACATTTATCTTCAGCCGACATTCCCAAAAGAAGAGATAGAAAAAGAGCGCGGCGTCATTATCGGCGAAATAGAAATGTATGAAGACAATCCGCAGCGAGAAGTGTGGGATTTATTTACGGATGTTCTTTACGGAAATCAGCCAGCGGGATGGAATGTCGCGGGGACCAGAGAATCGGTGGCCCGCATACAGAGGAAAGATATCGCCTCATACCATAAAAAACATTACGTCGCCGAGGCGACGATCATTGTTGTCGCCGGGAAATACAATGAAGAGAATGCCCTGCAAAGTATTCAGAAGGCGTTTTCCAGAGTCTCTGAGTCGCGGAAACACGGCAAAAAGAAGACTACAGAGTCACAGAAGAAGCCCGCCATCCTTCTCAAACACAAGAAGACAAGCCAGACACACCTGGTTTTGGGATTTCGTTCATACGGCGTGAATCATCCGGCAAATCAATCGCTTGATGTTTTGGCAGCAGTTCTTGGCGGCGGTATGAGCTCACGGCTTTTTTCAAGGATACGAGACGAGATGGGCGCGGGGTATTATGTGGGAGCCTCGAACGAGGAGCTTACTGATCATGGTTATTTCAGTATCTACACAGGCGTTAAAAACGACAGAGTGGTTGAAGTGCTCCGCGCGATTCTCGATGAGGTGCGCCGCGTGCGCGACGGTGCAGTATCCGATACGGAGCTCACGAAGGTCAAAAATTATCTTATCGGAAATCTGTTTTCCGGGCTTGAAACTTCGAATTCGCTTGCCATGTTCTACGGCATCGCGGAGGCGACCGGTATGCCGCTCAAAACCCCCGAAGAACGCGCGGAAAAAATACGGAAGACAAGAGCCCACGACATCATGAGAGTTGCCGGAGATATTTTAAAAAACAACAGGATGAATCTCGCGCTCATCGGACCGTTCAAAGATAAAAAGAATTTCACGGACGTATTGTCGCTCTGAGCTCTGCCGTGTGCCAGTTCGCGACTTTGCCGGATGCCTAAGCTCGTGGTATTGTAATACATATACAGAGAGCCTCTTTCAAGGTCCTCATCGTGCCATGAATAATACCACTGTCACTATAGATGCAACCTCGTTTCTGAAGGCGATGCTCGTCGTGGTTCTTTTTGTCGCCCTCTATCTTCTTCGCGACCTGGTGCTTGTGCTTCTTACCGCCGTCGTTATCGCGTCATCCATAGAGCCGATGACCCGCTGGTTTGAGGACTATAAAGTACCTCGCGTTCTCGCAGTTATCGCTATTTACGCATCGTTCGCTGTTCTCCTTATCGGCATCTTTTATCTCTTTTTGCCGGTTCTTTTGAACGATGCCTCAACGGTTATCGCGCTTCTTCCGCAATATCTCGAGTCTTCAACACCGATAAAATCCGGAGTGGGGGGGATTTTGAGCGGGCAGCAGTTCGTGGAGCAGTTTTCTCAAAAATTCGCTATCCAAGAGACAGTGGCGGAGCTGCGGACAATCGCTTCCGGGATTTCCGGTGGTATCGTGCAGTCGTTAAGCTCGATATTCGGCGGATTGTTCAGTCTCGTTCTCATCATTGTCATCTCTTTCTATCTCTCCGTGCAGAAAAAAGGAATCGAGAACTTCCTTCGCGTCATTACGCCGCTTCGGCACGAGAAATACGTGCTCAACTTGTGGAATCGCTCGCAGGCGAAGATCGGCAGGTGGATGCAAGGGCAGCTTCTCCTGGGGCTTATTGTTGGGGTGCTTGTGTATCTCGGGCTCACTATCTTAGGCGTTCAATACGCGCTTCTCCTTGCCGTGCTCGCGGCGCTCTTTGAGCTTATCCCGCTTTTCGGGCCCATTCTCGCCGCAATCCCGGCGGTTATTGTTGCGCTTATGGAGAGTTTTTCGCTGGGGCTTATGGTGGTGGGCTTGTACGTCATCATCCAGCAGTTCGAAAACCACCTCATCTATCCTCTGGTGGTGCGCAAAGTTGTCGGCATCTCACCGATCCTCGTCATTATTTCTCTTATTGTCGGAGGGGAACTCGCGGGCATTCTCGGGATTCTGATCGCTGTACCGGTCGCGACCGCGTTTATGGAATTTGCCGATGATATCCAGCGCGAAAAACTTGAAGAAGAAAAACGGCTTGCGGAAAAAGAAAAAGACGGACAGTAATCTGCGGGACCAGTATGGCGAAGAATTTTTATATTACGACACCAATATTTTACCCCAACGCAAATCCGCACATGGGGCATGCATATACCACGTTATCATGTGATGTACTTGCTCGATACCACCGCCTTGCTGGGCACGACACATATTTTCTTACAGGGACCGATGAACATACCGAAAAAGTAATACAGGCAGCAAAAGAGCATAACCAAGACCCCGAAAAATATCTTGAAGATGTTGTTGCCCGATTTAAAAATTTATATAAAGATCTAAATATTTCCTACGATCAATTTGTTCGCACATCGGATCAAACAGTGCACTGGCCAGGCGCGATTGAAATGTGGAACAGATTAGTCGCGTCCGGGGATATTTATAAAGGAGAATACTCCGGTCTTTATTGTGTGGGGTGTGAAGCTTTTCTAACTGAAAAAGAACTGGTTGACGGCATGTGCCCAAATCACAACAAGGTGCCCGAACGGGTGACTGAAGAAAACTATTTTTTTCGCCTGTCAAAATATGCATTAAAATTAGAGCAAATTATTTCATCTGACACTATCCGTATATTCCCCGCCGCAAGAAAAAATGAGGCTTTGTCTTTTATTAAGGGCGGCCTGGACGACGTCAGTTTTTCACGGCCGAAAGAGAAAATGTCTTGGGGAATTCCTGTTCCAGGTGACCCAAGTCAAACTATGTATATTTGGGTAGATGCACTCTCAAACTACATCACAGCGCTTGGGTTTGGGCGCGACAACGCAAACATGCGTTTTTGGCCCGGCATGCATGTTATCGGGAAAGACATTTTACGATTCCACGCGATATACTGGCCTGCGATGCTTTTGTCTGCAAAGATTCCACTACCACACACAATTTTTGTTCACGGCTTAATTACTTCTGGAGGAAGAAAAATGTCAAAAACGCTCGGTAATATCGTGGACCCTTTTACTGTTATGAATGAATACGGGACTGATGCGCTCCGATACTATTTGGCTCGGCAGGTGCATCCGTTTGAAGATTCTGACTTCACGATGGAAAAATTTAAGGAGGCGTATAACGCGAATTTGGTGAACGGCTTAGGAAACTTTGTTGCGCGCGTGATGCAAATGGCGGTGGTGTATCTCAAAGAACCGGTAGAGATTACGAAAGAAACACAACCTGATGTTAGTGTTGTCGCACATCTTGACGCTTTTGAAATTAATAAAGCGATCGATGGTATATGGGAGCGAATAGGACACGACGATGCTCTTATAGCCACGAAGAAGCCGTTTTCAAAAATTAAATCCGACAAGGAGAGCGAGCGCGATGAGGCAATAACTGTTATAAAAAAATTAGTACGAGAATTGCATGCTATTGCGATTGAACTCGCCCCATTCATGCCAGAAACAAGCGAGAAAATTAAAAAAGCGGTGTTAAATCATAAAAAACCGGAAAATCTTTTTCCGCGCAAAGAGTAACACATCTATAAAATAGCCTTATTTCTAGAGGAAAAAAACCAACAGAAGTTGACAGAAGATTAAAAATGTGTATCATTAAGGATGGATATACGACCCGCGGTCAATGGTGACCGCGGTAAATCAGGAACGCCCTGCATGTGCCTTGAAATACGAATGCATGAAGGGCGAGCCATGGCAACGGAGGCAGTAATGACTGCAACCCTGAAACAGGCACGCCACCTCCTGAAAGTGGTGGATGAAAAGAATCTCACGCAGAAGGGGATGGCGGCGCTACACGATTCGGGGCTTCTCACCGACCTTCTGGAGGCTGCAAGTCGGGGCGCGCTCGGCAAAGTGGACCGCACGGCCTATCGCCACGTTCTCGGCCTCTTGCCGATGACGGACGAGTCCAAACACATAATCGGCTACAGCGCAGGCCCCTTCATCCCCGATTCCGATTCGCCACCGATTTGGCCGACTGGCTGGGCCGCATTTGGTGTGCTTCCTTAGAACTTAGCCCTGCGTTACCCTCGGGTAGCGCAGGGCTAAGTTTTTGATACTCATTTCCTTGCGGCCTCTACCGCCGGGACATTGTAGGATTTTCTAAATGTCGGGTGATTAAAAATATATAACGAAATTAACGTCCAAAAATTGTGAATTACGAAAGTCCGGCTCTCACACTGAGGGCCTTTTTGATATAGTATTAAGAACATGAATCTTAAATACTTTGATATACATTCGCACATTCAGTTTCCTCAATTTGAGAAGGACAAGGATGAAGTTTTGAAGCGTATGGAAGATGAGGGCGTTGGGGCCTTAGTCGTCGGGACTGACGCCAAAAGTTCAGAGTTGGCGATTAAAGAAGTTGAGGGAAAAGAAAATTTGTTTGCGACAGCAGGGCTTCATCCCAACGATGTGTTTGAGGAGGCATTCGATGAAGCGCAGTATGAAGAGCTTGCGAGAAATAAGAAAGTGGTTGCGATAGGGGAATGCGGGCTTGATTATTTCAGGACGAAACCGGAAAAAGAGAAAATCAAAAAACAAAAAGACGTTTTAGAAAAACACATCTCGATCGCGGTCTCTCTTAATAAGCCGCTTATGGTCCATTGCAGAGACGCCCATGACGACCTGATAGACATGCTTACGTCAAAAAAGCGCGACTATGGCGATACTCTTCGCGGTAATATTCATTTTTTTACCGGAAATACGGAAATTGCCCGGAGATATCTTGACCTCGATTTCACGATTTCGTTTACTGGTGTCCTCACATTCACGCATGACTACGACGATGTCGTGAAGTTCGCGCCCATAGACCGTATCATGTCTGAAACCGACTGCCCGTTTGCGGCTCCTGTACCATATCGGGGGAAACGGAACGAGCCGGTATTCGTGAAAGAAGTCGTCCGGCGCATCGCGGAGCTTAAAGGCGGCGATTTTGAGGCGGTGCGCGCGGCGCTTGTTGAGAACGCGCTTAAGATGTTTGCCGTGTCCGCATAAGGGTTGTTTAAGGCAAAGAGCTCTGCCTGCAGAGCTCTTGAGAACCAGTTTCCACGAGCTCCTGCGGGTCCAGGAGCTCGTGGAGCCCGTACCAGAGCAGCGCGGGGCACACGGTTGACTTTATCGGTCTTTTTGCTACCATACCCACCATGACCGAAAACGACGAAACAATACTTACGCATTCGGACGAGAAAGAGCCGCTCCTCTACGAGGTCGGCTATCATCTCTTGTCCACGACGCCGGAAGAGCGTGTTCCCGAGGAGTCCGGGAACATAAAGGATGCGATTGAGGCGCTGGGCGGCGTCATTGTCTCTGACGGTATGCCGAAGCTCATATCGCTTGCGTACAAAATGCCAAAGGTTGTCGCGAATAAGCGAAAGTATTTTGATGCGGCATTTTTTGGGTGGATAAAATTTCACATGGAGCCTAAAGCGGCACTTACACTCAGAGAAAATCTCCACAAGAACGACAACATATTGCGATTTCTCCTTATAAAAACTGAAAAAGAGGCCGTGGTCCCTTCGAAGAAGCTCGCGTTCCTTTCGTCCGCGCGCGACGGAGAGGCTGCTCCGGCGAAAGCGGTTTCAACCGAGAAGAAAGGAGAGCGGCTGTCCGAAGAAGAGCTCGATAAGACGATCGAGGAATTAGTGACCCAATAACATATATGTATTTGAATAAAGTATTTCTTTTCGGGAATTTAACTCGCGATCCGGAGTTGCGTGCTCTGCCGTCCGGTACCAACGTCGTCAATTTTTCTATCGCAACGAATCGAGTGTGGAAAGATAAGGAAGGACGCAAGCAGGAGGGAGCAGAATTTCACAACATCGTCGTGTTCGGCAAGCAGGCGGAGCTCGTTTCGCAGTACCTCAAAAAGGGAAGCTCGGCGCTCATAGAAGGGAGAATTCAGACCCGGAGCTGGGACGGACAAGACGGAGAAAAGAAATACCGGACCGAGATTGTCGCCGACCGGATTCAGTTCGGACCACGGGGGAGCGGCAGCGGATTGGGTGTGTCGCGGACGCCGGACGGAGGAGCAAAACAGCCGCAGAAAGAAGAACTTGAGACCATCGAATATCCGGAAGAAGACATCAAGCCGGAGGACATACCCTTTTAACTCGTTAATGACAAACTTTTATGATGAAAAATAACGTCAAAAACATCGATTATAAAGACGTAGAGACATTGAAGAAATTTTTGAACCCCCATGCGCGTATCCTGTCCCGGAGGAAGTCGGGTGTCCGCGCACGGCATGCCCGCGCGGTTGCGGAAGCGGTCAAGCGCGCGCGATTTATGGGACTCTTGCCGTATGTCTCGCGATAGTTCGAATACTCATAACGACAAAACAAAAAAAACAAAACGGGCACGTGCAGAACGTGTCCGTTTTTCTTTCTTTAGGTTTAGGCTCTGGAGCTAAAATCCACTGAAGATGGTGCCGATGTTGAGCGTGTTGATGATTCGCTCGCGTGGATCGGAGCCGTCTTCGAGCTTGAAGATATTCGCCTCCTCCTTGTTAGCATACGCTGCGACGACGATCTCTTCTTTTCCGCGCTTTTCGATAGCGAATACTCCCGAAAATTGCCACCCAGTCACCCGCGTCTTCTTTTTGTTGGCGATTATCCGCTCAAACCATCCCTCCTCGCCTTCTTTATTGAGGCTTGAGATCTGGACGACGAGCCCGTAGCAGTCCCCTTTCTTTTCAACGCACTCCTCGACGTCTTTCGGAAGTCTCGAGCGATCACCCTTTGTGCCGATGAAGAGGTCTTGAAGCGCGGTGTAGATGACTTTCGAGGCGTTATTCGATTTGGGGCCAAATCCAAAGTATTCCAGATCTTCCACCGTGACCGTCTGTTTTTCGTTGATGCTCTGCTGAATGCTTTTAAAGGATTCCTGGACGTTCTGGAATGAGGTCCACTTCGGATCGCTTACCTCGGTGTTCTTCCTCTGAAGCGACATATCCCCCGATTCTTTTGTGGACGCGCATGCGCCGAGAAAAAACAGGACTCCCATTAGCACAGCAAGGAACGACAATTGCCGGGTTGTTGCCGCCACGATTCCTCCCAAGAAAAAGTATATATCTTATATGAATCTTAAGGAGGGGAGGCAAAAAAGCAAGATACTTCGATGTTTCGACACTATCTTTTAGATACGTCAACTTTTTTCGATGGCGTATGAAGATATATGCGCTCAGGCATTTTTCTGACGGAATACACAGAAAAAGCGCGATCCGATAAACTCTCGAATCGCGCGTGTTCTTTCGCTATTCTTTGACGATGCGCCAGGTTCCGTCCGGCTGCTCGCAGGCGCGTCCCTTCGCCGTGACTTCCTCGTTGTCGTTCGTCTTGACGGTCTGCATGAAGTCGCGGCATTTCTTTCCGTCCTTTGCGTATGTGCGCGTCGGCATAAATGTGCCCGAACTTCCCGAATCCGGATTGTCCCACGGCGATGCGGCTCCGTCGTTATTCCGCTTCAACGCCGTTTGCGCTGTCTTTTGGGCGCGCATCTTGTCGGCGTTGTCGAGTTGTTTGCCGATTTCATTTCCCGCCCAGGCGCCCGCAAGCGTTCCAATCGCGATAGCAATGGCATTTCCCGTACCGCTCCCGAATTGCGAACCGATGAGCGCTCCAGTACCTGCTCCGAAAAGTGTGCCGAGTCCTTCTTTTGTTCTCAAATTTTCGCACCCTGCCGTTCCCAAAAGAAGAACGCCAAGCGCAAAGGCAGAAGCGGTTTTCTTGAAGCAGCCTGTCATGGAACCCTCCCGGCTCCCATAGAGGTTAAAATCTGTGTTGGATTCTAGTATGTTCTCTTGCAAAAGACAATAAAAATACATTTTTCAACACAGGCATGAAGCATGTCAAACACCTGGTAAAAAAGCCTTATTAGATTTGCATAATTTTTCATGATATAGTAGAACATACGATTATGTTGGATGACGACTATTATACGGGCGAAGAAAAGCGCGACGAAGAAGTTCTCTTTCTCTCGGTCAAAAAACCCGCTGTTTTTGAGGTTTTGATAAAACGGTACCAGGACCCCTTCCGCAACAAGGTGCGGGGGATTATCGGTGACCGCGAAGAAGTGAACGATATCGTCCAGGAAACGTTCGTTAAAATATACCTGAATGCCGCACGATTTCAGGTTCAGGAGGGCGCATCGTTCAAGTCCTGGGGGTATAAAATCCTTTTAAATACGACCTTTTCGTATTATCAAAAGTTAAAAAAGGATGATGGGGCGCTTGCGCGCGTCGAACGAGAGGTATACGAATCGTTCCCTGAGAAAGTAGACGATGTCGAGACATATGACTATGTCATCTCTATTCTCTCGCGCATGCCGAAACAATTGAGCCGCGTGCTGAAACTTCATTTCCTTGACGGGATGCCCCAGAAGGAGATTGCCGCCATGGAGAGCGTCTCCGTATCGGCGATAAAGACGCGGATCTATCGCGCGAAGCGGGAATTTAAAAAAGTTAACAAAAATTTGCGAACTAATTAATAATTATTATTTGCGATATGACATACGACCTTACAAAAAGCATTATGCGACGGGTGTACGTTATCTGGTTTGCGCGCCAGGTATTCAACGCGCTTACTATCAAAGCGGCCCTTGTGGCGCTTCTCGCATGGCGGCTCATGTCGTACGTGTCCGTGAAGAATGTCATCGCGAACTGGCATTTTGACGGCAGTCTTGCGGCAAGTTATGCATTTTTCCGCTCGGCGCTTGTGGAGACCGAGTTCGTCACGCAGATGCTTCTCCTCTCGATTGTCGCCGTTGCGCTGCTTTTCGCGCGGGATATCGTGCAGCGCCGCCGATTTTCGCACTACCGGAAAGCGTTTGTGCGCGCATAACGGATATTCTCCGACCGCAAACAAAAATTCCCCTTTGCCGAACTGGCGGAAGGGGGATTTTTTTTCTGCTCGCTGTGTTCTATGCGTGCGGTTCTTCTTTAAGTTTTGCGTGGATCGCCTTCAGGATGTCGTTTCGCACCTTCACGTTCTCTTTGAGCATCTGGCGGGCGGCATCGTATCCGCGCCCCAATTTTTCTTCTCCGAATGCATACGATGATCCTGACTTCTCTATAATGCCGAATTTCTCTCCGAGCGCCAGCATCTCGCCCTCGCGGGAAATCCCTTCTCCGTGGATGAAGTCGAATTCCGCCGCCTTAAACGGCGCCGCGACTTTATTTTTTACCACTTTTGCGCGCGTTCGTGCGCCGATAACCTCGTCTCCCTTTTTGATCTGGGCGATTCTCCGGACATCAATGCGCACGGATGTATAGAATTTAAGCGCTTTGCCACCCGGTGTCGTTTCCGGATTTCCGAACATGACGCCTATCTGCATACGGATCTGGTTTATGAAAATGACGATGGTTTTACTTTTTGCGACGATTGCTGTCAATTTGCGGAGTGCCTGAGACATAAGCCGCGCCTGCTTTCCGACATGGTGCGCGCCCATCTCTCCCTCGATTTCATCTTTAGGGGTGAGTGCCGCGACCGAGTCAATAACAACGACATCAATTTTTCCCGAACGCACAAGACTCTCCGCAATTTCAAGCGCCTGCTCCCCGGTGTCGGGCTGTGAGATGAGAAGTTCATCGATGTTTACTCCGAGTTTCTTCGTGTATTCCGGATCCATCGCATGCTCGGCGTCTATAAACGCGCATATGCCGCCTTTTTTCTGGGCTTCGGCGATGACATGGAGCGACAGAGTGGTTTTTCCGCTTGATTCAGGCCCAAAAATCTCAACAATACGTCCGCGAGGAAGGCCGCCGACGCCCAATGCGTGGTCAAGGCCGATTGAACCGGTGGAAACGGCATCAATGTTTACTTTTGGATGGTCCCCCAGCTTCATGATGGCTCCCTCCCCGAATTTTGTTTTAATTGCAGAGAGCGTGTTTTCGAGCGCGCTTATGTGGAGCTCCTTTTCTTTCTGTTTTTTAGTCATATTCATATACAGCAATCTTATATTATTTATAAACTAACTCTATCGTTTTTTTTGTTGAGCGTCCGAACTTATCCCGCGCCTCAAGCAGTAGTACGTTGTATCCATACGAGAGAAGCACGAACTCTTTGAAAAATCCCGATTCGTCGGTATATATCTGCCTGCCGTTTAGTGTGATGAAGGAAGCATTCCTGATTATTCCCGTGATTTCGGCGAGCGGTTCTGCCACGGTCTCGCCGTTCGCGGGCTCCACAAGAGAAATATCAGGCCCCCGGAGCAGATTTTCAGTCCTTCCGTAAGCATATCCCAAGACAATAAGTGCGGCAATGAGAAACAAAATCAATCGCGCATATGTTTTTGCTTTCGTATTCATAAACGTTGCTTGCCACGTTACGAGACAGAGTTTTTATCGTCAGTGTCGGCATCATCCTCCCGTCCGTACCCCTCATCATCATTCCGGATGAGTACTTCGCGCTGTTTTGCACCCTCTCCGGGGCCAACGACACCTTTTTCTTCAAGGATATCCATAATGCGTGCTGCTCGCGCATATCCTATTTTAAGTTTTCGCTGGAGGAATGTCGTTGACGCCTTCCCTGCTCGTATGACCGTTTCCCGCGCCTCTTCATACAGCTCATCGTCTTCTTCGGTTTCAAGAGCAGAGTCAAAAAGCGCGTTTTTCTCTCCTTCCCCCGCAAGATTAAGAGAGAGCGGACCATCCTCATAGGTCTGCCGCGATAAGAAGCCGACGACTTTTTTTATCTCCGACTCTCCGATGAAAGCGGATTGCAGGCGGACCGGTTTTGCCATCTCGGGGGAGAGATAGAGCATGTCACCGGACCCGAGAAGCTTTTCGGCACCCCCCATGTCGAGGATGGTCCGGGAGTCGGTTTGAGAGGCGACCTGAAGGGCGATACGCGCCGGGACGTTTGCCTTGATGAGGCCGGTGATGATATTTACCTGCGGACGTTGTGTCGAGAGGATGAGATGGATACCGACGGCGCGGGACATCTGCGCGATGCGCACGATAGCGGACTCAAGCTCGCGCGGGTATGAGCTCATAATATCGGCCAATTCGTCGATAATAATGACGATATATGGCATTGCCTCGGGAAGCTCCGGCTTTTCTTGAGTTTCGTCTTCATCATCACCCGACCCTTTTTTCGCTTCTGCCGCGGCATGTGCGGGTTCATAGATGTTTTTATTGTACGAAGCGATATCCCGGACCGATTCCCGCTCAAGAATGTCGTATCGGCGGTCCATTTCTTTTCCCGCCCATTTAAGCGCAAGGATAGCTTTTTTGGGGTCGGTTATGACAGGGGTGAGGAGGTGCGGTATTGAGTTGTAGAGGGTTAATTCGACGCGTTTCGGGTCAACCATAATGAAGCACAGGCGGGAAGGGGGATTCCGGTACAAGAGCGAGGTTATGATGGTGTGGATGGTCACTGATTTTCCCGAACCGGTCGCTCCCGCAATAAGAAGATGGGGCATCTTGCTCAAGTTTCCCACTATCGGATGCCCGGTAATGCTTCTCCCGATAGGGAATGCGAGCGGCATCTCGGTTGTCGCAAGCTCGGGTACCGAAATGAGGGACCCCAGTCCCACAGTCGTTTTTTTACTGTTCGGTATCTCGATGCCGACAAGCGATTTTCCCGGTATAGGCGCTTCTATTCGTATAGGGTGCGCGGCGAGCGCGAGAGAGAGGTCGTTTTGAAGGCCCACTATCCGCGAGAGTTTTACACCCTGGGCGGGTTTTAGGGCATACCGGGTGACCGACGGCCCAATCGAGACTTCGTCCATTTCGACATCAATGCCGAAATTCTGGAGTGTTCGTTTAATGATATTGACGTTTGCTTTTACGTCGCCAACGCCTGGCTTTCCGCGATCAGTTTCAAGGAGCGAGAGGGGAGGAGAGGTGTATTCTTTTCCGTGCGTTCGAAAAAGAGAAGCGAATGAGAATACGCCGCGTTCCCCGGCTTTTTCTTCCCGAGGAGCGGATTTTTTTTCTGCGCGTACTGGTTTTTTCTCCGCACTCGGCTCCTCGGCGTCATCATCCGCGTCAGGAGCAGGCTCGTTTTCGTGAATGTCGTCGGCGGGCTCCGATACACCCGATTGAATCTGGATTTCTTCCATATCGGCGCCTTTCCCTAATCTTGCTTTTTCGCGAGCCCACGCGAAGAAACCTCGGAGCATCTTTGACGGCGTCGCATCAAGCATCACGAGAAGCGATATGAGCGCGATCGCGACAAGGAGTATTGTTGTCGCATACACATCAAAGAGAGTGACAAGGGGCACCGAAAGCGCTTTTCCTATCATCCCGCCTGTCTCCGGACGCACTGTTTCGATGGTTCCCAGACCCGACAGAAAGAAAAAGAGGGCGCCGATGAGTGTTGTCGTGAGGAAGAACGGCCGCTCCTCTTTGAGGAACACTATGCCTCCAATAAAAAAAATAAGGGGGAAGAGCAGGTAGCCGATGCCGAAGAGCGAAGCGAGTATCTTGTGGGCGTATGTGCCGACGATTCCCGCCTTGTCGAATGCGATAAGCACAAAGAAGAGTGCAATTGAAAATGATACAACCGACAGTATCCAGTGCCGCGTCTCGTCTTTAAGTCCCGAAAAGAGAGATGATGGAGGAGATACGCTGTCTTTTTTCCGTTTCATAGACTCTATAATAGCACGGATTTTAAGCAGGATTCGTGAGCATAACGAACAATTGACCTTTGACAATTAACCTTTGACGCACACCAATTTAATCACTGGTTTTTTACTGAACGAGTTAATGGTCACATGCCAGTAGTCAAATGTTAAATAATGCGTTACACGATTAAAAATGTCTCCCGTAAAGATTACATTTCGGAATGTCTTTTATATAATCAAAGACACAAATTGCGTAATGGACACAGTATCTCGATTCACATCATGGACACACAAAAGGACATTTCTAAAGGACATGGAGCAACTCCACAAAAGAGCCAAGAAATAAGGGTTTATAAAGGACATTCTCAAAACGATGTTATAAAGGACAATACAGAATTGTCCTTTATAATCTCAAAGACAGAGAAATTAACCACGGCGGTCTACTTCCTGACGGATTTTCTCGATGTCCGTGAGCCGCTTAAGTGGGAACTTCGCGAAAAGGCTGTGCATTTTATGCTGCTTATCGGCACGATTTTCAATAAAAATTCCATGACTCGGGATGTCTCGTATTCGCCGATTCACAAAGGACTGAACGACATAGTATCTCTTCTGGATTTTTTGAGCCGTCTTGCCCTTATATCTGAAATGAACACTTCAATATTGAAAAGGGAATACACACTTCTGTGTCGGAGTGTGGAGTCGCGACTTTTGAGGGGTGACCCTGTCGGAAATCTTCTCTTGCCGAAACATTTTTTTGACAATGAACGATTACCGCGTGGTGAAAAACAGGCGCGCAGGCAAGGTCGCGGACTCGGCAGTGGACCTAATTCTCTTGAAAAACCAAAAGAAAATAAAGAAAATGCGGGGAATCAGGGCGAAACTATTCCTTCAGGGACCGATGGGGCAGTTGCGCCTGTGATAGAAGGCGGCGCGAGTGCGGGCAGTGAAGAAATTGCAGGATATAATCCGCGACACGAGGCAATCGTGGGACTTTTAAGGACAAAAGGACATGCGGACATAAAGGATATCGCTGGCGCGATGCCGCAATGCGGCGAGAAAACGGTCCAACGAGAACTCGCAACCCTTGTAAGTAGGGGAATAATTAAAAAAATTGGCGAAAAAAGATGGAGCAAGTATACGCTCGTGTGACCCAGCGGCGGCCGATCTCTCTACTCGAAAGAAGCGCTGTCTCGAGCTGTTCCATAAGAAGTTTGCGCCCCGTGTAGGCCCATTCCATATTTTAGAGGGGGCACTTAATTAAGGAGCGTGTTTGTGGTAGGAGATCGCGGCTCCCGCAGAGATGTTGAGCGGCAGAGGGGGAGGACGCATACGGGCGTAGCAGTCCATTCCCCGTTCCGTCGCCGTTCTGTCGTGGGGAATTATTGCCAGTAGGATGCTAGGAATTTTATGAAGTACGTTGCTGGGAGGAGTATCGGATGTATCCGGGATGCTGAGATGTGTGACCACGACACGAAATGCCGGAGACGTAAATTGCCATTTTCCGCTGAAATGTGTTAGTATCTTTCACTAGTTATTATGTGAAAACACCCATATTCTACCGTTTCTTGTTTTTCAGGGAACTGCGGAATTTGCGGCGATAGGGATGATTGAGACCCTTGGAAATCAAGGGTTTAAAGTTATCCACATAATAATTTTACACTGTTATTCAGCCCATACTATAATGGTATGTAGGATGGCTGAACGGAAGAATCGTGCTAATCCATTCCGATAGCTAAAGGGATACTTTAGTTGTTTTGTGGGTTAGGCGCATACAGAGCGGAAGGACAGGCATCCGTACATTGAAAACAAAATAAAGAGGCATCATTGAAGTAAGATTCATCGATGTTCGTTTTCAGTGTGTATACATTTAGAAATAACGGTCGAGTGGCGCATGTAAAGCCACATAGAAATTGCGTATGAATTCAGTGGTCGAAATCTCGTGAAATTTATCGGCGAAGAATATAAAAATGCGTCGTCTCGGAATTTGGTCACGAGCACGGCGCATTACACGCGAACAATATTTTGTTCGCACGGTTTATCAGTAACATTGTCAGTAATTAGGTACAGTATTAAAAATTTACTATGAGTAATATATTTACATCCAAAACTGTCATGGCGATTGGTCTTCTGGGTGCAGCACTCATGCTGAGCATGACTCTGTTTGCGGTTCCTGCGCACGCGCAGACTGCGGCAGATCTTCAGGCACAGATCCAGAGCTTGCTCCAGACCATCAGCGCACTTCAGGCACAGCTTGGAACGCTTCAGGGCGGTACGACTGCGGGGACAGGTGTATGTCCATACACATGGTCTCGAAATCTTACCAAGGGAAGCACGGGCGATGACGTGATGAAGCTTCAGAAGTTTTTGAACTCTGATGCGGCGACACGCGTTGCTGTAAGTGGTGCGGGTTCTCCGGGAAGCGAGAGCTCATACTTCGGTTCCGCGACTGCGGCTGCGGTTGCGAAATTCCAGGATAAATACGCATCATCTGTTTTGACACCAGTCGGACTCTCAAAAGGAACCGGCTACTTCGGAACAATGACGCGCGCGAAAATGAATGAGTCGTGCTCGGGCGCTGTTTCAACAACGCCGACGACTCCGACAACTCCGGTTGTCGTACCTGCAGGCACGGGGCTTACGGTAACGAAAGCCGCCGACCAGCCGGCAAATTCTCTCGCGCCTGAAAATGCGGCACGAGTTCCGTTCACGAAAATTCTCTTGACTGCCGGAAATGACGGCCCAGTCACCGTGAGCAGCGTTGTCGTCGAACGACAAGGCCTCGCGGCTGACACTTCTTTCTCGGGCATTGTGCTCATGAACGAAGATGGCACGCTCATCGGCATTGAAAAGACCTTAAACTCGGAACACCGAGCAACGGTCGGAACTGACTTCACGATTCCTGCGGGAACAACGAAGACAGTTATCGTCGGCGCAAACATGGACACGACAGGCAACCTCGCCACAGAATCTGGCGACACGCCGTCACTCGCGGTTGTTGCGGTGAACACCGCTGCGACAGTGCGCGGTACGTTCCCAATCGTTGGCGCGACGCACACAGTGAACAATTCACTCTCTATCGGTTCTGTAACCCAGTCTCGCGGCTCGCTTGACCCTGGCGCAAACCAGACCAAGGAAGTCGGCGTTACGGGATACACGTTCTCAAGCGTGAAGTTCACCGCAGGTTCAGTTGAAGACCTTACACTGAAATCAATCAGGTGGTACCAGTCTGAATCAGCGTCAGCGGAAGACATTGCAAATGTTAAAACTATCGTTGAGGGCGTGACCTACGATGCAGTGAAAGACGGTCGTTACTACACGACGGTCTTCCCATCAGGCGGACTCGTCGTCAAGAAAGGATTCTCCAAAGACATCAGCATCAAGGCTGACGTTGCGGGAGGTTCCGACAGAAAGATAGACTTCGATGTCGACCGCCGAACGGATATTCACCTTGTCGGCAATCAGTACGGATACGGCATCATGCCTGCGTTTGAAAGCTCTGCGGCATCAACCGATGGCGCGGCGTTCAGCAACGCGAACAATCCGTTCTACGATGCTGCACAGGTCACTATCTCAAGCGGTACGATGAACGTCAGCACGTGGACTGCGGGAGTTCCTGCGCAAAACATCGCAGTGAACCTTGCTAACCAGCCGATCATGGGACTTACCTTTGACGTCAAAGGTGAAGCTGTCTCGATTGCTTCAATGAAGTTCGATTTCACGCTCACCGACAACACAGGCACAACCATCGGATTGGGTGATATTACGAACCTGACACTCGTTGACCAGAACGGCGCAGTCCTTGCAGGACCTGCGGATGGTTCCGGCGCGACAACAAAATCAGGCTCAATCACGTTGACCGATGCGGTCACATTCCCGACCGGTATCACGAACGCGATATTGAAGGCGAAGCTGGGAACCGACTTTGCGACAAATGACACAGTCATTGCGTCCACAACGCCGGGCTCAACAAGCTACTTCACGACTGTCACGGGACAAGTAACAGGAAAGACTATCACGCCGACACCTTCGTCAGCCGTCACTGGCCCGACGCAGACCGTCAAGGCGGGAGCGCTTACTGTTACCGTCTCTTCACAGCCGACAGCGCGAACCGTCATCTCTGGAGCGAACAAGTTTGAATTCGCTCGCTACATCTTTGACGCAAGCCAGTCAGGTGAAGATATCCGCGTGACATCAATTCCGCTCTACTACGACACAACAGGAACACGGACCGACCTTACGAACTGCCAACTCTTTGATGGCGCGGATGCAAGCGCGGTATCGCTTACGACAGGTTCAAACGTTTTGAACCCGACGACATCCGACACTGCGTCTTCAACGTCAATCACGTTTGACGGCACAGGTCTTGTCCTTGCAAAAGGAACGTCAAAGACATTGTCTATGCGCTGCAACATCAAGAGCGGCGTAACGGCGAAGTACTGGTGGGGCATTGACGGTGCGGCGACAATGACGTCCGCATCAGGTATCACGTCCGGCCAGACAATCGGAGAGACATTGAACGACGCGAACGGTCAGGTTATGACTGCGGCCGCGAACGGTTCATACACGGTTGCAAACGACACGTCAGTGCTCTTCAAAGCGGCACAGGCGGGTTCAGCTGACGTTACTCTCGCGAGATATCGCTTCGAAGCAGGTTCAACGGA
>CAZNJQ010000003.1:0-6245 GCA_964573545.1 uncultured Candidatus Saccharibacteria bacterium | reverse complement strand
GCGAACGCGACGAAGGTTTACCGTGGATTGCTCACTATCGAAGATGTCACCACGACATCCGCACTCTCGGCAGGAACTGATCTCTACAAGATCAAATTGACTGCTGCGGCAGGGCGCGACGTGACACTCCATGCGTTAAGCTTCAACATAAACGTTGTCGGTCTCTCTGCAATCTCCGGATTCCAGCTCTATGGTCCTTCAGGTGCGGTGAATGCAACAGGTGTTGCGACATCGTCATCTGCAACGGCCGGTGTTGGTGCACAGGAGAAATTGAGAATAATCTTTGACAACGCTGCAGTGGATAGAGTTATCCAGGCAGGAACGTCGAAGACCTACAGCTTGCGTGCAGACACGATTACATCCTTGACCGCGTCAAACGTCGAGACTGTAAGCATCAAACTCTTGGCTGATACAGCCGAGCCGTCTGGTGTTCAGGAAGGCGGGTTCTACAATGCAACTGCACACATGTCTACAGTGAACCAGGTGAACAACAGCGCATCAACGACTGATCGCTTCGTATGGTCACCGAATTCAACGACGACATTGACTGCGGCTGTAGCGTCTAACTCTGCAACTGACTGGACAAACGGATACGGCTTGCCTGGTTACCCGAGCGTTGGTCAGGACATGTCTACACGCGTGTTCACGCACTAATCTCTAAGCCTCTTGTGATTCACCCTCTCCGAAAGGAGAGATGTGGATGGCTAGTAAAACCCCCTATAGGGGGTTTTACTTTTGTTCTGAAAACATAAGGACGGTTCTTACTATGCACTATACACAGATATATACACAGGCTTATTCACATCTTGAAACAACAAAAGAACTCATATATGCTCATGCAGTATGGACAAGAATAAAAAGAATATTGCCGTGGCATCTGTTTTGTTTGCTTTGGTTTTCGGTGTGGTTGGCTACTTTATATATGCCGATGTCCGGAAAGGCGCCAAAGAGCCGGTCGTCGAACCGAGTACTACTACTGACACTGAAGATGTTGGAGAAGAAAACGGTGGAGATGCAGTAATTACTCTGGCTATTGGTGGTAGTGTGGGCGGCGGCGCACCCGTAGTTTCCACGCCTATTCCAAGTCTTGTTCGAGAAATCCGTTTTCCTGCCTCTTTAAGCGCTGAGCAAAAAGAGAGTATCGGCAAGCAAATTGCCGGCATAGTGGCGCTTTTAAAGCAAGACGCATCGCTCTTTAATGAATGGTCCGACCTGGGGCTTTTACGGAAAGAGATCGAAGATTACGAGGGCGCACGGGAGGCGTGGGAGTATGCAAGCATATTGAGGCCCCAGAACTCGGTATCGTTTGTAAACCTCGGTGTTCTCTATGGATACTATCTTAAAGATCCTGTTCAGGCGGAGAAAAATTATCTCAAAGCGCTTGAGAACGACCCTAAATTGCCATACCTGTATGTTCAAATAGCCGATTTCTATCTTGAAGTGATGGGGGATAAAAGTAAGGCACGGGCTATTATTGAACGGGGAATCCGGGAAATACCCGGCGACGAGGGATTGAAAAGTGCCTTGGAAATGTATTAAAAACAAAAAAGTAAGATTTCCGTAAACAAAACCCCGTCCCGGCGTTGCCGAGGACGGGGTTTTGCTATGAGTAATTCCGCTCTTTGGCGGATAATGTTCCGACGAGAAGCCGGATAAGCCCGAAAGCTGATACTACGATTCAAGTTATCCACAGCCTTGTTTTTGCGGTGGAGGATGGCAAGAGTATACTTAGAAGAGTCGCAATGACGTTATACGCGTGCGCATTATCGGGTGCGCATACTCTTGTCTTTGTGTATGCGTCATTAAAAAATTTGGTCAGTTTATTACGTCGAGCGAGGATGGGAAATGAAAGTGCGTTTTCATTTCCTCCGAGCGAAGACGTAATATAAAGGCTAATGCCTTTATATTGGTACAATTATCAGCTTTCATTATCAGAGAACGCTTTCAGGCGTTCAAAAGTCACATTATGTTACAAGTATTGAAGAATAGAAATTTCTACGCGGTATTGGTTTCGGTCGTTTTGTCGGTCGTGTTTGTCGCGGCTCTTGCCTCTGCATCAACGACAATCAGCACAAACATCTCAACGGGCGGGACACTGACTGTCTCGGGAGCTTCAACACTTACCGGAATCACGACACACAGCCAGCAGGTTGTTTTGTACAATTCTGCAAGCAACCCCACATCGGCGACCGCAGGTGGTATCTTTTACGACAGCACAAACAGGGTTGTTAAATTATACAATGGCTCTGATTGGCTCACCGTTGCTTCATCAACTGATGCGGACGGGGGGCTTATACTCCAGAACACAAATGCGATACGGTTTAACTCCGTTGCAAGCGGTTATATGGCGCTCGGAACAACAACAGCGCCGCTTCTCTACCCATCTGCCGCAAGCGGGCACGCAGTTCTTCATGTGAGTGCGACAACAACAAATTCTATACCGCTTGTTATCACTGGCGTTGCGGGCCAGACATCTGATTTGATCGATCTGTACAACGCAAGCCTTTCTGAAGTATTTGCAGTTGACTTAAGCGGTGCAGCGTCGACGACTCGGCTTACGCTTTCTGATAGTTTTTGGGTGAACGGATATGCGACGACAACGGGCTCAAGCGGTAACTTCGCGACCGAAGGCACATTGACTGTTACCGGAGCAAGCACCCAGACAGGCACGGTAAGCGTCGGTGGTGGGTATGCGGCCGGAAGCGGTTCAGGCATAACTGTCGGCACCGATGGCAAACTCCAAATTAACAGCGACCTGGAGGTTAATGGATATGCGACGACGACAGCATCAAACGGAAATCTTAGAATTGCCGGCTCTTTCGGCGTCGGGACATCGACCCCATCGTTGAGCGCCCAACTTGGCGTGAATGGAGACGTACACATCGGCGGAACGGGCACAACAACGGTCTCTCTTAATACATCCGCAGTGACTGCACGAGGAACATGTATCCAGATGAAAGCGACGGATAATGATGTGGTGAGGATTTATGTCAATAACGCGAATGCCCTCGTCGTTGAAGCAGGAGCGTGCTCGGGTGGTGGAAGTCTCTAATTTCTCGGTTTATCAGGTTTAATCTGTTAACTTCATTTATTTCATGAAAGCTATTGCATTCATCGTAAGCTTTCTGTTTGCTCCCCTCATCGCACTCGCGGCGAATGACGCGCTATTACAGAGCGGTACGGAAATTACCGCCAACAGTATCACAATGACTGTGGGTGAATCATCTGCCGATTCTATTACCGTCGACGGCGGAAGCTTTGATGCCGTCTTGTCGAACGGCAGTTCGTTATCGCTTACCGCATCAGGGAAAAATACCTTTACTGTGAGCCCGACATCTGCCATTGAATCGTTCACATGTAATTCTTCGAACTCAGTCTTAATTCTGAAAGGTCCTCAGAGCGGTTCGCAGACTGTGACAGTAACTCCATCCTCAAGCACATGTTCTGGTGGTGGAGGAGGTGTCGTCAGTAGCGGTGGTGGAGGTGGAGGTGGCGGCGGTGGCGCATCAGTGACGGTCGCACCCGCAGTGTCAACGGTTCCTGCGGCGACAGTCGCACAACCTTCGGCAACTGCACAAGCAGTCTCGCCTGTCTTCAACACCTCGCTCTCTGTCGGTGTTTCATCGCCTGACGTCAAGCGGCTCCAACAGCTTCTGAACTCGGACCCTGATACGCGAATTGCTGCAGCGGGCGCAGGCTCTCCTGGCAATGAGTCCAACTTCTTCGGTTCTCTGACGAGACAAGCGGTTGAGAAATTCCAGGTGAAGTACGGCCTTGCGAAAGCGGGAGACGCGGGATACGGCCTTGTCGGCCCCAAGACGCGGGCGAAGCTCTCCGAAGTCTTTGCGAAGGCAACTCCAACTGCTCCTTCAGTCGCACAACCGGGAGTTGTCGCACAGGCAGTCTCGCCGGTCTTCAACACCTCGCTCTTCGTCGGCGTGTCATCGCCTGACGTCAAGCGGCTCCAACAGCTTCTGAACTCGGACCCTGATACGCGAATTGCTGCAGCGGGCGCAGGCTCTCCTGGCAATGAGTCCAACTTCTTCGGTTCTCTGACGAGACAAGCGGTTGAGAAATTCCAGGTGAAGTACGGCCTTGCGAAAGCGGGAGACGCGGGATACGGCCTTGTCGGCCCCAAGACGCGGGCGAAGCTCCAGGAAGTGTTCAAGCAATAAGAGGTATTAAGAAAGCGGATACTAAAACGAAAAGCACCGGCACTCCGGTGTTTTTCGTTTACTGCCACTAAAAATATCAAAATATCTCGAAAAACAAAAATAGCAATAACTCTGCTATAGCAGAGTTATTGCTATTTTTAAACTTGCGAAGAGTCGTGCCGTTGCGTTATGTCGAATGCCTGAAAAGTTATCCACACAAAGGACCATCCTTCCACAGAGTTATCCACAGTTTTCCGCTTTACCTTATAAAATCGGGGCGTATAATCGTTTGTATCATGCTAAGAAAGGTTCCCTTTGCGGCGAATGAATGCTTCCATCTCTATAGCCGCGGCGTTGAGAGGCGGACGATTTTTTTGGATACCAAAGATTATGAGCGCTTCATGCGGCTTCTTTTTTTGTGCAACAACGACAATACGACCATTACCGACCGCTTTAAGAACCTCTCATTTAAGGAGCTTGTAGAGAAACTTAAGAACGAGAAGCCGCTTGTAGCGCTCGGCGTTTATTGCCTTATGCCGAATCATTTCCATCTTCTTGTTAAAGAAGCTGCCGCGGGCGGCATTTCGCGATTCATGAAAAAACTTCTCACCGCCTACTCGATGTATTTCAACAAGCGGCATGGGCGGCAGGGAGCGCTTTTTGAAGGGAGATTTAAGTCATCGCATGCGCGGAGCGAGGCGTACATCAATTACCTTCTCTCGTACATTCACTTAAACCCGATCAAGAACATTGACCCGACATGGCGTGATGAGGGCATCCGCGACGTCGAGCAGGCGCACGAGTATCTCTCTGAATACTCCTATTCAAGCTACTTCGATTTTACGGGAACGGAGCGCCCCGAAAGTGCACTTCTTGCGCGGAACGGAGGTATCTTTCCGGAGAGCTTCTGGCAACACGCGAAATTTGTAGACTTCCTCGATACATGGCTTTCGTATAGGGAAAAAAGCGAAGAGCCTCTTCCCTTTGAAGCGCTTTTGAAGGCGGGCGAGAAAGCGCTTGAGAAGGCAGGCATTATCTCGACCCCCGTGATACAATAAAGGGGATGCAATCCTCCTTGAATCCCACATTTCTGAAGTTCCTGACGCGCTTTATCCTCATTGTTTTACTGGGAGTTACGGGCGCTGTCGTCGCAGGGCACCTGAAAAGCGAGAAACCAGAAACGGCGGCGACATACACAAATAACGCAACCTATGGCGACTGATGATATCAAAAAAGAAGCGCTCGCATTCTTGAGAGAGCACAAAACGATGGTGCTTTCAACCGTTTCAAGTGATGGTAAACCGCACAGCGCGACTGTTTATTTCCTTGTGGATGATGATTTTACATTCCATTGTGTTTCATACAGAGACAGCGAGAAAGCGAAAGATATTGAGAAAAACGGCGCCGTTGCCATCACGGTTGGTTTTGGACCCGAACCCATAACGATTCAGGCGAAAGGCATTGCGGAGCCGCTCACGGATGGCTTGTACCTCAAAATACTCGCAAAAATAGGGTTTGAGCACATTGACCAATTCCCGATTTTTCGCATCGGTAGCGGGGGGTTTGTCGCATTCACCATAAAACCGATCGAGCTCAAATGGCTTAATCTCGATAAAAAGGGGCATCCACGCGGGTATCACCAAGGGTTTCATCACATCATTCCGTAATGTAGTCCGCGTTTCGGGGAAAAGAAAAAACCGCCACGATAGTACCGTGGCGGCTGTTTTTATCCTGTTCCTGCTTATTTTTCGCACAAATGCGTCCCGACGGGGATTTCTCCGTGACTTTCGGGGGGAATCATTTTGAGATTGATTTCCTTTCCGTGTTCCGCAGCCAATTGCCGCGCCGCACTTTCGCCGAGATGAAGCTGGGCTTCATCGTGGACGGCGACTTTGCACGGGTGAGGATGGTCGTGCTTCAAGGTGCGCATGATTCCCTCGTACAGTTTTTCCCAGTTCATCCGTAGACTCCTTTTATCGCGGGGTTGACAGGTTCTGCGATGTTAACATGCTAGTTTACTCGTGTCAATACCTTCCCTTAAATTCTAGGCTGAAGTGCAACACTTCCCATACACCGCACAAGGAGTACGCC
>CAZNJQ010000002.1:0-52543 GCA_964573545.1 uncultured Candidatus Saccharibacteria bacterium | reverse complement strand
GAGCCGACGGCGTCCATATTGCGCCGTGCAAGTTCTTTATAGACGTCCCAGTATGTTTCCAATATGCGCTTGTCGAGCATGAACGTGAAAGTTGTATGCCGTATTGAGCGCCAATAATTATATGTTCCAAGAAAGATATGAGAGGGGTATGGTTCGACGTATCGGTCAAAGTAATCCACGGGAAAAATAATCGCCCCTTTTTTCTTATAAAAATCGAGCATTGAGGGTATTGCATGCGGGAGATGTAAATAATCGTCTTCACAGAAATAGATAAGCTCGAACGCGTTCTCGCGTGCATACTCAAGGGCGGCATCGGATGAATGCCCGTTCCCGGTTTCTTTAAGCGGGACAAAAAGATGTTTCTCCCCGTAGCTTGCGAGGAGCTTCTTGATCGCGTCGGCATCGGCGTCCGGCGAATGGTCATCAAGGACGTGTACAACCCCCTCTTCGCCCAATGAGCGCACTAAAGAGTTGAGGCACGCAAGAACGAGTTCTCTCTTCGAGTCAGTAAAAGGTCGCCTCTCGCCGAACCGATGGGCGTTCAAGTTGCCGACGCGGGTACAGGTTCTAAAGATAACATGTAACATAAAATAGGCATTAGGTTATAGGTGTTAGGTTTTAGGTGGCGAATAACGTACCCCAAAACCTGATACCTAAAATTTATAACCTTTCAAAAAATCATGCAGTTTTTGAAATGGTTCCTCCCAGCTTCGCGGTTTCTCTTGTCTGAAAACAGTTACAGACGGATACCAATCGCTTTTATTCCCGGGAACCGCCCATGGGAAGTATGACGCGATAGGCACAATGACGCACACGGGGATTCCCAGCGCTCCCGCCGCATGCACAATGCTCGTACAACTTGATACGACCATGTCGAGATTCGCAATCGCCGCCAGAGTCTCGTCCCAATCCGTAAGGTCATGTTGTAAATCATATACCCCGTGATTATGTGGAAGCCAATCCGCTCCCCAGTCCCTCTGGAGCGAGAAAAGCTGGCCGTACCGAGAAAGCTCCATGAAGTGCTTTGGTTCTACGGTGCGAAACTGCTCATGTTCAAATTGCGGGTTCCCCGCCCACCGTATTCCTATCTTCGGCTTCCCGTCCGCTATGCAGTCGAGCGTTTCTTTCCATCGCGCGTGTCGTTCTGTATCGGAAGAAAGATACGGGAAATCAACAACGGGATTTTCAAGCGAAAGCAGGCTTGGCGCATTCATCATGGGAATATAAAAATCATACGCGCGCTCCTTTGCTTCCGAGAGCGGTAGTACTTCATCGACACCCTTGAGCGAACGCTTGAATATGGAGACAAGCTGCGGCAGGCACCCCACGATGACCTTTTTCGCTCCCCGTTCTTTGGGAATATGCGCGAAACGCGCGAAAATCATCTCGTCACCCATTCCGCCTTCACCCATGAGAAGCATCGTTTTCCCGTGAAGCGGCACGCCATTTTTATACCGCTTTTCGGCTGGCATCTTCACAAGGTGCTCACTTCCCCACAAGTGCTCGGTGCGGCCGAAGTCGCGGAGCGCAAATCCTTCTTTAAAATTTCCCTTCCGCATTTCGTACCAGCCGAGGTTAAATCGCGTCCTGTCGTCGGGGCGCAACGCGCGGAGAATGTTTTCCGCCTCGTCGAATTTCCCCTCCCCGCTTAAATAGAGCGCATAATCGAGAGCATAATCCCTGTTGTTTTTATCTTTATTGTAGAGCTGTTCGAGGAGTTTCCGTGCATCATCCGGTCTTCCGACGATGTGATAACACTTCGCAAGATTAAATGATACACCGTCATCGTGAGGCGCGGTGCGTGCAAGGACCTCCGCGACAGCAAGCGCCTCCTTGAAATCTTTCCTCTGATACAGCATTCCCGCGAGCTCATTCGCTATCAGAAAATCATTCGGGAATTTTTTGAGGTAGAGTCGCGCAAGCTCTATGCCCGCATTCAATTCCCTCTGGCGCGAAAGATGCATGATGAAGCTCTGCACCGCCTGCGGAGACAGTTCTTTTTGCATGTGTGCTGTTTCATTTTCCTTCACGATGTTGTGCGCGATGGCTCTGAAATCGGTATTCCCCTTTGTTCGTTCAAGGTATTTTTTTGCATACTCGGCGCTTTTCTCAAGGTCTCCGAAAGTGTAGTAATCCTTCAATAAAAACCATGTCGTATATTCATCGTCGGGATTTTTTTCGATTGCCGTTTTTGCGATCTCGAAATAGAGCTTCTTCCGTTTTTCGGACGGAACGTGAAGATGGTATCTTTTGATGGTGTCCGCATGGGCGACAACTTCTTCTGCATCGCCAACGTATGAAAGATACTCATGTACCGGTTTTTCCCACCGGTAGAGTCCGTATTTGTGTATCTTGCTCTCCATGAGCGTTCCAGATTCTGCTCCTTCGGGCATCTCTCCGTCCATGTTCTGGAATGTTCTGTATGTTATCCGCGTTACGGATGGGTCTTCTCCGACAAGCCGAAGAATCTCATTCCGCCATCCATCGGCATAATATTCATCAAAATCCGGCCAGATACACCAATTAGTATTCGCGGGTACGAGTTCTAAAGCAGTATTTCGTGCATCATCAAAACGGAATGGTTCAAATGCTTTCTCGACGACAACAACTCCCGCATCGTGAAGAAGCCTTACGGAGCCGTCTGTACTTCCGGTGTCGACAACGACACGGTAATCAAAATCCGCAGTGTTTTTAAGCCACTGCGGAATATTTTTCTCCTCGTTCTTGCATATGGCGCACGCAGTGACTAACATGTGACCTTTGACATTTGACATGTGACTGTTATTTTGCGCTTAATAATGCCTTACGAAATTCTGAAACGGAATTTTTTCATAGTTCATAGTCAAAGGTCAATTGTCACATGTCAATTGTCTCTTTATGTCCACGCTTCCCATGGCTCCTCTTTGTTGTATCGCGCGTATACTTCGTCCCCTAGAATGCGCTTTGCGTCGGGACTTTGTTTCTCAAACACATGCCGGACATCATGAAGCCCGGGGAATTTATGCACGCGCCAATTTGATTCTCCTGGTCGCGTGATATTTTTGAAATCGTGCTTGAAGGATTCTTCGCCGAGGAATTCATAGATACGCTTTAATTGAGTTTCTGGGTCGTTCATGAGTTTGTTGTAATCAACAAAGAGAAGCCGGTCGAGGAATCCTGCAACAACCGCATCTTTTGTCGCATTGTATGCAAGCCCCAAGACGCCGTTCGGGGCCGCGAAATATTCTGCCCGTGCAGCGATAGTTGTTCCTCCCCCGATAGCCTCATCGGCGCCGGTCAGCTCAAGCGGATGTGTCTGCCGTATTTTCTCGAACGACGCGAGGATTTCGACAATCGGGCGGACCGGAACGATGATTTTTATTTTTCTCCCAAGGATTTCCTCAAGAAGCAGGATGTGCGGTGTCCATTGCCGGTTCTTATCTATAATAATCGGTTTTTTCGCATTTTCGTGGTATGCGCCCAGTGTTGCGGAGAGCACGGCACGTTTTGCCTCAGGGTTCGGCGTTTCAATATGAAATTCCCCTTTATCCCAATTCGCATAAATGCCGGTAAATATACCGCAGAGGCCGGAGATAGGTACGCCATGAATGCGCGGATTCTGGGAGAGGAGAGAGATAAGCATGGTCGAACCTGCCCGGGGCAGGCCCGCCATAAAATGAAGAGTTTTTTTGTCTGTTTTTTGCGGCATTATGTGTTTTACTGTATCAAAAAACCGCCAAAACGCAAACGCGGCGACGCGCTTTTGGCGCGCCGCGACTCAAATAATCTTAATTGGTGGACATCCGACTAAAACCTATTACCTATAACCTATCGTCTCATCCCCTCCGAGCGGCTGAGGGCAGCAGAGTGGGAGTATCCTTCTCCAAGCGACACCCATGTAGTAAGGGACCCTACTTGAACCGGAGATGAACGATTTACAGCATCCCCGATGCCGAGTTGTCCAGAAGTATTTGTCCCCCAGGCCCACAGAGTACCATCAGACTTAATGGCAACCATATGTCTACCCCGCGCTTTTGAAAGTGAGACCCATGTTGTGAGTGCTCCAACTTGAACAGGAGATGATCTATGGACAGTATCCCCCACACCAAGCACGCCTGGGCCGTTGAATCCTTGTCCCCAGAGTGTGCCGTCTGATTTGAGGGCATGAGAGTGATAATCTCCCTCTATGACCAAAACCCATGTAGTGAGGGAGCCGACCTGAACAGGAGAAGAGTAGTGCTCTGTATTACCCAGACCAAGCTGGCCATACCCACCAGCTCCCCATGCCCAGAGCGTGCCATCAGATTTAAGAGCATGGGTATGTCCACCACCCGCCGCGACAGATGTCCAAGTAGTTAACGCACCAACCTGAACGGGAGAGGAGCGGAGTACGACGTCTCCAAGTCCAAGCCGGCCAAGAGCGTTACCTCCCCACGCCCACAACGTGCCGTCAGATTTAATGGCCATGGAGTGGTTGCTTCCTCCAGTAACCGCTGTCCATGTAGTGAGTGAGCCCACTTGCACAGGAGACGAGCGATTCGCGGCATCCCCGAGGCCGAGTTCGCCGCTACTATTACCTCCCCACGCCCACAACGTGCCGTCAGATTTAATGGCCATGGAGTGGCTGCTTCCTCCCGTTGTCGATACCCATGTGGAGAGAGAACCAACCTGCACGGGGGAAGAACGATCTACAACATCCCCGAGACCGAGCTCTCCGGAAGCATTCGCTCCCCATGTCCAAAGTGTTCCATTGGAACTGATGCCAAAGCTATGACTACTGCCGCCTGCTATAAATGTCCATGTATTGAGAGCGCCGACCTGAACCGGAGATGAACGATTTACGACATCCCCGAGACCGAGATGTCCGGAAGCATTCGTTCCCCACATGAAAAGTTCGCAAGCTACCCTGTTTTTTCTGAAGCGGTGCATAACGAAGTTAAAAGTTTATAAAGTTATAAAGTTGAAAGTTTTAAAAAAGTTAAAAAAGATGGACTCCCGCCGCGCCCGCGTTTCATACTGGACGTCGGACGTCCTTCACTGTTTATTACTTTTCACCTTTAAATTATACAGAAAATATATCTTTTTACAGAGAATTAACGTGTTGATAACCAATACTGGACGTCGGACGTCCAGTATTGTAGATTTAAAAGACCATGATGCTTTTTCATATACTTAACCGGGGTGTTGATAAAAGAACTATCTTTCTTGATGAGAAAGATCATGTTCGATTTATGCACGATATGTTTGAATTTAATGATGTCGCAAATGTTGACACTAACAATACCCGCAATTTTCAAATACTGGACGTCCGACGTCCAGTATTTGAAAAAGTGGGGAGAAGAAAGAGGATATTGTTGGTACATATCCATGCGTTTTGTCTGATGCCGAATCATTATCACCTGCTTGTGTCCCCGCTCGCTCATGATGGCGTACCGCTTTTTATGAAAAAATTGAATGGCGGGTATGCAAAATATTTTAACGAACGATATGAGAGAAGCGGCGCATTGTTTCAAGGAAAATATAAATCGGTGCCGATAGACAGCGACAGGCACTTTTCATGGATTCCCTATTACATCCATTTTAACCCCCTTGATCTGACACTGCCGGAATGGAGGGAGCGTGGCATCAAAAATCCGAAAATGGCGGCAGAGCATCTCAATACATACCGGTGGAGCAGTCATCTGGATTACATGGGAAAGAAAAACTTTCCTTCACTCACCCAACGCGAGTTTTTACTAGAATTTTTTGAAGGAGAAAAAGGGTACGCGAAATCAATACCGGAAATGCTCAAGAATTTTTCCGTAACGACCGGAAAAAACCTAGCGTTGGAGTAGATGCTGGATTGCACGCGGTCTTTTGCAGTATGGATTATTTGATACAAGGCTTCGCTTTGGATATTTTCGTAGATTTATTTACGCAAACGCAAGACCGCTCAAAAACCCGTACCATGCGGTGCCGCCGTTTGTTGTGGTAAACGTCAGAATATCGGTCGCGCTTGCAGTGCCCGTGATAGCGGGAGCCGAACCGTTTTCCCATTGGACCGAGGTTGGCCATGTGACGCCCCGGGACCCTGTCGCGTCTTGTTTTAAAATAAGCGTAAAACTTCCCGCAGTACCTGATGCCGGCGGGTTTGAAAATGTAAATGTACAACTCGCGGTAAGCGTCACTTCGTAGACATTGCCGCGAGTGAGGTCAATGGTGTATGCAGTGCTCGAGTTTTCGGCAATACGAGTTTCGCCGTAGTCTTTAAGGACCGGCTTCTGGAGCGTCTTGTCGTCCATGTCGACACGGGAAACTGATACGCGAATTGCCATACGTAAGAATCAGGAATAATTATAATCCGAATTCACCCCTCATTGATTATCGGTGAATCCTTCCTTCTCTATAATAAAGATTTCATCTCCCATGCGGTTGTAGAGCCGCAATTCTTTGTTGGTTTCCACGACTTTGAAATTCTTGAATGCGCTCTTGCCGTTTAATTCTTGCGGCCGGGATAAACCGACATATGGCCCAAAAATTTTTCCCAAAGCAAATGCGCCGGCGCCAAAGATGAGCCACTTAAGGACTGTTCTCCTGTTCGCATTTATCTTCTCCAATTTTTCTTTGATCTTCCCTGTCTCCATATAGTCCCTGCTCTACGTCGCTAATAAAAGTTCTGGCGATCATTCAGTCTCTTTTTCGCCTTCGCGGAGTTCCTTTTCGATTTCTTTCTTCCCCTTCTTAAATTCGCCGGAGAATCGCCCAAGATTGCGCGCAAATTCTATGATTTTACCGCTACCAAAAAAGAGGATTCCAATTACGAGAACGATGACGATGATTTCCGGTATGCCAAGTCCAAACATATATATTTGACAATTGACTTCTGACAATTGACATCTGACCGCTAAAAAATGGGTCAATGGTCACCTATCACGGGTCAATGGTTATTAATTACTAATAAACGCTACTATAGACTCCCTACAACAAAATCGCGCCGTATTCACTTATATTTCCAATTATATCATATGCTGATTTACTGCCATTCGTCGAAGATGAGGATAAGCGAACCGGATGAGTTGTAGAGGCCCATTTCCGTCGTTGTGCCCACCATTGGCGCAAATTTGAAGTTGTTACCAAGGGTTGTTGTCGCCGTTATGATGATATCTCCCGCAACCGCAAGTTCGTACCCAGTCCATGGCGTGGATGAGGCGATACCTATGGCAGTTTCTATTATAAGATTTCCCGTACCGACCGGGCTCCCCGTAGGACAGGCGCCGCTCGCACAGACCCAGAGGTTGTCGTCATTCAAGCGGAAATCGTTCCCTTGCGGGTCGCCGATAAGGTCTCCCACCGAATCGACCTGGAATGTGGCGTATGTCGCCGCATCATATGCGATTGACACCTGCGCAGAGGAAACGGTGTTCGTGACAGAAAGGCGCGTCCATGGTGATGTGGTACCGATGCCGAAATTTCCGGTCGAAGACAAAAAGATTGAAGATGTCGCCTGTGATAATCCGGCGTCATTGCCGACCACGAAGTATCCTTTCGTGAGTGCGCTGTTGAGAAGAGACCCTCCTCCGGAACCGGCACACGAACCGTCAGGCAACCGGAAACATCCCGACGTCAACGATATGCCGTTCGCGAATGTCGATGTCGCGATAGTTCCCGTTATATTGAGATATGTCGCCTGGATGCCGCCGCTGAATGTCGAAGTTGAGTTTGTTCCCATTACGTTCAAGAAACCTTGAATGGTTGATGTGCCCGTCGTGTTCCCCTGGAGTGTTGTTGTCGCGGTTCCTCCAACATAGAACGTGTCGATGACAGAGAGGCGTGTTGTCGATGCTCCTGCGGAGAATTGCTGGAGCCCTGTCCATGTGTTTGGATTCGAAAGGTTTAATCCTGCGACCACATCACCAAATGTGGGAGAGATCGTGAGCGTATTGTTTGCATTTGCGGTTACTGAAGTGACGCGTCCGACGACGCACACGCCGTCGACGGAGAAGCAGCCGTCGGAAATATTGATGCCTTGCGTGAACGAAGACGTGGCCGCATTGAAGAGATATGTGCCGGAACCGATCTTGATATTGTTTGCGGTTAAGCCGCCCGAGAATGTCGAGGTTGCTGTGCTCGACGTGGCATTAAAATACGATGCGCGCACGTAGTCGTCAAAAGAACCGGCTCCGGCGACCGCAAGCGGCCATGAAGGAGACGTTGTGCCGACACCGAGTGAAGTTCCGAAAATTCCCGTTCGCCACGCGAGACCATTTGTCGTGTCCCCGATATTCAAGATATTGTTTGCCGTCGGGATAAGAGACGAGCCAATACGAGAGTTAAAATAGACCCTGTCTGTCGTTGTTGCGTCACCCAACGTCGAGTTGTTTTCGACAGTAAGGGTTGCGATAGTCGTCGTTGAGAGTGTCTCCCCGCCAACGGACGTCAGTGAGTTCGCGAACACATCTCCCTCCGCATCAACAAGGAACCGGACGGCGCCGTTAACCGCGACACCCAGCAGGTTCGTATCGGAAGATGCCGATGCTGGATTAATGACAAGCGATGCGCTTGTGACATTTGAGCCACTTGCGCCAATTGACCATGCAGGGAAGGTGTGGGCATTCGGTGGTACATATGTCGCAATAAGCGGCGCTGAGAACGTGGATGTTGCGGAAGCTGAGATACCTGCTCCCGAGAATCCGCCGCTTGAGTCGCAGTTGATACACACATTGCCGATGGCGATAGAACCTAAGATGCTTAAGTTGTTTTGTATAGTCGAAGTGCCCGTGCCACCCACATAGATGCGATTCGCGACCGCAAAATCTTCTGAAGGTGTTGTAGTCCCAACTCCCAGTGTGCCGGTAAATACGGCATTCGTCCCCGTCAGGGTTCCGGTAAGCGTTCCTCCCGCAAGCGGCAAGTAATTTGACGCAACAATATCGTTCGGTATGTCCGCATCGGTAAGACCAGAGACGCCACTTACGGTTGCATCCGTGATAGTGACATTCGATAAGCGATTGATGACGTTTGTAAGCGCAATTGCGCGAGCGTTGCTTTGTACGGTTGAGTTCGTCGAACCCTGTACTCTAAAAATTTCCTGGCGAAGTTTGTTTTCGAGCGTATTTAATTTATCGTCAAGAATCGCATCGGAGACCCCCGGGGTAACTCGCTCGATTGCCCGCTCTACGATAGCGGGAGCGCCGGGAGAGAATACGACAGAAACTCCTTGAGTCTTGAGATACTTGATTTCTTGTTCAAGCGCGGAAATTTTTTCGGAGAGAATTGATTCCCTTTCTTCTTGCTTAGGCTCGATAACCGCGACGTGGGTCATATCCTCATCGGTCTCGAAGAATAATGAATAGCCTGCTTTCAAAATATCTCCCGTAGTATGTATGCTTTGATACGTTACAAATGCGGCATATTTTATTCCGGTATGCAATGCGATAGACGATATGTCGGGTATAAGCGATGGTAGCGAGAACGTTGCAAGCCTTTCCCGGGCGCTTTCATCTCTGATCGTTGTGTCGATAAATGAGACATAGTACCGCGTACTTATACGGTTAGAGAATAGCGAACTTGGATCGTATTTCACGTAGTGAACTGTGGCTTTTATGACCTGCAGATATTCCCGCGCTCCAGATGTTATAGAAGTCATTGCGCTGCGAGTAATAGTCGAGAGCTCTTCTCCGAAAGCGTTAAGAAATTGCGCAATACCTCGTGAGAAGACAGAAAACCCTTGAAAATCTTGGGATTCTTGGTTTTCCGGCGTTTGGTCTTGTAGCAAAACGACTTCCTTTTCGAATACATCTTCTTGTGCCAGAATACCATCGAGTTTCGCTGCGAAACCAGCCGTTCTCGCGACAATTTTGTCATCAAAAGTCGAGATTTTTGTCACCATTCTATCGCTCCAGTTTTCAGCCATGGTCAGGAGTTTTTCCGATGCAGTTTCAGAGGCTGCATATGAGGAGCTTCTGTCGTATGTAAAAACATTGTTCGCATAAAACGCACCGCCCCCTATCGCCGACAGCATAAAAATGAATGCAGTAAATTGGAGTGCGGTTCGCGGAGAGATGAAATCGCTAAATCTAGTAGTCGTTTGTAAAAAGTTTCCAACCAGCCGGTCTTCTTTGGTGCGCTTATTTTGTTTTTCAAATTCATTTCGCAAAATGCCATACCGTGACGCGGGAGCATTTTTTTCTTTTTGAGAAAAGTTCTGCGAGATTGTCACTTGCACAGAGCCTGCTTGAGATAGCGCAGTTTTTTTCTCGGAAATATTTTTACGTATCGCATACTCTCCCGCTGAACTGCCGGAGAAGAGAACTTGTTCCCAAGAACTATCAATATCTTCTAGGGCGCGATAAGAACGAGTGATATGTATTTCACCCGAACGTTCTTCTTTTAAAGAGCGCTGCGGAGATGGGGCACTCCCCCACATTTCTACGTAACTTATTGATTCTTCGTCTGGGCGAGCATCCTCGGCAGGACGAGGTCTGTTTTTCTTACTCTGTTTCTCGTTCTTCTTGTTCTGGTGCGCCAATAGCGATTCCTCGGTTATGAACCACGTCTTGCCGAGTATTTTCCCATCCAGTTTTTTAGCACGACAAAGCTGGCCAATGTAGTCACTCGTGTAGCCGAACAACTCGCCAGCTTGTTTTGACGAGATATATTTTTTTCCTTCCAAAAAAAATTCTGATTCCATTGCCAAGAACCGAGATGACAGTTTTAAAGAGTTCTCGTTACCCTTTAATTGTAAGACATTTCGGCTATCCGAACTAGACAAAATGTGGATAAGTTGTCCGTCAGCCGATGCGCGGCAACTGTGGTACGAACACGCATGGTGCGTTTTATGTCCAATGAAACCTGTGCTGAGTGCGGCACCAGTGAACTATTTTTGATTTTTAAGACTCAACAATATGATTTTTTATAAGTTTCCAATGATCAATCCTTTTGCGTCCTTGGATAAGCCACTATATTTTGACTGTTCTTTGATTTTCTCGCTTAGCCGACCTATTTTATAGGGATTTCTACACTATTTTGGCTATAAAAATACTTTGTGGTGCCTGCCCTCCTGCATGCGCAGGCATGGTGGCAGGTAAGCAAGCCTCCAGAGCATTAAGCATCTTTAGTGCGGGTCTATATCTCGGCTACACGATGTAGATTCACGCTCGCTATGATGTAAAATGTGATGTATACTTTTATCAAAGTCCACTTGATAGACAGTCAACTTGAGATTATCGGCAAGACGAGACGTTACTAAGGGCTGAGAGACGATCGAAGGCTCAATGCAACTGACTAGTATTTACTATCTCGGGTATGCGAGACAGTAAATTACTATCCTCTATGGGTCACTGTTCATGTTTTATGTCCGTATGGGTTAAGATCACACACTAAATCATGTTCAGGTTCATGCTGTTGAAATTCTCCAATCCACAGATTTCACAGAATCCACGGCATTGCGTCGAGAATAAATAAGGGGTTCTCGTGTTAAGATGAATTTAATTACAGCTCGTATAATTTTCTAAATGGAAAAAAATCCACACAACGCCATCCGGATCCCCCCGCAATCTCTTGATGCAGAAAAAGCACTCCTCGGTTCGGTGATGCTTCGTCCTGAAACAATGTACGACGTCCTGGATATTGTATCGCCAGATTCGTTCTATTCGGAAAAACATCGCATCATTTATCGGGCGATGCTCGAACTTCATGAAAAAAAAGAACCAATTGATCTTCTTTCTCTCTCGGCACGCCTGGATGAAAAGGGACAGCTTTCTCAAATCGGTGGAAGAACATATCTTACGGAGCTTGTGAGCGTTGTTCCCTCATCGGTGAATGCTCGCCATTATGCAGTTTTGATCCAAAGAAAATATATCCTCCGTACACTTATATCCGCTTCTGAATTTATCGGAGAACTCGGTTTCAACGAAGCAGATGAACTTGAGGAGGTTTTGGATAAGGCGGAGAAAAAAATATTCTCCATAACTAACCTCACTTCATCGCAAAAAGTCATCGCACTTAAAGACGGACTCATGGAAGCGTGGGATCGCCTCGATGCACTCCAAAAATCTCCTGAGGAACTCCGCGGTGTCCCGACTGGATTCAGAGAGCTCGATAATTTACTTGCCGGATTTCAAAATTCTGACCTGATAATCCTCGCAGCGCGACCTTCTATGGGGAAGACGACTTTGGCGCTTGATATTGCGCGGAAGGCAGCGACCGAACACAATATACCTGTTGGTATCTTTTCTCTTGAAATGAGTTCTCAGCAACTCGTAGACAGGATGCTTGCCGCGGAATCTCTTGTTGACGCGTGGAAATTACGCACCGGGAAACTTAAAACTGACGAGGAATTCTCAAAAATCCGCGATTCCCTCGATCGCCTTTCGACAGCACCCATATATATCGATGACCAACCGTCAAATACAGTGCTCCGGATGCGCTCCGTCGCACGGCGGCTTAAACGAGAGCACAATCTGCAACTTTTGGTCATAGATTATCTCCAACTCATTCACACGCAAAGAAACTACGATTCAATGGTACAGCAAGTGACTGAAATATCTCGCTCGCTTAAAGCGCTTGCGCGCGAACTCAATATTCCCGTGCTTGCCCTCTCGCAATTGAATCGCGCCGTCGAGCAACGGCGAGACCGGCCGCGCTTATCGGATCTTCGGGATTCCGGATCTATTGAACAGGATGCTGATGTGGTTATGTTCATCCACAGGAGCGATAAATACAAAGATGAGACAGAGCGGACAAATGTCGCCGAGATAATTGTCGAGAAACATCGAAACGGTCCTTTGGGGAAGGTAAAATTATATTTTGATGAACGAAAGACTACTTTCTTGAGTTTGGAAGGAAATGCTGCCGTCGAAGAACTTAACCGTGCACGAGAAGTCGAATTTTAGAGAAACAAAGGTTCCCCGATTGAACCCGTGTTTTGTCTTCGCTGCCTGCGGCCATGCCTGCGCATGCAGGAGGCAGAGCTCGGACGAAAAGAAAATTAAGGTTTTCATTTCGCTCCTCGCTCGCCCCGCCTGCGGCGGGGCTCGACGAAATAAAGAATCTCATATCTTTATATGTCCCCTATTGATAAACTGACGGAGTATTTTTCTTTATTCCCGGGAATCGGTATGCGCCAAGCACGCCGTTTCGTTTATTTTCTCCTGCGCTCAGATGCTCAAGTTTCACAGGAAATCGCTTCTCTTATACAAAAAATAAAGGAGGAGACTGCCCAGTGCTCCTCATGTTACAGATTTTTCGAACCAAAGGATTCGCTTCCGCAGTGCAACACATGCCTCGATCCCGTTGCAGATGAAAAACTGCTCCTTATAGTCGAAAAAGATCAGGACCTTGATGCAATACGAAAAAGTGGCATGTTCAACGGCAAATATTTTGTCTTAGGAGGATTGATACCCATCGGAGCCGGAAAAAGACCGAAACACCTGAAAGACAAAGAGTTATTCATGAAGATTTCCAAAGAAACACATATACAAGAGGTTGTCCTTGCCCTTTCTGCACATCCGGAAGGAGATGTCACAAGTACCTATATTAAAGAACAGCTTTTCCCGATCGGTAAAAAACGCCCTCTGCGCGTGACAACTCTCGGAAGAGGTATCTCGACGGGAACCGAGCTTGAATACTCGGATACTGACACTATCGCACACGCGTTGGGAAACAGAAAATAGCGGCTTGTCACTGCCGCCAATAAAGGTTCCCCCGATGCTGATGATTATCTAACTCTGCGCAAGCTCTTTCGCTTCGTCAAAACGGACAGAGAGAAGACGAGATACGCCGTCAAGCGCCGTTACCCCATAGAGAACTCCGGCAATACCCATTGTCTCACGATTGTGGGTAATAAGGACCAACTGCGTATGTTTTGAGAGGCTCTGAAGCATTTCCCCGTATTTTCGAGAATTAGTCTCATCAAGAGCGGCATCAGTCTCATCCAATATCAAAAATGGGGGCGGCTTCACTTGCGTCATCGCAAATATAAGCGCGATTGATGCGAGCGCCCGCTCCCCTCCCGAGAGCATCTCCAGGCTCTTCACTTTTTTACGCGGTAAAGAGACTGATATTTCGACACCGTCAGGTTCTTTCAGAGAGGGTTCTTCATCTTCTCCCCCGGTGTTTTCTATGTCGACAAGCAGAGAGGGGTCATCTTCTTTCTTTTTTCTCCGCTGGATCGCGACAAGCCGGAGTGTAGCCTTTCCTCCGCCGAATACGAGGGCAAATAGTTCTTGGAATTTTTCGTTTATTTTATTGACCCCGTCTTTAAATTCAATTTCAATTTTCTCCTCAAGTTCTTGAATTAATGTATCAAGTGCTTCCGCGCTTTTGATAAGATCGTCGGTTTCTTTTGCGAGGAACTGATCACGTTCAACCACTTCCCTGTATTCCTTAAGGATTTCTTCTCCACCGACGCCTATTTCCTCGATCTTTATCTTAAGCCGCTCTATCTTTCGAAGGCGGACATCTTGTGCCTCGCGGGGTTCGTTTGCACTATCTTTGGAAAATATCTCGCTTTCCGCTGCCGTGTATTCGGGAGCGTGCCCAAGCAATACCTCTGCTTCGCGCAATTCGTTCTTGAATCTTTCATCCAGAGATCTCAATTGCTCGTCTTTGACGCGCAAAACTTCGATGCGCGAAAGTAATTCCGTTCTTTTATTTTGGAAGGAAAAGAGCGCTCGCTCGCCCGTACGCTCGCTATCCTTCTCTTCCTCGACGAGATTCCGAAGTGAGATATATTCCTCCTGAAGTTTTTCCTCTTTTTGCGTAAGCTCCCGGAGCGATTCCTCGACAGCTCTTTTTTCTTCTTTCTTGCCCGCAAGTTCTTCTTTCGTGGTAATGGAGAAAACAGCGCGTATGCTTTTTTGCCGCAACCACTGTGCCGCAAAATTAGCCATAAGTCCGCGTATTTCGTGGAGTATTTTCTTTACAAGGGTGATATCTTCCTCGCCTTCCGCGCGCGATATGCGCGAGGCAATCTCTTTTTCGAAATCGTTAATCGCATTGCGTGGGATAGCGATCGGATGTGAAGCATCTTCTTCGCCCTCTTCGCCGCCTCTCCGTGCGCCTATTTCGGCATATTCGATAATACCCTCAAGACGGCCAAGCCTCCTGCCGTATGCGTCTTTTTCACCGCGGATTTTCTGCAATTCGCGCTCAAGCCCATGCACTTCTTTTGCGTGACCGCTCTTTGTTCGAGCCTTAAGGAGAGATTCTTCAGCATGTTTAATCGCTTCTTCGGTGCCTTTAAGCCCACCTTCCGGGATGCGCATTTCATCGTCTATTTTTTTTCTCTGGTGCGTGAGATACGCGTTTTCGCGGTGTATGTATTCCGCATAAAGAGTCTTAAGGTCTTCTTTTAGTTTCTCGGCGCGCTGTATCTTCTCGACTTGATTGGTCAAGAATTTAAGATGCGGAGCGATCTCCTTGCGCAGTGCTTCTACCCGCTCTATATTTTCTCTCGTCTTCATGAGCTTCCGCTCGCTATCAATGCGTTTGTATTGATATATCTTAAGTCCCAATGCATCTTCTATCATATTCCTCCGATCTTTTGGCGAGGCAAGTAATATCCTGTCGGCTTCTCCTTGTGAGATGATGTGATGGCTCGATGCGCCGATATGAACCCCCGCAAGAAGCTCAAGAATATCCTTGAGCCGTACTGCGGTGCCGTTCACCGCGTATATACCCTCACCATCTCGGTATACGGTTCTCCGGAGAGAAACTTCATCATAGTCCATGTCAAAAATCCTCTTTGAATTGTCAAAGATGATCTCAACCGACGCCTTATTGAGACGAGGGGCAGAGTGCGAGCCGTTAAAAATCAAATCCTCCGTCTTTTTGCCGCGGAGAGATTTAATGGACTGCTCGCCCAAAACGAAACGGATTGCCTCTGCGATATTTGATTTACCTGACCCGTTGGGCCCCACAACTGCCGTCACGGGGGTTGTGAAATCAAGCGCAGACGGCCTCGCGAAAGACTTAAAGCCGGATAATTCGATACGTTTCAAATGCACGGACATATATCCTGTATTCTACCAAATTGTTAGGGAGCTACTTCTCCCAGTCTTTTAGTGAGAGTCCAGCACGAGCAGCATCTTGTTCCGCATCCTGCTTAGAGCGACCCGAGCCCTCGGCAATTTTAGTATCGCCAAGGAAGACCCCCACTACGAACGTTTTGTCGTGGTCGGGTCCCATTTCTTTTAAGACCTTATACGCCGGTGTGATGCTCAAAACCTCCTGCGCTTTTTCCTGAAATCTGCTCTTCGCATCTTGCCACGAGCGCTCCGAGAGTATCTTCTCAAGCCTTGGGAACAGTATCTTATACAAAATCTTTTCGACTACGGCATATCCTTTATCAAGATACAACGCTCCGACAAATGCCTCGAATGTGTTCGCAAGAATATATTGCCTTGCCTTGCCGGTGTCGCGCTGTTCTCCCCGCGAGAGAAGGAGGAACTCATTTATATTCATAGACTGAGCCGTCTCCGAGAGTGTGATGGTATTTACGAGGGCGGCGCGATACGCAGTCAATTCGCCCTCATTCTTGTCGGGATATTTCTTAAAAAGATATTCTGTCGCAATAAGCTCGAGCACCGCGTCGCCGAGAAATTCAAGCCGCTCATTATGCGAAAGCCTTTCGCGGGGGTTTTCGTTCAGATATGACCGGTGTGTGAATGCTTGCTTAAGGAGTGCTTTGTCACTGAACGATACGCCGATACTATCCTCGAAACGAGAAAAATCTATTTGTTTCATGCGTAATGAACATTTGACGTGTGACATTTAACAATGTGACAGAGAGACGACGCGGTCAATTGCCAAATGTCAAAGGTCAAATGCAATAGTTTATTTAGTAATCATCTGTATTCCTTTCGCGACTATGGGGAGTATGTCGTCGTACATTTTAAGCTGCGGAAGTTCTTCAAGCGAGAACCATCGTGCCCCGTCAAGCCCCCCGGAAGATTCGAGCGTGAGATCTCCGTATGAAGCCTCGCCCAAAAAGTATGTCACTTGTTTTCGTATTTTCCCCCGTTCCGGGTCTGACGCGACATACTCATTTTTACCGATCTTTCCCTGTATCGCGATATCAACGCCGATCTCTTCTTTTATTTCACGCACAGTAGCCGCCGCTTCGTCTTCTTTTTCCTCTATCTTCCCTTTTGAAAGCGTCCAGCGTCCGAATACATCGTGGACGAGGGCGAGATGGATCTCTCCGCCGTTCTTCGCATAGACAACCGCGCCTCCCAGCTTCTCTATCGGCATCTTATTGAAATCGACATTCTTGCGTGCCTTACGACTTCCGCCATCGTCCTTGCCGGGCTCTCCAAGCTCGCGATATACGGCGCCCAAAACTCCGTTCACGAATTTACTGCTATTCTCCCCGCCGAACGATTTCGCAAGCTCGATAGATTCATTGATCGCGACCTTCGCGGGAACTTCACTCCTGTCCGTGAACAAGAGTTCGTACAAACCGATGCGAAGAATGTTCCGGTCGATAATGGAGATTTTATCGATCGGCCACTCTGGCGCCGCTTTTATGATGATCGAATCGAGAGTCGTGCGCTTTTCCAGGATGCCCGCGATCAGATCTTTGATATATGATGAATCACCTGCCCCGGGAGCGAACTCTCCTGCGTTGCGCACGAGAATATCAAAGATACGGCTATCGTTGCAACCGTTAAAATCCCACTCAAAGAGTGTTTGCATCACTATACTTCTGGAAAGGTGCCGGTTAGCCATTTAGACGCTGAATACTAAACCCTAAACGCTAAACTTCTCTGCGCTTGGTTTATTGCTTCATCTCCTCTTTTTCGCGCTCTTTTGCTTTCTTCGCCTTCTTCTCAAGTTTTTTTGCGACATCAAGGACATTCCTGCCGCGATATGTGCCGCAATTCCCACACGCCCGGTGGCGCATATGCAGAGCGCTACAGTGTGCACAGCGCGAGAAGCGCCCCTCTTCGAGAGCGTGATGCGAGCGCCTGTTTCTTGTATGCGCACGCGTATGGCGCATTCGTACAGTCATATGCAGCGTAGTGTACCTTATATTTGTAGTTTATGCAAGCCGCTCGGGAGAGGCGGATTCTATGCCAGTCAAGAAGCTCTTTCTGTGCAGCGGAGATATACCGTGCTTTTTGAGCGCGGCATAATGCCTTTGCGTTCCATATCCCTTATGGATATCAAACCCGTACTGTGGAAATTTCTTTGCGCAACGGACCATATACCTATCACGCGTGACTTTTGCTATCACCGACGCAAGCGCGATGAGCGGTTCTTTTTCGTCGCCGCGAATAATAGTTTCCTGATATAGATATGACGAAGGGGCCGCGAGGCTTCCGTCGAGAAGTATCATTGTATGCGCGGCGTCCTGGCAGACCCTTTTGAGCACCCTGTGTAAGGCTTTTTTTATCCCGAACACTATACCCTTCGTGTCGATGATGTCTTCACTGCTTGAGGATACCGCAAAATCGAGGATTCCTTGCGCTTTGAGTTTGTGCGCTCTTAAAAACCAAACCTCTCTTTGAGCAGGTGACAATCGTTTTGAATCCTTGATGCCATGAATATGCCCGTATCCTTGCTTGTCAAAAAGTATGACTGCGGCAACCGTTACGGGACCGGCGAGTGGTCCCCTGCCCGCTTCGTCAACACCCGCTATGGGGAGCATCATGTGCGGATTTTTTGCCATAGTGCGTATGATATAATGGATTCTACCATGAAGCCTTTCGTCCACCTCCATACGCATTCTCACTACTCTCTTCTTGACGGCCTTTCAAAAATAGACGAGATGGTCTCTCTTGCCAAACGTTACAAGATGCCGGCGCTCGCTCTCACAGATCACGGCAATCTTTATGGGGCACTCGAATTCTACAAAAAATGTAAAGCCGAGGGAATAAAACCGATCATCGGAGTTGAGGCATACATTACGCCGGGATCGCGATTCGATAAACGCCCAGGGATCGATACGACGCGCTATCACCTGACGCTTCTCGCAAAAAATGCTGTCGGATACAAAAATCTGATACAGCTTGTCACGCTCTCCCATCTCGAGGGATATTACTACAAGCCGAGGATGGATAAAGAAATACTCCGGAAACACTCTCAGGGTATTATTGCGCTTTCCGGGTGTTTCGGAAGCGAACTTTCACGAGCATTTCGAAACGGCAAGGGTGATGAAGCAGAGCGCATTGTCCGTGAACATCAGGAGATATTCGGCGTAGAAAATTATTTCCTTGAGATCATGCACCATCCGGGAGTCGAGGGCATCGAAAAAGTGCAGAATGAGATAATCCGGCTCTCAAAGAAGTTACATATACCGCTTGTTGCGACGCAAGATTCGCACTATCTTCATTCGGACGATATGCAGGCGCATGAGACGCTCCTTGCGATACAGACGAATGCCGACTTGAAAGACGAGAACAGATTCTCCATGAACTCCGATGATTTTTCCTTCATCGATACCGAAAAAGCATACGAATACTTCAAAGACGCTCCTGAGGCGGTCGAGAATACAGGAAAAGTTGCAGACATGTGCGACATAGAACTCGAGCTCGGGAAATGGGTATTCCCGAACTTGCCGCTCCCGGACGGCACGACATATGACGATGAACTGCGGCGTCTTGTGTATGCCGGAATCCAAAAAAGAAATCTTCCCGCATCGGAAGAGATACAACAGCGTATCGAATACGAACTGCAGATAATCCGAAATAAAGGGTATTCTCCGTATTTCCTTGTTGTGGCAGACCTTATCGAATACGCGCAAAAAAACGGCATCCTGACGGAAATCAGGGGTTCGGTTGCAGGGTCTTTGATAACATACCTCCTCTCTGTCACGCATGTTAATCCGCTTGAGTATAAGCTTCCGTTTGAGCGTTTCCTTAATCCCGAACGCCCCTCTGCTCCGGATATCGATATGGATTTTGCCGATAACCGGCGTGATGAGGTCATTGAATACGCGCGTAAAAAATACGGCGAGGATAAAGTAGCACAAATCGGTACATTCGGCACCATGATGGCGAAGGGCTCCGTGCGGGACGTCGCGCGAGCGTTAGGACACCCCTATAGTATCGGGGATAAAATCTCACGCCTTATTCCCATGGGTTCTCAAGGATTTCCGATGACCATTGATAGGGCTCTCGAGACGGTTCCTGAGCTTAAGGAATTGTATGAACACGACTCAACAAGCAAGGAAATCATAGACCTTGCGCGCCGCCTTGAGGGATGTGTTCGGCATATTTCAGTGCATGCCGCAGGGGTTGTCATCGCGCCACGTCCGCTTTCGGAATTCGTCCCGACCCAGCTCGATCCGCGCGGCGGAAAAATTATTACGCAGTATGATATGTACGCAGTCGAAGACGCGGGGCTCCTTAAATTCGATTTTTTGGGAATCAAAAACCTTGCTATTCTTGAGAACGCGGTCCGACTTGTCAAAAAATTCCACGACATATCCATAGATATCCAGAACATTCCGCTTGATGACAAGAAAACATTCGCAATGCTCGCGAAGGGAGAAACGATGGGGCTCTTCCAACTGAACGGAAGCGGCATGACGCGTTACCTCAAAGAACTTAAGCCGACGACCATTCACGATATTAATGCCATGGTTGCCCTCTACCGCCCGGGCCCCATGGATACTATCCCGCAGTACATCGAGCGAAAGCGCAACCCGCACCTCGTATCATACCTTGATCCGCGGATGAAAAAATATCTTGACCAATCATACGGCCTTATCGTCTACCAAGATGACCTGCTTTTCTCCGCAATAGAACTTGCAGGATACTCATGGCTTGAAGCCGACAAGTTCCGTAAAGCAGTCGGTAAAAAAATTCCCGCCGAGATGGCAGCACAAAAAGAGAAGCTTATTAAAGGCATCGTGGCGAACGGACAGACCGAGGCATTTGCCGAGAAACTTTGGAAATTATTTGAGCCGTTCCAGGCGTACGGCTTCAATAAAGCGCATGCCGCAAGCTACGGGCGTGTCGCCTACCAGACGGCATACATGAAAGCGAACTTTCCCGTTGAATACATGACCGCGATCCTGACCGCAGACGCCGGAGATGTGGAAAAAATCTCGGAAGCGATCGCTGAATGCGTGCGGATGGGAATCCCGGTGCTTTCTCCCGATGTGAATGAAAGTTTTGGAGATTTTACCGTAGTGTCCGGACAGCACAATGGGAAGCCAATACGGCAGATCCGATTCGGACTCTATTCCATTAAAAATTTCGGCAATGAGATCGCGAACGTCATTATAGATGAGCGGGAGAAATCCGGGAAGTTTTCATCGTTTGCGGATTTTCTGGAACGGATCAAGCACAAAAATTTGAATAAAAAATCTCTGGAGGCGCTTATTAAATCAGGAGCATTGGACGCGCTTGGAGACCGGGCGGCAATGCTCGGCAACATGGAAGAGGCGCTTGCATATAATCATGAGTGCGCGAAAGGCACTACGCGGCAGAGCTCTCTTTTCGGACTTATGGAAGACGCTTCATCTGTTCCAAAACTTAAACTGCGCGAATCCCCTCCCGTCTCAAAAGAGCAAAAACTGCTCTGGGAGAAAGAGCTTCTGGGGCTCTATATCTCGGGGCACCCGCTTGAAGAGCATCGGGAAAAACTTGCAAAACTTGATATTGATATCAGGAAAATAAAACTACTCCGTGAAGGGTTCCCCACCATCGTGGGCGGCATCATCGAGGAAGTGAAAATCATACTCACGAGCAAGGGCGAACAAATGGCATTCATAAAGATAGCTGATTTCAACGATAGAATTGAAAGTGTCGTTTTTCCGAGATCGTTCCATGAGTACAAAGAGCTCCTTGCCACCGATAAAAAAATTCTTGCAAAGGGGAAGACGTCTCATCGGAACGGCACGCCCTCTTTTATTATTGAGAAAGTAAAAGAGTTGAAAGCGTAATGGATGAACAGCGATACCTAGAGCGGTGGAGTTAAATTTGCTATCATAGAATCCATGAACACGCCTGATGAACAGAAGCGCGATGAACGCGACCATAAGATACTTGGACGAAAGCTCGATTTATATTATATAGACGAGACCGTCGGTAAAGGCCTGCCGCTCTTTACCCCGAAAGGCGCCACCATACGACGTGAGCTGGAACGTTTTATCGTCGACGAGGAAATTCGTCGCGGATATCTCCATGTGTATACTCCCGATATCGCAAAGCTCGAACTCTACATCAAATCCGGACATTATCCGCATTACAAGGATTCCATGTATGCGCCAATAGAGATCGATGATGAGAAATTCATGCTCCGGCCAATGACGTGCCCACACCATTTTCAGCTTTATCTTTCGAGGCCGAGAAGCTATCGTGAACTCCCTATGCGTATTGCGGAAATCGCGCGCCTCTATCGCTATGAGCAATCAGGAGAGCTTATGGGTCTCCAGAGAGTCCGGACATTCTGTCTTGCGGATGCACATATTATCTGCGCTTCAGAAGAAGAAGCGATTGCGGAGATCGGTAAAGCGCTCGACCTTATTGAATATGTCACTAAAACATTCGGCCTCGTATATGGAGAGCATTACCACTACCGGCTATCGCTCGGCGACCGCGCAAATACGGAAAAATACTACAAAAACGATGCGGCATGGGAAAAAAGCGAGATGCTCCTCCGCGAGCTTCTCACAAAACGAGGAAGCGCGTTCGGTGAAGCGAGGAACGAAGCCGCGTTTTACGGCCCCAAAATAGACATTCAGATGAAGAACGTAAATGGCAAAGAAGACACGGCGTTCACCGTGCAATACGATTTCTGCATGCCCGACCGGTTTGATTTGTCGTACATCGGTTCTGACGGCTCCAAAAAGCGCGCGTTCGTCGTGCACCGTTCATCTATCGGTGCTATCGAACGCATTATGGCATTCCTTATCGAGCACTACGCAGGCGCTTTCCCGCTCTGGCTCTCACCTGTTCAGATCGCGATACTCCCTGTAAGCGACAAACATAAAGCCTATGCAGAGGAAGTGCGAAAGAAGCTTCATGAAAGCGGAATCCGAACAGAGCTCTACGGAGAGAATGAAACTCTCGGCAAAAGAATCAGGGTGGCGAAAGAGCAGAAAATCCCCTATCTCGCCATCGTCGGAGACAAAGAAGTCGAATCTAGCACAATAACTCTTGAAAGCCGCGACAAAAAAGAAGCGCTTCAATTGCCGGCTGAAGAACTCGTCAAAAAATTAAAAAAGGAGATTGCGGAAAGAACTCTCTAAATTAAAGACCTCAAATATCCAAATCAGCCTCTTTCGCGTGGGTCTGGATGAACGATTTTCGTGACGGCACGTCTGTTCCCATCAAAATATCAAATACCTTATCCGCCTCGCGGGCATCATCTATAGTGACTTTTTTGAGCGTCCTTGTCGCCGGATTCATCGTCGTTTCCCAGAGTTCCTCCGGGTTCATCTCTCCAAGACCTTTGTAGCGCTGGAGTGAGAGTTTGGGCGCTTTCTTGCCTTCCTTCTCTTCCCCTTCTGCCTCTTCCTCGCCTGGAACCTCTTCAATGGAGATTTCTTTTCCGGCGACTTTATTCTTCTCTTCTTCGGAGTATACGTAGTGAATTTCCTTGCCTTTCTTTATTTTATAGAGCGGCGGTGTCGCGATAAAGATATTTCCCGATTCAACAAGTGGCTTAAAATACCGATAGAAAAGTGTCAGAAGAAGCGTTCTGATGTGCGCGCCATCAACGTCCGCATCGGTTGCAATGATGATTTTATGATAACGTAGTTTCTCAATATTAAACGTGTCCCCGATAGCGGTGCCAAGAGCTATCACAAGCGCTTTTATCTCGTTTGAGGCAAGCATTTTATCAAGCCGCGCGCGCTCAACGTTTAGGATCTTTCCGCGAAGCGGCAATATCGCCTGCGTTCTTCTGTCACGCCCCGTCTTTGCGGAGCCACCAGCCGAATCGCCCTCCACGATGAAGAGTTCGGATTCTGATGCATCTCTGCTTTGGCAATCGGCAAGCTTTCCCGGAAGTGTGAAACCCTCGAGTGCGCCTTTCCGCAGAACGCTTTCTTTCGCCGCTTTTGCGGCTTTCCGCGCCTTGAGCGCCAGAATGACTTTCGCGACGATTGCCCGCGCATCTGCAGGATTCTCTTCAAGGAACGCATCGAACGCTTCGCTAAACACCTGTTCAACCGCGCCACGCGCTTCAACGCTTCCCAGCTTTGCTTTTGTCTGCCCTTCGAACTGGATTTCCCTGAGCTTTACCGAAACTACGGCAGTGAGTCCTTCGCGGACATCATCTCCCGAGAGCGTATCGTCTCCCGCCTTGAGGAGATTGTTCTTTTTCGCGTAATTGTTCAATGTCCGCGTAAGCGCCGTCCGGAAACCCGTTATGTGCGTGCCTCCTTCTGAGTTATATGTATTATTCGCGAACGCAAGTTCCCGCGATGAAATATCATCGACATACTGGAGCGCCGCCTCCACGGCGACATTGTCCGCCGTTTTTTCAGCATAGAAAACGCTCTTATGTATCGGCTTAAGAAGTTCGTTATAAAACTTCACCATCGAGGAAATCCCCCCTTCAAAATAAAAATTCGTCTCCGGCGCTTCACATTCCAGCTCTTTAAAATAAAAAACGTCGTCAAGCTGCATAGTCTTCCTCTCAATGCCACGCGCATCAATAACGGTAATACGGACGCCTTTCACGAGATATGCCTGCTGGCGAAGATGGTCGATTATTTTCTTCCATTGGAACGATGTATCATTGAATATTTCCTTATCCGGCTTGAATGTGATAATGGTTCCCCGCATATCTGATGCGCGGATCTTTTTTACCTTGGCGACAGGCTCCCCGCGCCGATACTCTTGCATATATTTTCCTCCATCGCGATGAACTTCTGCGATAGTCACCTCTGAAAGCGCATTCACAACGGAGATACCGACACCATGAAGGCCTCCGGAAACTTTATATCCTTCGCCGCCGAATTTTCCTCCCGCATGAAGCGTCGTCATGATCGTCTCGAGTGCGGAGACTTTTGTTTGTTTGTGGATATCAACCGGTATGCCACGCCCGTTATCCGTGACACGGATATAATCATCGGGAAGAAGAACTATTTCTATACGGTTCGCAAAACTACCCATTGCTTCATCTCTGGAGTTGTCGAAGGTTTCCCACAAAAGATGGTGAAGCCCTTCGGGGCCTGTGGTGCCGATATACATGCCGGGCCGCCGCCGCACCGGCTCCAACCCTTCAAGGACGGTGATGGCGGCGGCACTATATTCTCCCTCAGGCGCCTTGGAAGACGAGGTTTCTTGTGTTTTAAGATTTGTTAATCTTGGTTTCTTGTCTGCTTTGGGTGTGTTTTTTTTCACCGATTCCTCACTATCACTACGAGAAACAGCCTTCCTGGGAGCAGGGGTACGAGAATCTTTTACGCTTTTTATTTTTAACCTTTTGAGCGCCATACTAACAAAATATGAGCGCCGCTTACGCGGCCCTTTTATTGCTTATATGATACCAAAAAACAACCTCTTCCACAAGGGAAAAAGCTTATTTTTGCCTTGTAAAATATAGGTTTTGGGGTAATCGCTACCTCACGTGCCATCCTGGCTTCGAGTTCAAAAAATTCGTGAGAGTTTGCATTATGGCGCCAACCTCATCATCAGAAAGTGTTTTTTCATGTGATTGGAAAACAAGGCGAAACGCATACGACACGTTGCCATCTTTCCTATATTCATCGAATATGTCGGCACGGATGAGGAAGGGTCCGCTCTGTTTTTCCAGTACGGCCTGCACATCATGAGATTTAATTTTTCCCGGAACCCACACTGCGATATCGCGCAGAGCAAATGGGTATTCGGAAAACGGAACATATTTGATTCTAAGCGTATCTTCTGTGTGTACGGAACGAACACGGACTGCCGGAAGATTTTTGATAAAGGCATCAAAATCAAGTTCAAGGATATTCCCGTCTACCGGAAGAGAAGCGTGCGGATTGATCTTTTTTAAACCCGGAATGACGATATCGTGAAGTACTCGCGCATCTTGGGCGGCGACACCCAATGAGATATGTTCGCGTCCTGCCTCAAAAACGTTCCCTATCTCAAAAATTTTCACGGATGATACCCCGAGTAACGCCTTATTCTTCGAGTTTAGCGAGAGGCTCTGCAAAAGCCCGTCACGGAGGTTTTTCCTCAGGAATTTTTTATCAGATGCAAGCGGATTTAAGAGCTCTCGGGCGCCTTTTTCACGAAATACATATGTATACACCTCAGAAAATCCTGCGCTGCAAAGCAGTGTGCTCACGAGTTCCCGGTATACAGCCATCGTGTTGGGAATCGGCTTCTTCCGGGGGCGATTCGGCGCCTTCAGGGCGACACTTCTATATCCGTACAAACGACCTATTTCTTCTATCAAATCTTCTTTTATGCGTATATCCCGCCGCCAAAAAGGGACTGTGACGACAAACCTCGGCTCTTTGCTTTGGAACATTCTCCGTAATCCGACAATGTGAGTAAAACCCCTGCTCTCCTCTAAAGATTCCCGCACAACCGCACCCGTAGCGCCAGAAGCGTGTATAACGTCTCCTTTGCCGATGTATAACCCGCAGTGACTTACTCCTTCTGGAACTTTTCCACCCCTGAGAAAATCTTTTGATTCATGGCGGATATGAGAATCCTTTGCATCGACTGAAAATACAACATCTCCGGGCCTAAAATCGTTCTTTTTTTTGATCTCGTCGCCATAAAAATATTGATCAATAGCCATGCGCGGGATACGAATTCCTCCTTGGGTAAATATGTAGCTTAAAAATGACGAGCAATCGAAGGCGCGTGGTGCGTCTTTCCGTATGCGCGCACCGTATTTATACGGGACGCCGATAAGCGCCTCAGCCGTCTTTAGTATCTCTTGGAGGGGCTTCACTTTCGAATACCCGAATGCAAGCCTCTCGAAAATCTTTTCAATCTCTCCGGAAGATATGCGTACGCCAAGCACTGCGTTGATCTCGGAGAGAGAAACTCCGGTACGATACGGCGCATCAGGCGCCGGGTAGAAGTCGATAAAACCTTCCGCTCTACCGCCCGCGATCCCCTGAATTAACGACGTCGCTTGCTCAAGCGCATACCGCGTAAGTTCCGGTGGAGGATCATTCTCAAACCGTACTGATGCATCCGTTCGAAGCTTGACGCCCTGCGCCGATTTACGGATTACACCGCTATCAAAGTGCGCTGCTTCAAGAATAATATTTCTTGTAGCGGAATTTACTGCAGCACTCATACCACCTTTCACGCCAGCGATACCAAGCGGAGCGTCATTTCCTCCATCGACGATAAGGAGATTTTCCGGCGAAAGTGCCTGAAGCGTTCCATCTAGTGTCTCTATGCGCTCTCCGCCTCGTGCATTCCGAACACGTATGGTATACATACCGCGTCTCTGTGCTAGAGCACCGGCGTCAAATGCATGGAGCGGCTGGCCGATATCGAACATGACATAGTTCGCAATATCGACGATTACATTTATTGGTTTTTGCCCTACCGACATGAGCCTCTTTTTGAGCCAATCCGGGGATTCAGAGACGGCGATATTTTCAATAAAAGCGCCGCTATATCGAGAGCATGGAGAATCAGCGGGTATATCCAGAAATAATCGCTCTGATTTCTTCAGTTCTTTCTGGATGCCCTTGAACGGGTCCTTTTGCAGTGGCTTCTTCAATAACCCGGAGAGTTCCTGCGCGACACCCCGATGAGAAAGTGAGTCACCGGCTCGGTTCGGTAGTACGTCAATGGTAAAAACTGTGTCGTCGCCGACCTTCTCGAGGGATTCCACTTCATACGCATGGAATGTAAGAAGCTCCGCGAGTTTTTCCGGTGCCGGCAGAGATGCCGAGAAATAATCTTGAAGCCAATTATAAGAAATTTTCATAGCACGATCCTGTAATACAAAACGAGCCGGCCTAGAATTGATTGATAACTCGCAAATCCCCCGAATACAAGAGCCGGACATCCGGAATCCCATACTTGAGCATTGCAAGCCGATCAATGCCGACCCCGAACGCAAATCCGCGCCATTTTTCACTATGGATGCCGGCATTCTGGAGGACCCTCGGATGGACCATGCCTGCGCCCATGATCTCGATCCATCCGGTCTCTTTACACAGAGCGCATCCGGAACCGCCTCCTCCGCATTTGAAGCACGACATATCGACTTCGACACCCGGTTCGACGAACGGAAAATAACTCGGGCGAAACCGAATACCTATCTTTTTCCCGAAAAATTCTCTGAAGAAGACTTCCAGGGTGCCTTTGAGCATTGCAAGAGAGGCATTTTTCTCGACCAAAAGACCTTCGAGTTGGAAAAATTGCGCCTCATGTGTCGCATCTGTCGCTTCATACCGGAATACTTTTCCGGGGACAATGATCCGGAGCGGCGGCGTATGGGCTTCCATATATCGTATCTGTACCGGGCTCGTATGTGTCCGGAGCAATTCCCTGGTCTCTAGTCCTTCTTTCCCGGGCTTAAGCCAGAACGTATCCCATAGATCGCGGGCAGGATGATTAGCGGGAATATTTAAGGCGTCAAAATTATAGTATTCTGTCTCTACCTCGGGTCCCAAAACCACTTCGAAACCAATCCTGCTAAAAATTTCCACACTGTCTCTAATGATGTGCGTGAGGGGGTGTAGGTGACCATCTTTTTGTTTTGGAAGCGGCATAGATTTATCCATTTTAGCGCAAAACAAAGCAACAAAAAAGCCCCGTTGCAGCAACGGGGCAAAACAAAGGTCTTATTCAACTGGTACGAGTACGTATCCCTTGCCTTCCTTCTCAACCTTCATGAATTTCTTCGGGGGATTCGTCTTGAAGGGATATGCGATCAGTTTTTCAGGACTACCGGACCACTTGAGGACGACCACAAGCCTATCCCCGACCTGAACATGTCCCATATTTTCATATACGACATCCACCTGCAAGAAAAGTGGAACATCATCAACTCCATCATGTATGGATCCTTGGCCAAGCATATATGTCCCGACGCTTGAGAAGAACAAGAACACGAACCCTACGAGCACTAGCCAGAATGATTTTCCGTGCCCTTTATGACCGGAGGAGACGCCAGCCCTGAAAAATATGAAAATAGCTAGCACCAGACAGACGAGCGTCACCGTTATGAGCGCCATTAAGCCATCCATCGCGCTTCTCCTAATAATGCATCTGAAAAAATCTTAACACTGGCGTACACCAATGTCTAGAATCGCGCACATATACAAACGTACGATAGGATTAGAAACCAGTGAGAGCCGCCTCGGAGACTCGAACTCCGGACCTACGGTTTACAAAACCGTTGCTCTACCAACTGAGCTAAGGCGGCAAATTTTTCTACAAATTTTACAAATTGAGGACTCACGATATTTTAGCAAAATCACAGATTTTGAAAATATCGGAGCAAAGCCGTTGGCCTATCAATTGAGCTACTCCGGCTTATCTTTTTTATATATATATTTCTTCGAATACCCGCACGTCAATCTGGAAGTAGATTTTTATAGCGGCGGTCTATTGGGCACTTTTTCTTCCGCGTACTTTTTGTTTATGAAGAGCAATATCTTGAAGGAACGAAGAGGCTGAGGTGTTCACTTGGATATCCTGTCTGCCGCGAACCGCATCAATAACCCTCCGAGCATGTCTATGAGCCGTACTGTCTCGTAGCGCTCGAATGCACATGCCTCCTATCCTTACACAATGTGTTGAAGCACGCCACGCACTTCGCCTCAGATTCTCTTTATGCAAGGAGATATAGGGTGCATAAAACGGCTTGAACTCCTCAAGAGAGAAAAGTGGAGCGTCTGATTCCTGTGGTAAGGATACTACTCCTTTCTTGATCTCACTATGGCGATACACTAGCATTGCGATGATCCCCGCAAGAGCCGTGATGAAGATGAAAAAATAGGCGTACATAGTGGTGCCAAGAGCTGTTAGGCCGCGAAACGCACAAAAGAAACGACCTCAATATTCTCGCCGAATTTTTGGATAGCGTTCTGCACGAGATTACGTATCTTTTGGTCCGGATTTTTTATGAATGCCTGCTCAAGAAGTGTCCGTTCGTTGAAATAGGTCTCGATCTTTCCGGACAGCATTTTCTTTTTGATTTCCTCTGGCTTTCCGCTTTTTTCGACTTCATCTTTAAAAATCTCTTCCGCTCGGCTCTTGTCCGCATCCGAAATATCTTCTTTTTTCAGAAATTCAGGATTCATCGCGGCAACATGCATCGCGATATCATGCGCAAGCGCCCTAAATTCCTCATTTCTTGCGACAAAATCGGTCTCGGATGCAAGATGCACCATGCTTCCCACAGAGCCTGCGCCGTGGATATACGCGGCAATCGCACCGGCGTGAAGCGCTCGCTCGCTCTTTTTTGAGGCTATCTCTGCGCCTTTTGCTTTAAGATATTCAAGCGCCTTCCCTATATCACCGCCCGCATCCTCAAGCGCTTTCTTACACTGCATGACGGATATCCCCGTTTTGTCTCGTAGTTCTTTGACTTGTTCGGTAGTAATCATACTAAAGTAGGAAGTTTAAAAGTTGAAAGTTATAAAGCGTATCAGGTTCATCGCAACCTTTTAACGTTATAATCTGCTGAACTTTTAACTCTGTGTATTTTCCGGTTTCGGTTCCGGCACGCTACTCTTCTTGCCTTCCTGGTACGCCTTGATGACTTTGTCGGTAAAGAAAAGAATGCTCGAGATCGAGGCATCGTTTGCGGGAATCGAGTACGCGATATCGGCAAGATTACAATCTGAGCCTGCGAGTGCGACGATCGGAATGTTCAATTGTCTCGCTTCAGAGACTGCGATATCTTCGTGGCGCGGATCAATGACAAAAAGTGCATCCGGGAGCTTCTCCATGCCGACAATGCCGCTGAAATTCCTGCGAAGTTTTTCTATCTCGCGATCGAGAAGCAGACGCTCTTTCTTTGTGTATACATCCAGTGCTCCAGTACTTCGTTTCTCAAGGAGTCCTGTGAACTTGGAAACACGCCGTCTGATCTGAGGGAAATTGGTGAGCGTGCCCCCGATCCACCGATTCGAGACAAACGGGGTATTCAATGTTTTCCCGGCTTCTTCTACTATCTTTCGCGCCTCCGGCTTCGTCCCCACAAACAAAAGTACTTTGTTCTGCCGTCCATATTCGCCTATAAAATCAAGCGCCTTGCTCAAATGAAGCCCTGTCTTTTCGAGATTAACGATATCAACTTTCTTTTTGGTGCCGAAGATAATGGAACGGAAAGAGGGATGCCGCCTGCTCTTCGTGTATCCAAAATGCGCCCCTACGTTGAACATCTCTTCGATGAGGGAAGTGTTGCCGTTCTGTTTCTGCGTATTTTCTGCGTTCATGAGGAAAAATGGTATCAAAGAAACGATAAAAAAGCAACCCTACCTCTCAAGAACCGCTTTGATGCGGCGGACTCCCGCCGAAACCGCTTCTTCTTTCAGTATCTTGAAAACCCCTTTAAGTTCAGAGGTATTTTTAACATGCGGTCCGCCGCAGAGTTCGCTCGAATATGTTGAACCGTCGGCGCATCGTACTTCATAGACATTCACCACCGCGGGATATTTTTCCCAGAAACTCCCCTCAACGCCTTCCTTTTTTGCCTGCTCCTTGGGAACTTGGCGCACTATAATATTGCATCTTTTTGCAGCCGCCTCGTTCACATACGCTTCAACTTTATCAAGAATCTCGCGCGACACTTTCTCCGGGTGTGTGAAATCAAAACGCGTTCGCTCGGTTGTGATATTGGAACCCGCCTGATGGACATGGTCTCCTAAATATTTGCGCAAACCTGCGAGCATAAGGTGCGTGGCAGTGTGGAGTCGTGTCGTCTCTTCACCTGTGTCTGCAAGTCCACCTTTGAATTTTTTTTCTGCGCCGATTCGCGAAAGTTCCTGATGTTTCTTCATCTCTTCAGCAAACCCAAGCACATCCACTGCGATACCCTTTTCTTCCGCCATCTCTGTGGTCATTTCTATTGGAAATCCGTATGTTGAGAAAAGCATGAACGCATCCGCACCGGAAATGCCGACTCGAGAAAACTTCTCGAATTCTTTCTCCCCTTTCGCGAGCGTCCTTCTGAATTTCTCCTCCTCTTTGGCAATTTCCTGCTGTATCTCTTCCGATTTCCGGAGTAAATTTGGATATACCTCTCTATATTTCTGCACCACTTCACTAGCGAGTGCCGGCAGAAATTCTTTCTTAATTCCTAAAACGTCGCTGTATCGTACGGCGCGGCGGAGTAAGCGGCGCAGTATGTATCCTCTGTCAGTATTCGACGGCACGACACCATCGCCGATGATAAAGACGGCGGTGCGGATATGGTCTGCAATGATGCGCTTCGCGCGGATACTGTCACTTGATGCCATCTCGCTGATTTCTTTCATCAAGCCGGAAAATAAATCTGTGTCAAAGATATTGTCTTTTCCCTGCATCACCATCGCGAGCCGCTCGAGGCCGGCGCCCGTATCAACGTTTTTCTGTTTCAGTTTCCCTATCACCTTCCCGTCTCTTTTTTCATATTCCATGAAGACGTCATTCCATATTTCGACTATTTCCTGATTGGCATCTGCCGCAAGAAATTCATCCAAAGATTTAAAACTAAGCCCGCCGACAACATCATAAAACATCTCCGTATCCGGACCGCATGGCCCGTCACTGCCCGGACCCCACCAGTTTTTCTCGGCAAGCTCTCCTTCCATGAAAAAGATGTGATTTTCGGGGACTCCGATCGATTTCCATATTTCAAATGATTCCGTGTCTTTCGGCGCGTCCTTGTTGCCGCCAAAAACGGTCACGTAGAGCCGTTCCGGCGCAAGCCCGAGCCCTTCTTCTTTCGAGGTCAAGAATTCATAGCTCCACCGAATTGCCTCTTTCTTAAAATATGAACCCAAAGACCAGTTCCCCAGCATTTCAAAAAATGTATCGTGGGTTTTGTCCCCTACTTCTTCAATGTCTTGCGTCCGCACGCATTTTTGAACGTTTGCGAGCGTGTCACCTGCCGGATGCTTTTCTCCGAGCAGATAGGGAACAAGCGGCTGCATGCCAGCAGTTGTAAAGAGCACCGAAGGATCGTTTTCCGGCACCAAGGGCGCTGAAGGAATTATGGCGTGTCCCCGTTTTTTGAAAAATTCCAGAAATCGTTTTCGTATCTCTTCAGAACGCATACATCGTAGTATACAGTGTAAAAAATTGTGGTACAACAAAAGCTCCAGCGATGCGCGGCATTACTGGAGCTTTCTCTTATCCACGCCTTCCGGAGGCGCAGGATTTTCTTTTAGTTCTTTAAAATGTTCTCCCGCTTCCGCAGACGACTCGACGAAAAAATCCGTGATTGATCCGATGTCCTTGAGAAGCTTCTCGTTCGCATCAATAAATTTTGCTGCGAACTCGTTTTTCATAAAAAGGAACTGGATCGCTTGATACGGTATGTTTCCGATCCAATACAGTGCATCAGGCCAATTGGCGAAGCAGAGCCGGAACTTTAAGGATTCGGGGAATCCATCTCCGCACGCCGTATTTTTGTTATGGATCGTGAGGTCAAGTATGTACCGTTCTTCACCACCCCCGATATCCAATACATATCCGATAATCAAACGCCCGGACAAAGACCCTGCTACGGATTCAATGGTGACGTGACCGGAATCCCAATTAATTGAGTTTTTCGAGCCGTGCATCGCGCCACTCCCCAGCTTTTTTCTCGAAGCCATTCATCTGCACCAGAAGACTTTTCAGGAACAATGCCACCATCATAGTCGTCGCAAGCGGAGGCCTGCCGTAACCCTGTATTTCGGGGGTACAGAATGCACTCGTCACAATAAAAGCGCAGGCTGACCGAAGCCATGCTTCCACGTGTACCATGCTGTCAAAATTGAGGCTTAGAGAGAGCTCTTCAGGAGACGAAGTCTCTCCTTCAGTCGCAGTCGTCGCTCGCACGCGAAGCTCTGCCCGATACGTACATGCAGCACCGGCTGAAACGGTTTGCGCAGCGAGATACAATTTCCCTGACAACGTACCTGCCACGGCGGGTAATACAGCCGAAAAAATTTGCCGCATTCCTCCCCTCCGCATCATCTTCATCTACCGTTAGGCTAACACACGAACAAAAAAAGACAAACCCGGCGCAATGTCTGTCTTCTCCACCCGATAGCGAGTCCCAACAATACCCTGGAAAGCTTTCCTATCTGCGCAGGTAGACCCCAGGGATTTATTTCCTCTTCAGAATCTTATACACCGCCTCCTTGATGGCAGTAACTCCCATGCCGTAATGTTCGATGAGTTCTTCCGGTTCTCCGGACTGGCCGAATGCATCGCGGACGCCCACAAACTCCATTGGAACAGGGTGATTCTGCGCGAGAAACTCGGCGACCGCGCTTCCCATACCGCCCGCGATCTGATGTTCTTCAACCGTCACAACGGCACCCGCGCGTTGCGCGGCGGAGAGAAGTGTATCCGCGTCAAGCGGTTTAATAGTGTGGAGATTAAGCACAAGCGTTTTTACGCCCTCCGCCTCGAGCTCGTGCGCCGCGGTAAGCGCGTTATAAAGAAGCGGTCCTGTGCCGATAATCGTGACGTCAGGCTTTTCCGATTCCCACAAAATATTTGCCTTCCCTATTTCAAACGGCGTCTCCTTCGTCGTAAAAACAGGCGTCTTCTCTCGCGCAAAGCGCAGATACACCGGACCTTTATGGAACGCCGCAGCATACGTTGCCTTGCGCGCTTCTTCTGCGTCGCACGGGTAGATGACAGTCATGTTCGGCTGTACGCGCATAAGAGCGATATCTTCAAGCGCCTGATGCGTGGCTCCGTCTGGGCCCACAGAGACTCCGGCATGCATGCCGCATACCTTCACCGACAAGTTGTTGAGCGAGATGGTCGTTCGTATCTGTTCATTATTCCTGCCGGGACTGAAAACGGCATACGATGAAATGAACGGAATTTTCCCATAATTCGCAAGGCCTGACGCAATAGTCGCCAAATTTTGCTCCGCAACGCCGAGTTCGACATACCGCTCCGGAAACTTTTCCTTAAACCAAAGAGAGCGTGTAGATTCCGCAAGGTCGGCGCACAAAACAACAATGCGCGAGTCTTTCTCGCCTGCAAGAACGACACCCTTGCCGTAGCCGTCGCGTGTCGGTGCTTGCGCAATAGTTTTTGCGTCAAATATATTTTCTACAAGTTGTGCGTTGGTGCGTATCATTATTCCTAATCCTTAAATTCTAGATCGTATCCTTGCATCTGCTTTATTCGTGCTCGCTTCGTATCTTGCCTCCGAGCGTGCGCAACTCTTTCAGGAATTTTTGAGCCTCTTCGGGTTTGGGCGGCTTGCCATGCCACGTATAATCGAATTCTATCTCCTTGATTCCCTTCCCGGGAATTGTGTGCGCGATGATAATCGTCGGTTTCTCGTAAATCGCTTTTGCTTCTTCCACTGCATCGATAAATTCTTCTATGTTATGCCCGTCAACATCAATCACATGCCAGTTAAACGCTTCGTATTTCTCGCGGAGCGGTTCAAGCGGCATCACGTCTTCGGTCATCCCGTTTATCTGTATATTATTTCTGTCTATAACCGCAGTCAGATTATGGAGTTTGTTGTTCGCCGCGAACATCGCCGACTCCCACGTGTTCCCCGCTTCTTGTTCGCCGTCTGACATAAGGCAATACACGCGGAATTTCTTGCCATCCATTTTGGCGCCGAGTGCGATACCCGCTGCCTGCCCCAGACCAGAACCAAGAGGACCCGATGTCGTTTCGATCGAAAGCAGTCGTTCTCGTTCAGGGTGCCCCTGAAGGCGCGAGCCGAATTTCCGGAGCGTCTTTAGCTCCTCAAGCGGGAAATAGCCGGCGTGCGCCATCGCCGCATACCGAACAGGCGTAATGTGGCCGTTTGAAAGAATAAGACGGTCACGTTCCTCCCACAAAGGATTCTTGGGGTTGTGATTTAAAATATGAAAATAGAATGCCGTGAAAATATCGGCCATCCCTAGGGGCCCCGCTGTGTGCCCCGAACCCGCTTCCACAAGTTCTTCAATGAGAGATTCCCGAACTTTATTCGCTTTTTCCTCAAGCTCTTTTATTTTTTCGTCGTGGAGATGTGCCATTTATAGACCTTTAAACGTATTGATCGTCTCTTCAAAATTTTTGCTCTTCAGGACCGCAGAACCGGCAACAAGCCGCGTCGCTCCAGCTCTGATAAGGCGCGGAGCAGTGTCCAAATTTACGCCGCCATCAACGCTTATTATAACGTCCGGATGATGCTCCCGCAAATCAACGATCTTCTCAATGACGCGGTCGTCAAACGGCTGCCCTTGATAGCCGATCTTTGTTATGCCCATACACTGCACGAAATCGACATACGGCAGCACGTGCTCAATATTTTTATTCGGCGTATCCGTATTGAGGGCGATACCGATCTCAACCGATACGGCGTGCCGCGCGTCATCCCCCCGTATATCGTGCATCGCAGCGCTTCGAAACGCCACGGCAAGTTCCTCCGCATCGGATATATCAATACTTTCGATATGGAAAACCAGCCGCTCCGCCCCTGCGGAAAGCCAGCGAATACCTTCTCTTTTTGGGTTCGCAACCATGAGGTCAATTTCGTATGCAACCTCATGTATGAAGGGGAGTTCTTCTTCACCCCGAGAAAACGGCAAGAGCTGGTCTTCGTCTTTCTCGATATACGGCCAATCCGATGACGGAACAAAAATGCCGTCCATAACATCGATCTGGACGACTTTTACAAGCCCCACGAATCGTTCGACTGTCTCGCGCAAGTCTCCAAACGACTGTGGCATTATCGCCGGAATAATATCTGCCATAGTGAATTCATTTCAATTCATCTATCTTCTTGATCCTCCGCGCATGACGTTCTTCGCCGGAGAATCGAATCTCGAGAAAAATGCGCACAGCATGTCTGGCATCTTCTTCATTCACAAATCGTGCCGCTATCGATAAAACATTCGCATCATTATGAGTCCGGGACAATCTGACATTTTCAAACAGATCCGTACTCCTTTGCCCTTTTACGTCTATCGCATCCTGTGCCGCCATCGGCCCGTAGAAGACCGCTGCCCTGACATGCGGAAAACGGTTCGCGACGATTGCTTCGCCTTGTCCGCCGCCGCCGATAACGATCCCTCTGCATGCCTCCGGATTCCGAGAGACTTCCCGTGCGACAAGAGAAATGAAATCGGGATAATCATCCGATTCGTCGTACACAAAAGGTCCTTTATCTATCGCTTGGAACCCAAGTCCGTGTATGTATTCAATAAGATTTCGTTTCAGCGTAAATCCTGCATGGTCAGAAGCAAAAAAAATTGTCATGAAGTTGTATCACCCGTGTATATGCCGCCCGCTTATAAGCACATGTTCAAGTAATGCATGCGCATACCCCATCTCATTGTCATACCACGCGAGCACCTTTACTAAATCTCCGTCAATCACGCGTGTAAAAGATAGATCGGCAATTGATGCGTAGTGACTTCCGACGACATCAGACGATACAATCGGCTCGTCGGTGACAGAAAAAGTCTTTTTCCAGCGAGATTTTTGTGAGGCTTCTGTGAGGATGCCATTCACTTCTTCTGCGGTTGTATTCCTTTTGGCGACAAACGTCACATCGACTAACGAACCGACGATGATGGGCACTCGCATTGCGACACCATCAAAGCGCCCTTTGAGCGCCGGATACGCTTTCGTCACGGCAATTGCGGCACCCGTCGTAGACGGTACGATATTTGCGGCTGCAGCACGTCCGCGCCTGAAATCTTTTTTGCTCGTGCCATCAACAAGCGCCTGCGAAGATGTATAGCCGTGCACGGTGTTCAGTATCGCTTTTTTAATTCCGATTGTTTCGTCGAGGATCGCAATAAGCGGCGCGCCCGCGTTCGTGGTGCACGATGCATTCGAAGAGATGTCGCATGTCTTCAGTTGTTCTTCATTGACGCCGACAAGCACTGTGGCGCCAGAGACACCCGGAGCCGGCTCGTCTTTAATCGGTGCGGTCACAACGACACGGCGCGCCCCGGCCCCTAAATGTGCTTGCGATGCCTTGAAACTTGCGAAGATTCCGGTCGCCTCAATTGCGATGTCAACGCCGAGTTCTTTCCACGGCAGAAGAGCCGGATCTTTTTGGTGAGAAAGTGAAATAACTTTTTTGCCATTGGGCGTATCGACAACAAGTGCCGGTTTGCCGCCCGTCTCTCGTGCTTCTACTACAATATTGCTTCTCCCGTACGCAGAATCATATTTCAGGAGATACGCAAGATTCTCTGCGCCATCTAGGTCGTTAATCGCGACAATATCGATTTCCGGATGGTCATAGGCAACACGAAAGAACGCCCGCCCAATACGCCCGAAACCGTTAATTGCGACTTTAATCTTCATGCTTTTAATATAGCATAAATACTAACCAGGGTTATTAGGTTATAGGTGCTAGGTGTTAGGTACTGAATATTAGGTCCACAACCTAATCACTATAACCTAGAACCTAATTACTGAGGCGTCCGCTCAAGAATACTCCGAGTCCATAGAGAGCACATAACGGCAACGAGAGAAACGCCATTGTTATGCCACTGCCGTCAGGCGTGATAAGCGCCGCAAAGATAAGGAACGCAACGCATGCTATGCGCCAATTTTTCCTCCACACTATCCCCGGAATAAGCCCCAGGCGACTCATAAGGAACATGCATACGGGAAGCAGGAAAGAAAATCCCGTGATGACGACTAAAGAGAACACGAGTGAAATAAATTCGTTGACGGAAAAGAGCGGAATCGCCCCTATCCGCGGAGCAAAATCATAGAGGAAGGAAAATGTCGGCGGAATGATGAAAAAATACGCAAAGAGCATACCCGAGACGAATAAGAGCACGGACGGTACGATGACCCCGATAATCGCTTTCTGCTCCCGAACAAACAATGCGGGAGACAGATAACGAATGAGCGTATAGAGGATGTATGGAACAGAGAACACCAGCGCCAAAAGTACCGATATAAGAGCCTGCGAGGTGAATGCGCTTGCGGGATTGGTAACAATAAATGAAACTCCTTCGGGCACCAGGTCATTCTTTACTATCTCGAAAAACAAAACCGAGAATGACTGCGGGGCAAGAACCGGCACGAGGATTACCTGGCCAAATATGGCGAACTGTTTGAGGCCAAAAGAGAAAAAGAATAGGGAGAAAAAAAGAATCAGAATCGCCCAGTGCGAAAAATGCCGTCCCCACTCGCGCAATTCGTCGAGGTATGTCATGGGTTCAAGTGATGTGTTCTTTGAATAATTTCTCAAGCGTCTTTGGATTTGCAGCGCCCTTTGTTTCCTTCATCCCTTGTCCGATCAGAAATTGAAGTGCTTGCTCTTTGCCAGATTTGAAATCAGCAACAACCCCAGGATTGCCTACGATAATCTTTTCAACAATCTCTTTTAATTCCTCTTTGCCGCTTATCTGAGCTAATCCTTCTTTCTTAGCAATTTCATCGGGACTACCGCCTTCGGAAAGCATGATAGCAAGAATATCCTTTGCCCCGCGAGAAGAAATCTCACCTCCAGCAATCATTTTGATAAGTAAAGAGAGATATTCGGGTTGTATTTTGTTAAAGTTTTGACCCGTTGATTTTGCTAGCCCGACGAGATCAGAGACGATATAATTTGAGGCAAGTTGTATGAACTCAGCCACAATATTAGAGTGCTTCGCAATATTTGAATCATCTTTAAAGAAATGAATTGTCTCTGTAAAAAGACGATCAAGCCTCATGTCCGAGATATAAAGTTCAATGTCCTTATCTTTGATGCCGAATTCTTTTTTATAGCGTTCACGCTTCTCCCGTGGCAGTTCTGGTAGCTCTTTTCGGAGCACATCTTCATGGAATTCCGGAAGCTCTCTCAGGTGCAATTTCGGCAAATCCGGTTCCGGAAAATACCGGTAATCATGGGATTCTTCTTTGAGACGCTGAGAGAAAGTCTTCCCTTTGTTCTCATCCCATCCGCGCGTCTCTTGAACAACTTTTTCCCCGCGTGCGAGAAGCTCGCTCTGCCGTTTTATTTCATATTCAATCGCTTTCTCAACCGCTTTAAACGAATTGATGTTTTTCACCTCTACCTTGGTACCCAAGGTCGCAGAATGACGCGGACTCAACGCAGAATTACGCAGAATATTTCCGCGACTGTCTGCGTCAGTTCTGCATTGGTCTGCGGAGGCAAACGTTTCTGAAACGGAAACGTTTGCCTCAACGCGCATCTCCCCTTTTTCCATGTTCGCTTCCGACGCGCCCAGATACCGGAGCAGTAGTTGTAGTTCACGAGCGAAATTCCCCGCTTCTTTTGCGGTCTTTATAACTGGCTCCGTCACAAGCTCCATAAGCGGGACTCCCGCGCGATTGAAATCAACGAGGCTTTCCCCGCCCGTCTCATGCGAAGAACGCCCCGTATCTTCTTCAAGGTGCACGCGCGTGATGGAAACGCCGTTGAGCTCGCCGCCCGAGACAAGGGGATATTTATATTGGCTTATCTGATACCCCTTTGGTAAGTCGGGGTAGAAATAGTTTTTCCGATCAAATTCAGTAAAATCGGCGAGGGTACCGCCCAGAGCAACACCGACTCGAAGGACATGCCGCACCGCCTCCTTGTTGATGACCGGGAGCGTCCCCGGATGCGCCATGCATACCGGGCATATATTTATATTCGGCTGTTTTTCGTCTGGGTCATTCTTGGAGTTACAGAACATCTTTGTCTTCGTTTTGAGTTCTGCATGAACCTCAAGTCCGATTGTCGGAGTATATTTCATACAATCAATTAAAACATAAAAACATGGATGAAAAAAGCCGCTTTGTAAAAGCGGCCTCGTATGTTTTATTTTCCTTCTCTCCACTTCTTGGTCATTTCCTGGAGAACTTCACCCGCCCGCCCGTCAGTCGGACCATAGATTGCGTCAAGCCCTGACGGCATTGGGTTATTGATTAAGACTTCCCGAAGAGTTTTGTAGACAACATCATTTTTGAATGCCTCTTCTGCTTGGCGAGCACATTTTTGCCTCATCTCCGGCGATAATTTTTGGTCAAGAGAAAGCAAAAACTGTCTTAGCGCATCAATCATGTATGTCTACGCGCCCTGAAATCTCCTCAGTGATTTTATTAAAAGGATATTCGTCGTATATTTCCAATGTTTGAACCGGTGACCCAATTTGAGCGGATAACGCTGGCTGCAGAAACATACCGCTGCTAAAAGACTTTCCAACGCCCCGCACACCTTCTTCGGGTGTGAAAGTATATATTTTGCCATCCTTGTCTGTAATAATGGCATGGCCATTTATCGACACAACTTCCACAAGGCATTTTCCGGGCATTAAATCTCCCAGTTCAGATGCGTCCGCAACTTCTAATTAAAGTATTAGCACGACAATATATTTCTGTCAAATCCCTACTTCACCGTCACGCTTTTCGCGAGATTTCGCGGTTTGTCGGGGTTGTTGCCGCGGAGAACCGCAAGATAATATGCGAGTATCTGGGTCGGGATAAGATGCGTAAGCGCAGACGCAATCCCAGAATCGGGCACGGGAATCCATGCATCGAACACGTCACTCTTTTGCTCCTGCGGCGCAATGCCGATGATAAAAGCTCCGCGTGCCTTAAGTTCTTCCACGCCGTTTAAAACATCATTTGTATTCTCGTCATCCCCTAGAAGCGCGATACAGGGCGTGCCTTGTTCAATGAGGGCAATCGGACCGTGTTTTAACTCCCCTGCTGCAAAGCCTTCGGCGTGTATGTAAGAAACTTCTTTTATCTTAAGTGCGGCCTCAAGGGCGACGGGATACAGCATCCCCTTGCCGATGACGAAAAGGTTCGGCGCTGAAACGACTCTCTCCGCGATCTGCCGTATATCACGGAGCCGTTTTTCCTCAAGCCACTTCCCGATATCCCTGACCGCTTTTTTGAGAATTTTCCTTCCGCGCATCTCGTGCCCGGAGAGAGCGTGCGCAAGAAGCAGGAACATGAGAATTTGCGAGGTCGCCGCTTTCGTCGACGCAACGGCTTTCTCCGGCCCTGCATTGATAGGCAGTGCCGCATCAGATTCGCGTTCGACAGAGGAGCCTCGAACGTTGATGACTGAGACGATTTTTGCTTTTTTCTGCCGTGATTCTTTTATCGCCTCCAAAACATCCGCTGTCTCGCCACTTTGTGTCACGGGAATAACCACGGTACGTGAATCAACGAATGGCAGAAATGCGCGGAATTCGGATGCGGGCACAAAACGCGCTTTCACCCCCGCGATTTCCGAAAGTGCGCGCTCGGCGACCATAGATGCGTATCCGGCGGTACCGCACGCGACGAGAAAAATATTTTTGGCTTTCTTTATGATGCGTACCGCACGGGCAATGGTCTCTGCTTCTTCCGCAAGGACGCGCCCGAGCGATTCCCTTTGCTCCATTATTTCTTTCAGCATGAAATGGTCCCAACCGCCTTTCGAAGCGTCGAGTTTACCCCATGCAACCTCCTCGTCTTTCTTGCGCATCTCTTTTCCCGTCTTGAAATCGAAAAATTGTATCGATGACGGTGTTATTTTCACATATTCACCATCGTGCATGTAATTCACTGTACTTGTATAATCCAAAAAAGCGGGCGTGTCAGAGGCGATGAAATATTCGCCCTCCCCCTTACCGACAACAAGCGGAGAGCCGTTGCGCGCGGAAAGAATAAACGAGGAATCCGCCTGAAGCGCAACGAACGCGAACCGTCCCTTCAGCATCTTGCATGTCTTCAAAAACGCTTTTTCAAAAGAAAAACCGCGCCGCATGAACGAATCAATGAGGTGCGGTATGACTTCTGTATCTGTTTCGGAGCGGAAAAGGTGCGCACCGATATCATCGCGAAGTTCGCGATAATTCTCGATAATGCCATTATGCACCACAGCGATCGTCTTATCCGTATTGAAATGCGGATGGCTATTCTCTATGCATACTTTCCCGTGTGTCGCCCAGCGCGTATGCCCCAGAGAGATAGTGCCAGAAATATCGTTAAAATCGCGCTCGTCTATATCAGATACTTTTCCGACTCCCTTCCTGCTCTCAATGCCCCGGGGTGTCTTCACCGCGACCCCCCAACTGTCATACCCTCTGTATTCCAAATCCTTAAGCCCTTGTATCGCTTTTCGGACTGCACGATTATCGCCGCCGATGTAGGCAAAAATGCCGCACATGATAGATTTTAAACGAGTAAAACGAGTATTAAAATCATCACCCTGTTAAATACGATTTGAGGCGTTTGTATTAAAAATAGACCTGACTGACGGCGAGCGCCGCGAACGTCGCCACGAGCAGTGCTACAAATATAACTTCTCCCATAGATACTATGTTTCTTAAATGCCGATTAAAATCCGCCAAAAGTGACATTGATGGTATCACACCCCGAGAGGAAAACAAGCTTTGGGTGCCAAAGAAAGGCTGCCAGCTCTGATCTTATACCCGAGAGATGAGCGCATTGCCTATCCAGTTCGCAAAAGAGACGACGACAGCGCCCAGGAGGGCCGCTAAAAACCCTTCAACGGCAAATCCTTGTATGATATTTCCCAAAAATAAAAGGAGAAGTCCGTTCACGACGAAGCTGAAGAGGCCAAGCGTGAGGATGGTTATGGGAAGCGTCAGGATAAGAATGATGGGCGTCACGAGCAAGTTGATGATTCCCCAGCAAAAAGCGAGAATGAGCGCGACATAAAAACTTTCTACCGTGATGCCCGGTATGAAATACGCCGCCGCAAGAAAGCCGAGCGCAGTTATAAGCCACCGTGCGATAAGTTTCATCTTTACAGTATACACCAATGGAACAACGCGACACTATCAATTCCTTACGTATAGCGCCGCACGCATGGTGCCTCCGACATACATAGCAATAACTATGCTATAGCATAGTTATTGCTATCTTATTCCTGCACAAAAAAACTCCGACCAAGGCGGAGTTTAAAATATAAAACACGAGATTGTTAGTGGAGCATATCGGATTTTTCATCCCTTTTTCCACAATATCCGCAATATGGGCATGTTTCAACGAGACGTATCACCCCGCGACATTCCGGACAGTGACCGAATTCGGGATTGGGAGAGCCGTTGCATTCATCGCATGTGCAGCCCATATCAAACATGTTTTGGGAGAATATTGACGCAGGTATCCTGTTCGCCATCCTGTATCTCCCTTGTTAGAGTTTCTCTGCCTAAAGAGTAACGCCCGTACAGAATAAATCAAGTGCCAAAACAAATGTCGCCATCCATGTCCTTGAGATTTAAAGATGCATATGATATTTTACAGTAAGATAAAATCCGCTAGAGGAAATACGGATGGCACTCAGACTGAAAAGACGGCAGAAACTCATCCTCAAGGCGCTTGTCGGATACGGCGGGGAAGCAACCACCCGTCAGATCTCCGAGAAGACCGGTTTGAACGTGAACGGAGTTTCGCAAAGTTTGGGCGCTCTCGCTCACCATGTCGTGCGTCTCGGCGGTAAGGGCGGCGATACGAAATGGCAACTGAAAAACGATTCTCTTTCTTTCACCATGCGCTCATCGATACGTCGGTGAGTTTTTTATTGACATAATCTACATAAATTTATATCCTTTCAACAGTTTATCCCGCCTGTGGTGATAAAGTAATGCGCAAGAAATCTCGGACCGTTCAGAATTTGCAAAAAAAGGTTGAAAAAGAGATTAAAAATCATCCGAAATGGTGCTCGCCGAAATGCCGGAGATTCTTGCCTGAGGCATACCGTGAAGCGCGAATAAAGAACCGTTACGGTAAAAAAACCGTCCAGGGCGATTACGATCTTTGCCACATGTTTAGATAGCGCATACGGATCATAGGCGAGATCTCACGATCTCGCTTTTTTCTTACTCTTACGGCCCGTGACACTTTTACTCTTTATTATCTACCTCACAGGGCTATATTGATAAGATAACGTATTATATTCGTCAGTCGGATATTCACAAATGCCCTCCTCGTGCCATAATACAAATTTATCAATTCCTGTATCCAACGCCATTCTACTACATACTGTGCAATAGGGTTTTCTCGATTTTTTGATGTTGCCTTTCTCATCTATTCTGATGAAATATAGCTTCGATCCTTTCAGCTTCTTTGGATTTCTTTTAAGTGCATCCATTATCGCCCGCCATTCGGCATGCATACAACATGTTCTGTCGTATTTCTCTTTGCTTTGACCAAATTCCTTATCACACATCCGATTTTCTTCCTTATCTAATGGGGGCGCATTATATCCTTGACCAATTATTTCATTGATCTTCGCAATCACGGTTCCACATTTTGCTTTCAGGCATAAAGCTTTCTCGGCCATTTTTGCCGCTTTGTTCATCCACAAAATTGCCTCTTTTTCTTGTTGTCCGGCTAAATATTCCATATTTTCATGACTTCATGACCATGACACTTTTTATAATTTTTCCAGCGTCCGTACGAGGTGCCAGCTCGCTGGCCAATCATATTTTTGGTAAAACCGCCGCATTGCCTCAAGCAATTCTTTCCTTGGAGCGTCATTGGTATTTTGTATCATCCCATCCAATTCCCCTCCGCTTCTTTCGCGGTACATATTAAACAAATTGTGAAGCTCCATGATGACCATATCTTTAGGGAAAGATGCCAATTTTTCTATCAGATGAAAATCTTCCGCTTCTATGTTTCTATCTTTTATAAATCCTAAAATTTCTTGCCGATTAATTATTGATGTACTTTTCTCGTTTTTTGGTTCTTTTTCCATATTTTTTACCTATTATCTCTGCGCCCTATAGTGTCTCTATTTTTTATTGACTGGCCCGCAGGATCCTAAAATCAATTATTTTAACTTTTGTGTCCAGATTAACTTTTTCTCCGTAATATTTTTTGTAATGCCCTAGCATCTCCTCAATGCTTTCGTATTTTTCATGCCCTTCAAAATCCTTTTCTTCTATCTCGTTCAGCTTTTTTTCTCGCACTCCTATAATTTCCGCCTCTGCAAACTTTTCTCCAGATTCCCAATCAATAAGCTCGACCTGATCACCTGCTTGTAGATTCTTATCGTCGAAAAGCCGCCATGTTACACTTTTGCTTCCATCCAAAATTTTCTGAACTAAATTGTGTCTGAATTTAAGTGATTTCATATCCTCACGCCCCGTGACACTTTTTATCCATTCGACTCGCCATGCTCACTCAGAATAAACATCGTCACGCTCCGTAACAACGTTTATTCCCTACTCCACGGGGATTTTCTTTCATTTTTCAGCCACAGCTTCTTGAAAAACGGCATCGTCAATGTCGACAGCATAAATGCCACTGCTGGCACTACGGCATTCAGCCATGAGCTAGGAATATCAATCGCCCACATGTAGACTCCGATTGCTAGATAAGTGAATAGTGTCAACAATATTCGCCTTGTCCAGCTCGTTTCCCAAGCCTTATCAGCCTCTACTCGCTGATTTCGTTCTTCGATTTTTTGAATTTTTTGTTCTAAACTTTCCATATTTTCTATGCTCATTGCCCATGACACCTTATACACTTCTTATATTTCTTCCCGCTCCCACCCTTCGACCCATTCGACTACCGCTCAGGGTGGTGAGCAAAGTCGAACCACAAGCTCGGGACTCCGCTCCTCTTGATAAGAGTCTCAAGCGTTTTTTCCATGACAATGTTTATACTTAACCGGAGTTCCATCCGCCTTCTTCGCTCCGCACGGACACGGGTCGTTCCGGCCTACCTTCGCTTCAGTACGCGAAGCTACGGCGGGCAAGCCGCCTTTGTTGCCACTCTCTGTCTGGTTTGCGGAGATTTGTTTTAAATCAACTTCGCGCTCCTTCTCCATGCGCGGGGCGGCATCTTTCGAAAGCGCGGACAATAATCCCGCGACATGGGCATTCATTGCTTCGCGCATATCTTTAAAAAGTTTTAGCCCTTCTTTTTTATATTCAACAAGAGGGTCCCGTTGCCCGTATGCGCGCAAATTAACGCTTCCCCGGAGATAATCCATTGATTCCAGGTGTTCCATCCAGAACATATCTATCGTACGCACAATGATATGTCCCATGAGCACAAAAAATCTCTCTTCCCCGAAATCTGCTTTCTTTTTTTCAATCAAGGCATGTATGTCCTCCCCCGCCCCCTTCAATCCTTCCAAGAATTCCTCAACGCGCTCCATATTCCCGAAGAGAATATCGCGACGTATGCCGTAAATCACCTTTCTCTGATAATTCAGCACATCATCGTACGCAAGTACGTGTTTCCGCGCGTCAAAATTGAATCCTTCGATTTTCGTCTGCGCTGATTCAAGCGCGCGCGTTACAAACTTGTTCTCGATCGGCTGGTCTTCGGGAATGCCGAATTTTCCCATCATTGTTTTTATGGTATCAGTCGCGAATATGCGCATGAGTGAATCCTCAAGCGAGACAAAAAACTGGGTATCGCCAGGGTCTCCCTGCCGCCCCGCACGGCCGCGAAGCTGATTGTCGATCCTCCGCGCGTCGTGTCGCTCCGTACCGATAACAAAAAGACCGCCGTTCTTTCTGATTTCTTCCTGCGCACCGGCATCCGGCGGATTACCACCCAAAATGATATCCACGCCACGCCCCGCCATGTTCGTCGCGATTGTCACAGCGCCCTTTCTCCCCGCCTGCGCAATGATTTCTCCCTCTCGCTCGTGGTTTTTCGCATTTAATACCGTATGTGAAACCCCTTCTTTCTCGAAGTACGCCGAGAAAAGTTCATTTTTTTCAATAGATGCGGTGCCGATGAGCACGGGCTGGCCTTTTTCATGAAGCTCTTTGACCTTCCGCACGACTGCGGTAATTTTTCCATTTTCCGTCTGGAAGATAAGGTCGTTGTGGTCGGCGCGCTTCATCGGTTTATTCGTCGGAACGGTGACAACCTCGAGGTCATAAACGCGCGCGAATTCCTCGGATGAAGTTGCGGCAGTTCCTGTCATGCCGGAGAGTTTCTCATAGAGCCGAAAATAGTTCTGAAATGTGATCGACGCGACAGTTCGTGATTCGCGCTCGACTACAAGCCCTTCCTTTGCTTCAATCGCCTGATGAAGCCCTTCGCTCCACCGCCTCCCGGGCTGGAGCCGTCCGGTGAATTCATCAACGATCACGATATGGCTGTCGCGGATGACATACTCCTTGTCTTTATGAAAAAGCGCCTTCGCACGCACCGCATTCTCGAGATGATGCACATACTTGATTCCCTTGTCAGTATAGATATTGGAAATACCCAGAATTTTCTCAGCTTTCGTAATACCATCGTCAGAGAGCGTTATGGCGCGTAATTTTTCATCAACCGTGTAATCACTTCCTTCTTTCAAAGACGCCGCGATCCGCGCGAACGTATAATACAAACTTTCCGGGTCATGCGATGGCGCCGAGATAATGAGGGGCGTCCGCGCCTCATCGATCAGAATAGAATCGATCTCGTCAACGATGGCATAATAAAACCCCCTCTGGACTACTTCCTCTCTGGAATATGCGATATTGTCGCGCAGATAATCAAACCCGTATTCATTATTGGTGCCATAGGTAATGTCGGCCGCGTACGCTTCTTTGCGTGAGCAGGGTCGCAAAAACTCGTGAACAACTTTGAAAGAACCGAGTTCGTCGCGCGTCTCATCTAAATTTTGATCTCCGCCCGGACGAATGTCCATTCGGACGGGTTTAATCTTTGATGCTTCGGCTATGCTCAGCATCAATCCTGAGCTTGTGGTTCGACTTTGCTCACCACCCTGAGCGGTAGTCGAATGGGCCGAATGGATTGACTTTTGATTTTCTGAAGTATGTTCGCGGTCGTATACAAAAGAATTATTGCCGGTGTTTATGATGCCAACAGAAAGCCCCAGGGCATCATAGATCTGCCCCATCCACACTGCGTCACGCCGCGCAAGATAATCGTTCACGGTGACAACGTGAACGCCCTTTCCGGAGAGCGCGTTAAGGTATGCGGAGAGTGTTGCGACAAGCGTTTTACCTTCTCCCGTCCTCATCTCTGCGATTTTCCGCTCATGGAGAATGATTCCTCCCATGAGCTGAACGTCAAAATGCCGCTGTTTGAGCGTTCGCCGAGCAGCCTCACGCACTGCCGCAAATGCTTCCGGGAGAATATCTTCTCCTGCTGCGCCGGCAGAAAGTCGTGCTTTGAGACGCGCTGTCTCTTTTTTGAGATCATCGTCGGAAAGTGCCGCCGTCCGCGGCTCGAGAACATTGATATCGCCAGCAACCGTTTCGAGTCTTTTTAGATAGCGTTTCTCGCTTCCTTTAAAGAAATTCTCCAAAAACATAGCACCCTCTATAATACCACTAAAATAGGCTGTTCCAAGACATCATCTTGCCGCATTAGTCAAACTTGTCCGGCGTGTAAAAGCATATTACCATAGAACAACCGAGTTCCGGCATGGCCGGAACTCGGTTGCAAAAACCTGTACAAGCAGTGAGAACTGTTATCTCCTTCGGCGAGCAGCTTTTCCCCTCTTTGCAGGTTTTTTTGCTGCCTTCTTCTTTGCAGCTTTCCTTTTTTTAGCCATTGCAATGGCAAGAAATAAAATTTAAAAGAAATTCAAATTTTATTTTCTTGTGGAGTTATTGTCTTTATAATTCGACCACATCTTTATTATGACATGCTCTGCTTATGAAAACAACACTTGCAACAAAAAAGTTGTGGAAAAGTTTTGAACTTTGATGCACGTGAGGAAAATTTTGATCCGTCGTGCTTCTTGATTTTCAAAATTCTCCGACAAGAGAAACTTCAAATTCCGCATCAATGCCGGTATGTCTCTTGATGTCGCGCGCGATTTCATTCGCAAATTCCAAAATCTCCGCCGCATTCGAGCCGCCATGGTGCACCAGTGCAAGCGGCTGAGTATCGTGAAGTGAGAGCCCGTTTCTGCCCATACCCCTTCTGCCGCAGACACGGTCTATGATCCATGCGAGCGGTATTTTGACATGCCCTGAAGATTCCGGGTACTGCGGCAAACCGGGATAGAGATATGCAAGGGCTTCATATTTTTCTCTGGAGAGAATCGGATTTTTAAAGAACGAGCCTACGGTTCCAACCTTCTTAACTGATGGAAGTTTGTTGCGACGAATACGTAAAATGATATTCCGCATATCCTCGATCGTCGGGTCTTTGAGTTTTTTTTCTTTGAGAGAGACATCGATATCCTTGTACGCAGCCTGTGGCTTTCCGTCTCTTTTGAGCATGAAATTAACCTTTGTTATGACGAGGCTTTTCCCTTCCGGTTTTTTGAAGATACTATCGCGGTAAGAAAAACCGCACTCTGCGCGTGAGAGTGTCCGCTCCTTTACTGTGTGCATATCAAAAACGTGGACCGAGTGTATCGTATCTTTTACCTCGACTCCGTATGCGCCAACATTCTGGACCGGCGCGGCGCCGACAGTTCCCGGTATCGCGGAGAGATTTTCAACCCCCCACAATTTCTTCGCGACTGATTTCTGCACGAAGCGATCCCAGTTCTCGCCTGCTGCCGCAGAAACCAGAGTCTTGCCATTTGCTTCATCGAAAAATGAAATGCCGCGAATAGCGGTCTTTATGACGAGGCCCGGAAACCCTTTGTCGCCGACGATGATGTTCGAACCTTCACCCAAGATAAAGACGGGGAGATTTTCTTTTTTCGCAAACTGAATGCTTTGAGAAAGTTCTTCTATATCTTTCACGCAAGAAAAAAACCGCGCCAGCCCGCCCACACGCATGGTGACGAGTTCACGAAGCGGTATGTTTTTCTGTATCGTATGCACAGCAGTGACCGGCGGGAGCGAGCTCCGAAACAAATGTCTTAAGTGAGTGCCGCCGCCGGTCACTGCTGAACACACTGCTATACGCTCTATAGTATACAGTATCCGGTATTGAATATGCAGCAGGTCTGTGAAACCGGGTTAACAGAACTCGCACGTATTCGGGTGTGCCTCACTCTGTTCCTTCACTGTGGCGCTTTCTTTCCTTTGCGACTCACTGCGCTCTTCGCCGCACGTATCGCAAACAAATGTTTCTTCATCACCGCCTTTTTTCGAGAATTTTCCGAATATTTTTTTAAAAAAATCCATACTCTACGACGTTAGATATTGATAATGGCTTCGTTATAATCATAACATAAATAAGCCCGCTCCTTATCCACAGAGCTTATATGAAGATAAACAAACCCTCTTCAGGGGGGGGTATGAAAAGAAATCTATGTATGTTTATCCGCAACGGTGGATGCGGCAAACGACAACGGTTTTATGACCGGGTAGAAATTATATCCACGGATAATGCCGGACACGGCGTCAATCAGCTCTTTCGTCGGACCGTTTTGCCCGATATCCACATGAATTTCATTACTTTCCCAAAGAAATTCGTCTTTAAGTTCTTCTTTGAGGCGCGAGCGGAGCTCCTGTGCAAGCATGATCGAGTGGATCGCCTCCTCAAAGATACGGTCGCGAAGCGTCGGGAACCATTGCATCGGGGATTTCGTCAAAAAATATATCGCTCCGCGCCCGACACGCTGAACAATGACGGCCGTGACGAGTGTCGTGTCGCTCCGCGCGAATGAATCAGTGCCAACGATGACCTTGTAGAAATGTTTCGGCTCCTCGTCCATATACGAGACGATGGCTTTAAGCATCTCTTGAAACGACAAGGTTCCCTTTGACGGACTATGAAACAGGAGATCGGGTACGCTCATATGTACCCACCTTATACTTGTGGCCGCTGATTTTCAAGTTGATGTCTTAAGACATCCTTTTGCAGCACTATTTCTTCCAAAGCACCGTAGAGACGTTCCTTCGACTTCACCCTGTATCCTCTCTTTTGCATAAAGAACAAAACCGGATTTTCCTGACGAACATCACACTGGATTTTCTGGAAATCATTTTCTTTTGCGTATAACTCTACCGAAGATTCCAGTACCGAGCCGAGGCCGCGATGCTCATGCAACGGATGAATTCTTAAATTTTTTATTTCCAGTACGGAGCTTTCTTTCTTATGCGGCTGAAAAATAATTGAACCGATGATTTCTCCGTTAGAATTGGTGACATAAAATGCTTTTTTATAGCCTAACTCAAGTTCTCTTTTGCATTTCTGAAGCCACTCAAAATAATCCGGGTAGTCGAGGGGAAATTGCCGAATAAAATTATATAGTCTTTCTATATTTCCTTCGCCCGTTAGTATCTGAACCTGCACAGAATCCATGACGTTATCTTAGATTTTCTCAAAGCGACGTCCGACAAACATCTGTTTGTTCGGGTCATTGCCAGTCTCTTTTTGGTACATCTCATCCGCTTCAAATATATTTTTTGCAGTACATTCAAATATAACCTTCCCTCCCGCATGGTTATCGTGATACGTCCACCTCTGCAACTCTTTGCCGCTTTCTTTTTTTATATTTTGATTCTCTATAGACATGCGTATGTATGAATAGTTTATCGGAAAATATCGTGTTTATAAACAACCAGAATCTACTTTTCAAAAAACCATAATTCCGAACGAGTTTCGTTTGGTGGACCCGACCGGATTTGAACCGGTGACCTCCTCATTGTCCCGATAATTAAAGTGGGCCAATATGGACCCGAGCGGACTCGAACCGCTTACCTCCTCATTGCAAA
>CAZNJQ010000001.1:8234-54053 GCA_964573545.1 uncultured Candidatus Saccharibacteria bacterium | reverse complement strand
TGTGGAAATTGGGCGCAGAATACTTCAGAAATTCGGAGCTCCCGAGGGAGTAGTGAAGGCTATGCAGTCTCATCACGAAGAATATCCTTACGAAACAATAGAGTCAGTCATTGTGCAGGTTGCCGATGCGATTTCCGGCGGCCGCCCGGGTGCTCGAAGAGATTCGGTGGAAAATTACCTGAAGCGTCTCCAGGACCTTGAGGCAATCGCCAATGCACAGACAGGGGTTGAGAAATCATACGCCATCCAGGCTGGCCGCGAGGTTCGCGTCTTCGTATATCCCGACAAGGTGTCTGACCTTGAAGCGCAGAATATGGCAAAGAATATCGCGCGGCAGGTTGAGCAGGACCTCAAATACCCCGGTGAGATAAAGATAAGCGTTATACGGGAATCCCGTGTGACAGAATACGCCCGCTAAGCCTTCGCCTTGAAAAATAAGGTTTTTACGCCAGGCACACAGGAGCCTTTTTCTGGGGATTTTAGGGGTGTTGATAACGGGTTATCCTTGATTGCAAAGGGAAATAAGCTTACTCTATAATAGATGGATAGAGTTTTGCATGATTAAAGTGCTTAAGGTCGACTAAGTTATTCATTTGTTAACCATTTGTTTGGTTCAGAGATTCTTATGGACAAAAACAAAGCAGCATTAGTTGACGTCGTGCATCAGCATGTCGGCGGCCCGAAAGCGGCAGCCGAGCGAGCAGTTGATGCCGTTATTGACGCTATCGCAAAGACCCTTAAGGAGGGCGGCGAGGTTTCAATCGCGGGTCTTGGCATCTTTTCGTCAAAGACGCGAGCGGCGCGAACAGCACGGAATCCTAAGACTGGCGAGCCGGTTCAGGTTCCAGCGATGCGCGTTCCGAAATTCCGCGCGGCGAAAGCGCTTAAAGACGCAGTTCGTTAGTTTTTAAAAAACGAGCGCGTACGCGTCCTCGTTTTCTCGAGAAAAACACACAATCCCGGCACCGCCGGGATTGTGTGTTTTGTGCGTCAGTTATTTGCGCGCGTGCTCCGTAGTTGCTTAGAAACTGAATTCTTTACCAATGGAGTTCAATTCAGCGTCAAGATTCTCAAGTGGGGTAGCGTTCAAATCTGTCTCGATCGCCGGTACTTCATCTGATGTGCCGATTTCAGTAAGCGCATTGAGCGCCTCGTCGGGCGTCGCTTGTATCTCCTCTGCCGTCGGTTCAAAAAATCCCTCGCGAGCGACGCGCTGGCCCAAGAAATACAATCCACCGAGGATGAGTACGATAATTACGATGATGACCCCGACCACGGGTCCTGCCGCAAGGGGTTTGTGTTCCACCGTCTTCTGGGGTGCGGCTGCCACAGGGTCTGTTTCTCTTACAAAATCTTTATCGTTCATGGTCGTGAAATTTTAAGATATATATGTGATTATTCAGCGCTTGTCTCTTCCGCCTTCTCCGGCTCGACTCGCGGTTTCAAGGCGACGATGGTTTCGACCAATGCCCGGTGCGCTTTTTTAACCTGCTCTATAGTGGTCTTCACGAGGGCTCGGGTCTCTTCGAATGTCGCTTTCGGATCGCCCGATTCGAATACGGTTCTGAATTTTGCCCGTGCGTCTTCAAGACCCTTCCGCGCGTCAGCGATGCTGAGCTCCGCTTTTGCATACAATTCTTTTGCTTTTGCGACGTCGGCTTTCTGCTTCTCGAATTTCTCTATCCTCGATTGTACGCGGTCGGAGAGATTCTCAAGGCGTTTTACGGCGGCCTCAATACGTTCGGTCATCTTTTCAAAATATGCTTTGATGCGCTCGTTCCGCTTTTCTACAACAGCTTGTTCTCGTTTCAATTTTTCTTCGGCAAGCCGCGCTTTCTTGTCGGAGACTTGCGTCTGGCGCGTTTCTTTTCTAGCTTTGACGTCTTTGTCAGTATCAGCGGTTTGCGTCGCCGTGGTCGTTTCTTGCGCGCGCACTTCTTTTGCGGTAGCCGCTTTGTCTTGGATGCGCGTCTCGGTTCGCACGGGCACTGCTTTTTGCGGTACTGCTTTCTCCGTGTCGCGCGCGCCGTATTGCGCGAATGCAACCGGTAGCGCCGCGAACAAGAACGAGAAGAGAATCGCAGAAGAGATAAACGATGTTCTCATAAATATATAAAAATTAGTGGATAGTACTTTAATTGTAGCGCACACCGTTTTTATCGACAACATCAAACAGTGCGGCGCAGCTATGAACACTAAAAATCCCGGGGTCTCCGGGGATTTTTAGTGCCGAACGCTACTTTTTATATGTGTCCTGATATTGCTTAAACGCTTTTTGGATCGACGCACGTGCTTCATCCGCGTGGCGCCATATGCCGACCTTAACCTCTTTCTTTTGGAGGTCTTTATACACTTCGAAGAAGTGTTTTATCTCGGAGAGCAGGTGCGGCTCAATGTCGTCTATGTCGTTTGTGGACTTGAAGCGCGGGTCTGCGATGGGAACGGACAAGATTTTGATGTCATCTTCGCCGCCGTCAACCATGGGGAGTTCGCCGATCACTCTGCATTCTACGAGGCTGCCCGGAATGAAGGGCTCATGCGAAAGCACGAGTACGTCAAGCGGATCGCCATCGTCCCAAAGCGTCTGCGGGACAAATCCATAATTTGCCGGATAGTGCATTGGGGAATAGAGCACGCGGTCGAATTTTATGAGCCCCGTTTCTTTATCAAGTTCATATTTTACCCGCGACAGCTTCGGGATTTCTATGATGACATGGAGGGCGTCTTTGTCGCCGGGGGGTACATCGTGCCAAAGATTCATATGGAGTGTGGTTACGTGTGAATTAATAAATATTGAGTGTGTGTTAGTGTATACGAGTATAGCACAAAAATTGCTGAAATAAGGGTGTGCGCGGCGACACCCCCTAGTTTTTTTCTTCTTCAGTACCAGCCTTTTTCTTTTTCGCGGTTTTTCGCACACTTTTCTTTTTTGTTTTTGGAGCGTCACCGTCTTTCGGCTCCATACCAGCCGCTTTCTCTACAGGTGTCGTCTCCGAGGCTACTTCTGGTTCAACAGTCTCTTGGCTCTTTTGGCCCTCCGGGGCTTCAGTATCTGTGCCCTCCGCAGAGAGTTCGCGGATGTCTATCTTCCACCCCGTGAGTTTTGCCGCAAGGCGTGCATTTTGCCCGCCTCGGCCGATGGCGAGAGAGTATTGGTCCGGAGTCACCCGGATAATCGCATTTCTCTTTTCTTCATCAAGCGTGACGTTGGAGACTTGCGCCGGTGAGAGAGCGCGCTCAATGAATTGTTTTTGATCGGGAGACCATTCAATGATATCTATCTTTTCCCCGCCGAGCTCGTTTGTGACGGTACTGACCCGTACGCCGCGCTGCCCGACACAGGACCCTACGGGGTCGATGTGCTCATCATGGCTTGTAACGGCGATTTTTGTCCGGGCGCCGGGTTCGCGCGCGATATTTTTGATCTCAACGACACCGCTTGCGACCTCGGGAGCTTCTATCTCGAAGAGTTTCTGGAGAAACTGTGGATGAGTTCGCGAAAGCCGCAGCGTGATGTCCCGCGGAGTCTCTTCGACGGCATACAGATACGCCTTGATGCGCTCTCCTTGCCGATAGTATTCGCCGGGGATCTGTTCGTTTCGGGGGAGCGCTCCGGTAATCCTTCCCAAATCGACGTAGATGGTGCCGCGTTCGATTCTTTGCACCGTGCCGCTTACGATCTCTCCGCGGCGTTTCTCATACTCATCCATAACGGACACGCGCTCCGCTTCGCGGATTCTCTGGATGATAACCTGCTTTGCTGTTTGCGCCGCAATCCTTCCATAGTCGTCTTTCGCCTCGAGAGGGAATATGAGCTCTTCTCCGATAGCGGCCCCCGTTTTGATTTTCCTCGCATCCTCTATCAAGATATGATGCTCGGGATTAAACCGGACCCTCTGGTCGGTTTCGTCTCCGTGGGTCTCCGCCGGGCTCTCGTTCGTGTCTTTGCGCGGATGGGTTTTTGCAGCCGGCCTTCCCTTGTCTTCTTCTACGACCTCTTCTCCTTCATCCATGTGCACCATGCTTTCATCCACGACGACTTTCACCTGAGAGAATTCAGTTTTTCCGGTTGCGGCATCAAATGTTGCACGGATGATTTGCCCACGCTTGCCGTAGTCCCTTTTATATGCGGCCGCGAGCGCATCTGCGACAGCGGCGACGATTTTCTCCTTTGGAATCCCGCGCTCCGCCTCAAGCTGTTCAAGCGCCGAGTTCAAAACCTTGAGATCAAACATAATGAAATTAAAAACTGAAATTGAAAAAGCCCGTTTTTGTCAAACGGACTCTGATAATGCCTCTATTATATATCTTTTGGCACTGCTGTCAAGAGCAGCACGCGTACGGTAGCGCCACGCACTATCCCCATGTATGTCGTCGGGGGCCATATCGTACGGTATAATAAGGATTATATAAAAGACAGCCATCGGTTATTAATTGCTAACTATCGGCGCGACCGCATTACATGCGCGTTCTTAAAGAGCAGCTTCAAAAATTTCTTGAGGATTCCGGCTTAGTAAGCCGCAGCGATCTTGAAAAAGCGGCCCAGACATCCGAGACGGAAGGGTCTTATTTGGGCGATGTTCTTGTGCGGGAAGGGCACTTGACCACCGATGAGCTTCGGAAGACGGAAGCGTATATTCTGGGAATACCGTTTATCAGCCTGAAGGGGCAGAAGCTCGATTTTGAGGTGCTTTCTCTTATTCCCGAACCTATTGCGAGAAATCACAACATTGTTGCGTTCAAAAAGAACCCCGACTCCCTCGAAGTCGCGATGCTCGATACGGAAGACCTGACCGCAATCGACTTCATTAAGAAAAAAGTAAAGCTCAAGATCCTTCCCCGTCTCTCGGATGAGGAGTCTATCAAATCGGCCCTTGCGCAATATCAAAAGAGCCTTCAGGCGGAGTTCGGCGAGATAATCCAAAAAGAAGCGGGCGCCATCGAAGGAGCGGTGTCGCAAGTTCCAGAAGAGGGCGAGATGGAAGAAGGAGTTCATGACCTTAAAAAACTCGCCGAGGATATTCCTATTGTCCGCATTGTCGATACGCTTCTTCATCATGCGATTTTGCAGGGAGCGTCGGATATCCATATTGAGCCGATGGAGAAAGAAATGCTCGTCCGATATCGTATCGACGGTATTCTCCACGATGCGATGACGCTTCCGCGGCAGGCCACATCCGGCATTATCGCCCGCATTAAGGTGCTCTCCAACTTGAAGCTTGATGAAAAGCGCTTGCCGCAGGACGGGCGGTTCAAGATCGAAAGCGAAAAGGGCCGCGTATCATTCCGTGTATCCGTTCTTCCGACGTTTTTCGGCGAGAAAGCGGTCCTCCGGCTTCTCCCCGAGGGTGCGTCCGATTTTACGCTCGAGAAACTTGGCTTCCACGGATTGGGGCTTGAGCGCGTCCATGAAGGAACGCGCCAGAAAGTCGGAATGATCCTGGCGACCGGCCCTACCGGTTCCGGAAAGACGACGACGCTCTACACGATGCTCGACATTTTGAACACACCCGAGGTGAACATTTCAACGATCGAGGACCCAATTGAATATCAGATGCCGCGCATTAACCAGACACAGGTCAAGCCGAACATCGGTTTTACGTTCGCGACGGGTCTTCGCGCGCTTGTTCGGCAGGACCCGGACATCATTATGGTGGGAGAAATTCGGGACACCGAGACCGCTTCTCTCGCAGTGAATGCGGCGCTCACGGGACACCTCGTGCTCTCGACGCTTCACACGAACTCCGCTGCCGGCGCGATACCGCGGCTTCTTGATATGGGCGCGGAGCCGTTCCTGCTCGTTTCAACACTGCGCGTCATCATCGGGCAGCGTCTTGTCCGGACGCTGTGCGCCGGCCGCACGAAGTATTTCTTATCGGACGATGAACTTAAAGTGCTTTCGAAAAGCGTCGACATGGACCGGGTGCTTGCGCTTCTCAAGGAAGAGAAAATAATCGGGCCGAAGGAAACATGGAAGTCCGTTCCGTTCTGGAAACCTGAACCATCGGATGAATGTCCGGATGGCTTCAGCGGACGGATTGGCATACACGAGGTGCTAAAGGTCTCCCACACCATCGGCGATCTCATTGTTAAGCGCGCATCGAGCGACGAGATCGAAGCACAGGCAAAAAAAGAAGGAATGCTCACTATGATCGAGGACGGCATCTTTAAGGCGGCGCAGGGTACGACGACACTCGAAGAAGTTTTGCGCGTGATATCGGAATAAACATGCGTTTTAAATACAAAGCTCAGACGGCGGAGGGCACGATTATCTCCGGAGAGGCGGAGGCGCCTGACCGGTTTGCCCTCGTACGCCAAATGAAAGACCGGCGCGAGCGCGTTATCGTCGCCGAGGAGATGCGCGGGAGCAAGTTGCTGTTTATCGAATACATTGAAAAACTTTTAGGACACATCGGATACTCGGACAAGATCGTGTTCATGAAAAATTTAGGCTCCATGATCGAGGCAGGACTTGTGCTCTCCCGCGCGCTCGATGTTTTGGGCAGGCAGATGAAGAACAAAAGATTCAGAGAGATCGTGGGAGCGCTTAGGGAAGATATCGCGAAGGGTATCCCGCTCTCGGATGCGTTTGCGAAATACCCGGATGTTTTTTCCGGACTTGCGGTATCGATGACGCGCGCCGGCGAGGAGTCGGGAAGCCTCCCGGGGTCTTTAAAAATCGTAGGGGAGCATCTGGAGCGGAGTTATGCGCTTATCAGAAAAATCCGCGGCGCATTGATCTATCCGGTGATTATCATCGCGGTGATGATCACGATCGGGATACTCATGCTTATTTATGTTGTTCCCATTCTTTCAGGGACGTTTCGCGAACTTGGTCTTGAATTACCCCTCATGACCCGCATCATCATCGGCATAAGCAATTTCCTCATTAATGACGCGTTGTTATTCCTTGCAATCGCTGTCGCGATTATCGCTCTCATCGCCTGGTTCTTGCGCTCTCGCGCGGGAAAGCATTTCTTGTCCGCCGTGTTTTTGAAAATACCGATTATCAAAGGCATTGTCCGTGAAGTGAACGCGGCTCGGACCGCTCGGACGCTCTCATCCCTCCTCTCTGCGGGAGTGCCGCTTGTTGCAGCCATTGATACGACGCGCGATGTCGTCCAAAATACTCTTTTTAAAAAAGTCATGGAAACTGCGCGCGGCAGTGTCCAGCGGGGAGATTCGCTCTCATCGGTGTTCGCCGCGCACGAAGACCTCTATCCTGTCTTGGTCGGCGAGATGGTCGCCGTCGGAGAAGAAACAGGCAAACTCTCCGAGATGCTGGGGAAACTTGCGTTGTTCTATGAAGACAGTGTCGCAGAAGAGACAAAAGACCTCTCCGTCATTATTGAGCCGTTCCTTATGGTGATTATCGGGGCGGGCGTCGGTTTCTTCGCGGTCTCTATGATAACCCCGCTCTATTCGGTTCTTGGAAATGTCTAAGGAAGGTAGGGTATAATACTAAGGTGGATGCGATGCCGACACTGCCAGTTATCCTTCGTCGCGGCGTTTTTGCCGGAGGATTTTCGTTTATTGAAATCATTGTCGTCATCGCCATTTTTCTGCTCATGTCGACCGTCGGCTTCCAGTCGTTTTCGTTGTTCAAACAGAACGCAGACTTGGATGCTGCCGCAGATATGGGAGTGTCGCTCCTCTCGCAGGCGCGCAGCAAGACGGTTGCCGCGGAAGGAGGTTCCCGATACGGCATTCATTTTGAGCAAGATTCCCTGACTCTTTTTACCGGTGCGTCATATGTTCCCGGCGCATCCGGCAACGAGAAATTCGTTCTCCCGACGACAATAGAGATGTCTGCCATATCGGTTTCCGGCGGCGGAAGCGACGTTGTCTTCAAAAAACTTACCGGTGAGACAGACAATGACGGGACTATCACATTCCGGTTAAAATCCGACGGTTCGCGCACGCGGACAGTGCTTGTCTTGGCGACAGGACTTGCGAGTATTCAAGAATGAACATTTAACGCGTGATATGTGGCCATTGACCGTGAGATATGGAAATACGAAAGCATAAAAATACAAAAACAAAGATTGTCGGCATGGTGTCACATGTCACAAGTTCCCGCGCCGGCTTCGGTCTTCTTGAGACACTCATCTCGTTTGCCATTATCGCCGCTTCGCTCGTGACTCTCGCCACAACGAACCAATTTGCGTTTAAGGTCATCAAGAACAGCTTTGAAAAAACACAAGCGAATTTCCTCGCCGAAGAAGGGCTCGAGGTGGCGCGAGTTCTCAGAGATACGAGCTGGAGTGTGCATTTCGAACCGCTTCAACCGGGCATAATCTATTATCCGATATTCAATGCCACGACGAGCACGTGGGCGCTTGCCACGGGCGCGGCGCTCCGCATTGACGATGTATTTACGAGAACGCTTACTGTCGAGGAAGTCTACCGAAGGGACGCCGATTCGCAGATCGTGGCAAGCACGTCGCCGGACGCGAAAACACTTGACCCTGACACGAAGCAAGTAACGCTCTCCGTGCAGTGGGACGCGGGAGAGGTCGGAGAGCGGCGCGTTGATGTTGGCACGTATATCGCGAATCTTTTCCAAAATTAATATGGCAGTATTGCGCACACATACATATAGTGCAAAAAGCCGTACCGCAGGGATAAGCCTTCTTGAAACCGTCATCTATGCGGGCATTGTCGCGCTGCTTTCGGTCATGGTCATTAACACGGTTTCTCTTGTCACGGTGGCGAATGCCAAGGCGAGGATCAAGCGGAGCGTCATCACCGAAGCGGGGTTCGCGCTTGAGCGCATGATGCGCGAGGTGCGTCTCGCGGATGCAATCGATATTCCTGGAAGCACCTTGGGCGGAAACCCCGGCGTGCTGCGGCTCTCGACGATCGTGAGTTCAAATGACACGACGCCGACAACTCGCGAATTCTCTCTCTCGAACGGAACGCTTGTCATGAAAGAAGGCGCCGGGATGCCGCGCCCGCTTACGTCGCGCGTCCAGGTCACAAACCTTGTTTTTTATGCCATAACCGCATCGACGACATCACAGGCGGTCAAAGTTGAAATGACAGCAGAGCGCGAAGCACGCGGCATCACCGAGTCGTATAATTTCTACGACACCGCGGTTTTGCGGAGAAGTTATCAGGATTAGTAGTGTTGTCGTATATTTAAACTTTCTTCATACCCCTTCATGTCTTACATACTAAAAACTAAAAGCCATACTCCGGGAACCAATCGGGGGCAGGCGGCGATTGCCGTGGTTTTGTTTTTGGTCGGCGTGACGCTCGTCGCTACCGTCACAACGTCGGCAACCGCGCTCAAAGAAGAGAAGGCTGCGCGGACGGGTTTTCAGGGGAAGAGCGGCTACTTTCTTTCGGAAGCGGCCCAGGAAGATGTGGTTTACAGGCTTAAGCGGGGAAAGCCGGTGGGCACAGTGAGCGTTCTCACGCTTCTCGGCAACAGCGCGACGACGACGATTACCGACGTTTCTTCGGAAGAAAAAGAAGTTGTCGCATCCGGGAGTTCCGGTGTAAACATCCGAAAAACGCAAGTCGCGCTTCTTCGTACGCTTGGCGCCTCGTTTTTCTATGGCGTACAAGTCGGTGCTGGCGGGCTCCACATGAAGAACACAGCATCAGTCGTCGGCAATATTTTTTCAAACGGTCCGGTCACCGGGGAGAATAGTAATACTGCGACAGGGGACGTCATATCTGCTGGCTCCGGAGGTCTTATCGACGGCGTGGCGCTTGATAGTTCTGCGTATGCCGCGACAGTGAGAGATTCGACTGTCGGAGCGGACGCGTACTATCAGACAATCGTCAATTCGACGGTCGGCGGTACTCTTCATCCCGGAAGCGAACCGCTTGCGACGACGACAATGCCGCTCACCGACGGCCAGATAGCAGACCTTGAAGCGATCGCTGAATCTGGCGGCGTCATCAATTCGCCGTGTCCGTATCAAATAAAAACTGACCGCGTGATCGGCCCCGTGAAGATTAATTGCGACCTGAAGATAACGGGGACTCCGACGGTCACTATCGCGGGTATGCTGTGGGTTGTCGGGAATGTCGAGGTAGAGAATAGCGCGACGCTCCGGCTTTCTTCCTCGCTGGGTTCCGCGAGCGCCGGGATTATCGCCGATAACCCAGCAGACCGGCTCACGTCAAGCTCCATAGAGGTGAAAAATTCTGTCAGCGCATACGGTTCCGGGACACCCGGGTCATATGTCGTATTTATTTCTCAAAACAGAAGCGCCGAGAGCGGTGGCAGCGGAGAAGCGATAGAAATGGAAAACACCGTCTCGGGGGATCTGCTCGTATACGCGCCGCACGGCGACGTGAAACTGAAAAATAGCATCAGCTTGAAAGAAGTGACGGCGTATAAGGTGACACTTGAAAACTCCGCGGAAGTCGTGTACGAATCAGGGCTTTCGAATGTCCTTTTTACGACCGGGCCGTCTGGCGGGTATAAAATCGTCGACTGGAAAGAAATTGAATAGTTAAAAATTATAAAACTAAAAGAGTTTGTAAAGATAAACAAATGAGCAAACGAAAGTTACTTATTGCCAATTGGAAAATGAACCCGAAGCTGGCGTCTGACGCGGTTCGGCGATGCGCGCGCATCAGGGTTGTGGCGAAATTCGGGAATGTTCAGGTCGTTGTTTGTCCGCCCGCCGTTTTTTTGAGCATGCTTATCCAAAAAACAAACGGTACGAAATTTTCCCTTGGAGCACAGGATGCCTTTTGGGAGTCGGAAGGCCCGTATACCGGAGAAATCTCCCCCGCCCAGCTTGCCTCCCTCGATGTTTCGCATGTTATTCTCGGTCACTCAGAGCGCCGCGCACTCGGTGAAACGGATGAAGACGTACGGAAGAAGCTCACGCTGGCCCTTGAATACCCATTTCGCACCGTGCTGTGTATCGGCGAGCGGGAACGAGACAGCGAGGGGGCATATCTTTCGTTTCTGGAGAACCAGATTCGCGCCGTGCTCGCGCGCGTTTCACGCAGCAAAGTGAAACGTCTCATTATCGCCTATGAGCCGATATGGGCCGTCGGTGCCCGCGCGAAAAAGGCCGACACGCCGGAAAATCTTCTTGAGGTTGTTATTTTTATCCGGAAGGTGTTAAGCGACATGCTCGGAAAACAGCTTGCGTTCTCTGTTCCCATTCTCTACGGCGGGTCTGTCACTGCCGCGAATGCAGAAGCATTCCTCAAAAATGGCGGCGTGGAAGGACTTTTGGTCGGAAGGTCGAGTATCGACCCGAAAGAATTTATCTCTATTATAAAGACGGCGCACCGCGTATGATCCGCTTTTTGAAAGAAGCAGGTGGCCTGAAGGGAAAGCGCGTGCTCGTCCGCATCGACGTCAACGTACCGATCTTCGGCAATGCCATTAAAGACGATTTTCGTATTCGTCGCGTTCTTCCGACACTTCGTTTTTTGAAAGAACATGGCGCGTTCCCTATCGTTATAAGCCACCATTCGCATACAGGTCAGACACTTGAGCCTGTTGCGGAATATCTGGGTCGGATAATGAAAACCAGATTCATCCGAGACTTTCTCGGCACAGGCGTTACTCCTTCTCCCGAAGAAGATGCCGTCTATGTGTGCGAGAACCTCCGTTTTTTTAAAGAAGAAGAGGCAAACGACGAAGCGTTCTCGAAGAAACTTGCGTCCTTGGGGGAGCTGTATGTCAATGATGCGTTTGCCGTCTCTCATCGTCACCACGCCTCGATCGTGACGCTCCCGAAATTTTTGCCGTCGTATGCGGGTCTTCTGTTCGAAGACGAGATAAAAAATCTTTCTGTCGCGTTCACGCCTCCGCGGCCATCCCTCTTCATCCTGGGGGGCGCCAAAGCAAAAACGAAATTACCGCTTGCTGAAAAATTTTCTGCCATTGCCGACACTGTTTTTCTCGGTGGCGCTCTCGCAAACAATTGTTTCAAAGATCAGGGGTATGAAATCGGCATTTCTGCATTTGAAGACATGGTGTGCAATCTCGCTTCCTCTGTCGAGAAGGGCACAGTTATCCTGCCGTCGGATGTCGTCGTGCGGGATGGCGCTGGCAGAGTCGTTAAAAATCCCGCCGATGTTCTTCCCGAAGAGAAAATCGTGGATGCCGGACCACAGACACTCCAAACGCTCAAGGCGCATATTAAGGAAGCCGCATTTATTTTATGGAACGGACCGCTCGGAGACCTCGAAGAAGGGTTCTCCGGAGGAACTATTGAACTTTTGAATGCAATCGCTGATGCGAATGCCCGGACGCTTATAGGGGGCGGTGACACCGTCTCGGTCGTCTCGGGGCTTGGAAAAGAGGAGAGATTTGGTTTTATCTCGACTGGCGGCGGCGCGATGCTCGAGTTTCTTTTGCATCGGACACTTCCCGGCATCCAGGCGCTTGAAAGGAGTCAGGAATGCTTCGACGACGCTCAGCACAGGTCAGGAACCGTGAATTAAGCCAGCTTTGCCCGTATATTCTCCGCAATATCGTGCATCTCTTCTTCGGTTAATGTTTTGTGCTTCATGTTGTCCCCGTTGAATCGCGGGATAATGTGAATGTGCGCGTGGAAGATTATTTGCCCGGCCGACGGCTCATTGTTCATCGTGATATTAACGCCAGTCGCACCCGTCGCCTCCTTGGCGGCGTGGGAGATTTTTTTAAGCGGCTCCATTAAGTCGCACAGCGCCTCGTGCGGGATGTCAAAAATGTTCCGTGCGTGGATTTTTGGGATAAGAAGCGTGTGGCCCGGATTGTTGGGCTTGATGTCCAGAAACGCTACCGCATTCTCGTCTTCGTATACTTTGAGCGACGGTATTTCTCCTTTTGTTATTTTACAGAAGAGGCAGTTCATATAATTGAATTAGGAATTATGCGATACACGGGACACGTTCTCCTATCTAGTATCTAGGCGCTTGACTCCAAATCCGATATTCTATAGTATATATCAATATAACCCCCCGAGGGGTTTTTTGGTAAGGGAGGGTAGGTAGCCGTTGCGGACAGCGTTTAGTTTTCTTACTTTATAAGCCGATTTTATGAGCTTTATCGAATATCTCAAAAACACACGCGGAGAATTGCGGCACGTGAGCTGGCCGACGCGGAGACAAACGGCGTACTTTACCGTCATTGTTATCGCTTTTTCACTGCTTACCGCCTTCTTCCTCGGATTTTTTGATTTTCTTTTTACAGAGCTTCTCAATTTGTTCGTCGCATAATTCGTCGCGATTTTTCGTTTTTAGCTTTTAATTTTTAATCCACACCATGGCTCGTCAGGAAATACGACAAGATAGAAATTGGTACGCGATACATACGTATTCGGGGTATGAAGACGCCGTTGCGCGCAATTTGAAACAGCGCGTTGAGTCCTTGGGCATGGAAGACAAAATATTCAACGTTGTGGTTCCGACAGAGAATAAAATACGCATCAAAGGCGGCAAGCGCGTCGAAGAGCGTGAGAAAATCTATCCGGGATATGTGCTCGTCGACATGATAGTGACCGACGATTCTTGGTACGTCGTCCGCAACACGCCGCGCGTTACGGGATTCGTCGGCACGGGTATCTATCCGGTTCCGGTGAATAAAAAAGAAGTCGATGACCTCTTTGCCCGCATGAGCACCGATGTCACGAAGCACAAAATCGATCTTCAGTCCGGTGAATCCGTCGTCATCGTTGACGGGCCGTTTAAAGACCAGGATGGGAAGGTGTCTGAAATAGACGAAGAGCGTGGCAAGGTCAAGGTGCTGGTCTCGATGTTCGGGCGCGAGACGCCGGTTGAATTGGACTTCCTCCAGGTGAAAAAAATCTAGCGGCAGGAGTTGCTTTTTTTGAAAGCAACGACTATGATGTGCTTACATTTCTGCAAAAAATAATACTATGGCGAAGATAACAAAAAAATTAAAACTCCAAATCCCGGCAGGAAAAGCGAATCCTGCACCGCCGATAGGTCCCGCGCTCGGACAAGCCGGTGTTAATATCGGCGAGTTCGTCACGAAATTCAATGAAGCGACGAAAAGTATGATGGGTGATGTGATTCCCGTTGAGATTTCCGTTTTTGAAGACAGAAGTTTCAGTTTTGTTTTAAAAACTCCTCCGGCGACGGCTCTTCTCCTTAAAGCCGCGGGAATCGAGAAAGGCTCCGGCGCGCATCGAACCGTGCGGGCGGGAAAGGTGACCCGGGCGCAGATAAAAGAAATTGCGGAGAAGAAAATGGCTGATTTGACCGCAACCGACATCGCGGCTGCCGAGAAGATCATAGAAGGGTCTGCGCGGAGCATTGGGCTAGACGTTACGAAGTAACATCGCCCGAACGCGCGGCGCCCGCGTCTCCGAATCTTTAATCCAAAAAGAAAAACCCCGGCTTCGGGGTTTTTTTGTGTGTTTCGCTTAGTCTCCGCGTACGTTAAACGCAGTGGATAATTCAGGCTTGCCGAGCTTCGCGGCGAACTCAGCCCATTCTCGCTTTGAAAGGCCGCTTAATTCCTGAGGAACGCGCACGCCGTTAAGTATTTTATTGAGGACATCAAGTTCCTGGGCCGAGAATGACGCACCGTTTAAGCGGTAATTTATGAATGCGTCGTACACCGACGGAACCCAGCGTTTCACGATCTCAAGGATTACTTCGGCATATACGCGGATTTCATATTGCGCATGGCTGTCGGCGCGGAGCCCCAAGAAGTGGAGCAGGTTGTGGAGGTCCACCTTCCAGTACCATTCCGTGTATGCATTGAGCGTGAGATTCATGCGCGCAAGTTCGCGAGCGAGTCCATCTCGTCCGTCATCAAGGACGTTTCCGGCCTCGTCCTCGTTCAGCATTTCAAGGTAGTGAGCATATGTCTGCTCTGCATCCGTATACAGAATTTCGTAGACGCGCGCGGCTTCTTGTTCCGAGAGTACATCTCCGCGCCCCTGCTTGTTCGTCCGCGATTGCGCGGCAAGATGTTCCGGCTTCGGGATATACACCTCGCTTCCAAGAACCGAGTACCGTGCCGAATATTCATTGATGCTCGCCATGCGGTGCCGCACCCATTGCCGCGCCACGAAGATGGGAAGCTTCACGTGGAGCTTCAGTTCGCACATTTCAAATGGCGTCGTGTGTCGATGCCGCATGAGATAGCGGATAAGCCCGCGGTCGTCCTGCGCATGTTTTGTGCCGCGGCCGTAAGAGACGCGCGCCGCCTGGACGATAGCGCTGTCGTCTCCCATATAGTCGATAACGCGCACAAACCCATGGTCGAGAACCGGGAATGGTATGAAAAGAACATCGTCCATGGCGGGCACTGTCACGCGTCGCGTCGGCGTGACTCGCTCCCGCGCCTCTTTAATCTCGTCAGCGTGCGGATTTTCCTTGGGAGTGTCGGCAGTCATTCGTGCTTTTCCTCTCGTGCGGTTTATATCTGGGTGCCATAGTAGCAACTTTTTCCCCACAATGCACGCTTTCACGGACCCTGCTTCTGTGATACAAATGATGCAATGCCAGTCAAATCAGATACATGGATCCGCAAAATGGCGGAGGCTCATCAAATGATCCATCCGTTTGAGTCCGAACAGATAAAAGAGCGCGACGGTATACCGCGCATCTCATCCGGCGTCTCAAGTTATGGCTATGATATTCGTGTCGGGCGCACGTTCAAGGTGTTTACGAACCTTGATTCCGCGGTTATTGACCCGAAAAATTTTGACCACAAAAGTTTTGTCGATAAAGAAGGCGATTACTGTATCGTCCCGCCGAACTCTTTCGCGCTTGCGCACTCGCTTGAGTATTTTAAGATTCCGCGCGACGTGCTTGTCATCTGTCTTGGCAAATCAACCTATGCACGGTGCGGCATTATCGTGAATGTCACCCCGCTTGAGCCTGAATGGGAAGGACACATCACGCTCGAGATATCGAATACAACACCGCTTCCGGCAAAAATCTATTCCGAAGAAGGTTTGGCACAGCTTATCTTCCTCGGCGCCGACCAAGTGTGCGAGGTGTCCTATAAAGACCGCAAAGGAAAATACCAGGGCCAGCGAGGCGTTACTCCTCCGAGAATGTAAGCCGTACCGCAGCATCTCGACAAAGCCCGGCATGTGCCGGGCTTTGTGTTGGGGAGCGTGTCGTGATAGAACAAGAAAAGACAAAAAAGGGGTGATTACATGGCAAGACCTGCAACGTGGGGAAAATTCATTGTCGTCGACGGCGGTGACGGCACGGGAAAAACGTCGGTCATCGATTTCCTGAAGGAAGAATTAAAAGGCGGCGATATTCTCTTTACGAGAGAGCCGGGCGGCACCGGTTCGCCGCTTGCGGAGGAAATCAGAGGTGTTGTCCTCCGGAAGCGTGATGAACGCGTCTTCGCCGAGACCGAGCTTATGTTGTTTTCCGCCGCGCGTCTTCAGCACGTCGGGAATTTCGTGCTTCCCGCCTTGAGGCGCGGAAATCATGTCATCTCTGACCGGTTTTCATCTTCAACGATCGCGTATCAGCTGTACGGCAACGGACGGCTCGACTTGCAGAAATTTTTCGACAACCTTGATCGCGTTGCGACGTCCGGGTGCGTTCCCGATCTGTATATCCTGCTTGATGTCGATTCCGAAGAGGCAATGCGCCGTCGCCATAGCGCCGGAGCGACGTCGCGGTTCGATGAACGGGAGCTTGCGTTTCACAAGGCAGTGCGCGCTGGATTTCTCGAGACCGCCAATCGTTTTCCGCGGAGCGTGATCGTGGATGCAGGCAAATCTGAAGCGGACGTAAAGCAAAATGTGCTCGATGAAATTTTGAAATTTTTGAACTGAACAGAGTTTTAAGGCTCGGACTTCCCGGGCTTTTTGTTTGGCACACACCCTGCGTAATGGACGACAAGAATACATTGACTTCATAGATGGTTTCTCCTACCATCGTCTATAGATTTGTTCGCACGAGTATGGCAATGGCCGAAAGAAAGGTACTGCCTGCGCGCATCGTCATTGTTGGCGACCCCTTAAAACATATCAAGATCATGGCAGATGAAAAAAACGAGGTTGTGTTGGATAACACGGTGAGCTCGCTCCTCGCAAGCATCCCCGCTTTTCCTCTCGGCACAACGATTATCTGCTGTTATTGTTTCCAAGAGCCATCTGGCGATAATCCGCATACGGTTAAGACGAAAGAGATTGCGTTTGACTCCGTAATGTCTTCGCGATGGGCGCATGAGTACGTCTATAATTTCCTGAAAGAGTGCGCCGACCAGTCTCTCGACTTGAATGGAAAGATCAGAATGGTGCTATCTATTGAACCAGGGCCGGGACCGGGATGTATCACGGTAGTTCAGGCAAAGAGTAATTAAGTGTTGTTTCAAAAACGCGCCCTGCAAGAGCGCGTTTTTTTCTTAGAATGGATTCGGGATGTGTTATCATAAAAGATATTCGATACACAGTATGAACGGCGAGCAGGAAAAGAGTGTCGTATCTCGCGAGGAAGAAAAAATCCTTCATTTTTGGGATGCGAACGATATTTTCAGGAAAACCCTTGAGAAAAAATCTCCCAAGGGGGATTTTGTATTCTATGACGGTCCGCCGTTTGCGACGGGAACTCCGCATCATGGGCACCTCGTCGCGAGCGCCATCAAGGATGCCATCCCGCGCTACAAAACCATGCGCGGATTCCGCGTCGAGCGGCAATGGGGATGGGATTGCCACGGGCTTCCGATAGAAAACATCGTTGAAAAAGAACTCGGCACGAAAAGCAAAAAAGACATTGAGAAGCTTGGCATCGGGACATTCAACCGGCTCTGCCGGGAAAAAATCTTCGCCTATGTCGATGCGTGGAATGAGTTTATTCCGCGCTTCGGCAGGTGGGCCGATATGGAAAATCCGTACCGGACGATGGATGTCTCATATATGGAGTCTGAATGGTGGGCGTTCAAAACACTCTACGACAAAGGGCTTCTCTACAAAGATTACCGTTCGCTCCACATCTGTCCGCGGTGCGAGACGACGCTCGCGCAGGCGGAAGTCGCCGAGGGGTATAAGGACATAAAAGATTTGGCGGTAACGGCGAAGTTTAAAGTTAGGAATCCTGAAAAGATCGGACTCTCTGGCGATGTTTTTCTTCTTGCATGGACAACAACTCCATGGACGTTACCCGGGAATGTTGCTCTTGCCGTAGGGGATAGTATTGAGTACTTTGCGGCAATCAAAGGACATGAGACAGTAATCGTATCAACACAGATGTGGAAGCGTGGCGACCTTGGAGCGTCCGGCTTTGTGGCTCGTGCTCCGAAAAACACAGACGGGATTTTAAAAGGCAGTGATTTGGTTGGTCTTGAGTATAAGCCGCTGTTTGATGATTACGCGAAAGACGAAGCTCTTCCGAATCGCGAGAACGGATGGAAGGTGTATGCGGCGGATTTTGTGACGACCGAGAGCGGTACTGGCATCGTGCATATCGCTCCTGCGTTCGGGCAGGACGACCTTGAGCTCGGAAAGAAAGAGCGGCTGCCGTTTGTGCAACACGTTGGTATGGACGGCATCATTAGACAGGAAGTTGCGGAACTCGCCGGTCTTTCGGTAAAATCCGCCCAAGACCCGCAGGCGACCGATGTCGCGATAATAAAACTCCTTGCCGCCAAAGGACTCCTTTTCTCCAAAGAAAAATATGAGCACTCGTATCCCCATTGCTGGCGGTGCGAGACGCCGCTTTTGAATTATGCCGCGAGTTCGTGGTTTGTCGCAGTTCAGAAAATTAAAGACGAATTGCTGAAGTATTCCGAAAAAATAAACTGGTTTCCCGAGCACATAAAAGAAGGCAGGTGGGGAGAATGGCTTTCGGGCGCGCGCGACTGGTCCATAAGCCGTCAGCGCTTTTGGGCGAATACGATCCCTGTCTGGACGAACGAAAAGACGGGCGCGCACAAAGTCATCGGTTCCGTCGCAGAGCTCGGAGAGTACGTGAAGAAGTCAGGCAATACATATTTCATTATGCGCCACGGAGAGGCGACGCATAACACAGCCGATGTCGCGAACTCAAAAGATATGGAAGCGCACGGCCTCACAAAAGAGGGCGTTGCCTCGGTTCAGGCGTCCGCGAAACTGCTCAAAAAGAAAGAAATTGATATTGTCTTCTATTCTCCGTTCCGGAGAACGAGAGAGACCGCGGACATTGTTGCGCAGGAATTTGGTCTCAATAGTTCCGCCCTCATTCCGGAGCCCCGCGTAAGAGAAGTTGATGTCGGTATTTTTGACGGGCGGAAGACCGCGGAATACCACGCGTTTTTCTCTTCTCTGGAAGAGAAGTTCGTGAAGACGCCACCGCAGGGAGAGAATCTCACGGAACTTAAAAACCGCGTGACGGAATTTTTATACGACGTCGAAAGACGATACTCCGGAAAAAAGATTTTGATAGTCTCCCATGAATATTCGCTTTGGCTCCTCTGCGCGGGCGCGAAAGGTCTAAGTCAAAAAGAATCCGCCGCGGAGAAAGGGGCGCAGAAAGACTATATAGCCCCGGCTGAAGTGAGAGAAGTCTCCTTTACACCGCTCCCGCACAATGAGCGCTTCGAGCTTGACCTCCATCGTCCATACATCGACGAGCTTGAGCTTTTTGACGAGGACGGAACACGGCTTTCACGCGTGCCGGACGTTCTCGACACATGGTTTGATTCAGGCTCCGTTCCGTTTTCTTCGTATCATTATCCGTTTGAGAACGAAGAGAAGATACAGCAGCGTATTCCCGCCGATTTCATCGGCGAGGGCCAGGACCAAGTGAGCAAATGGTTCTATTATCAGCACGTGCTCTCGGGCGGGCTGTTTGGAACACATGCCTTCAAAAATGTCGTCGTGAACGGTATCATGCTTGCGGAGGACGGCAAAAAGATGAGCAAGCGGCTCAAGAATTATCCAGACCCCGCGCTTATTGTCGACCGGTACGGCGCGGACGCGGTGCGTCTCTACCTTCTGTCTTCTCCGGTTGTTCGTGCAGAGAATCTTAAATTTTCGGAAAAAGGAGTCGCGGAGATTTCACGGAAAGTGGTCAGCCGTCTTCGCAACGTGTATGAATTTTATGCGCTGTATAAAAACAGTGTTTCGCACGCGCCGCTTGCCGAAAGCCGGCATGTTCTCGATCGATTTATCGTCAACCTCTTCCGGCAAACTCATGGGATAGTGACAGACATGATGGATGCGTACAGGCTTGATGCGGCGGCGCGCGCCGTTATTGATTTTGTCGATATTCTCTCGACGTGGTATATCCGTCGTTCGCGTGAACGATTCAAATCCGAAGATGAGGCAGATAAAAAGGACGCTCTGCAAACAACCGCATGGGTGCTCCGCGAGTATGCGAAGCTTGTAGCGCCTTTTGCTCCGTTTGCGGCGGAGTGGCTGTGGCGCGACCTGAAAAACGGGAACGACGAAGAGAGTGTTCATTTGGAGAGTTGGACAGAGAAGCAGCCGTGGGATGTGGATGTAATCACGCTCATGACGAGAGTTCGATACATCGCCTCTGCTGCTCTAGAGCGGCGTTCGGCACTCGGCATTAAAGTTCGCCAGCCGCTCCAGAAACTTTCGATACAAGGGGAACTTCCGAAAGAATATCTTTCTCTCATTAAAGACGAAGTGAACGTGAAAGAAGTTTACGCCGATGCGCCGCTTGACGGGCCTCTTGTTGTTCTCGATGACACCATAACGCCGGAGCTCAAAAAAGAAGGGCAGTACCGCGAACTCCTTCGTTTCATTCAGGACATGCGGAAAAAAGAAGGGCTTATACCGGATAAAAAAGTCGTGCTCCTTGTTAAAACCGACGCAGAAGGAGAGCGTTTCATCCATGAATTCGAAAGTGCGCTTATGAAAACAGCAGGGCTCCTCGAAATTCGCTTTGCTTCGACTGATGGAGAAGAGCTCTCGTGCGACGGGATTACTTTTCGCCTTGCCATACGACACGATGACCCACGTTAAATACCACACAGAGGGAATCGTGCTTAAAAATTCTCCATCGGGAGAGTCAAGCAGTCACGTATGGCTTTTGACGAAAGATTTCGGGTTTATTGCCGGGCACGCGCAGAGTATTCGCGAGCTTGCATCGAAACTTCGATACAGCCTTCAGGATTTTTCGCACGCGCATGTTGATGTGGTGTACGGACGGAACGGATGGAAAATAACGAGCGCGGTCTTCATACGGAATTTTGCGCGCGCTTCTCACGACGGGGCGCTCCCCGCGGGCATTACTGCCATCTCAAATATCCGTTCGCTTCTTATGCGGCTCTGCCGCGGTGAAGAAAAAGACGACGTTCTTTTTGATGACGTCTGCCGGGGCTTTTCGCTTCTTTCGTCGTCCTCGCTTTCTTCTGCCGAGACGGAACGCATAGAAATTATTTTAGTGATGAGAATTCTAAGTCGCTTAGGGTATTGGGGAGATGACGCCATCCTTTCTCCGTTTTTGTCGGGTGACATAGGCGCTCCCCTCCATGCCGCAGGGTTCCGTGAACACAAACTACGCGCCGTCGGTGCCATCAACAAAGCGCTTGCGGAGACGCAGCTCTGATTGTTTTAGCCATATGTACGCTCATTTCTCCATTCTAGGAGAAACCGCCATATGTGTGTGCACATTACCGCAGCTCCTTGACGACCTATTGCTATGTGTTAGTCTGAAATTCAGACATTGTAAAAACGGAAAGACAAGCATGCTACGCTCCCTCCGTATCGCGTTTTCTGCCCTGGTCATCATGGCTGGCGCGCTTGCGCTTGCCGACATGACGGCCGGAACCCTTGTTTCAAGGGCGTCTGCGCAAGAATCAAGCGATATCGTTGTTCCGCTTCCCCAGAACGCAAATCCCGCACTTTCGATTAGCGGCTTGCATTCAGGAAAATTTATCGCGAAGAAGCTCGTGGCAGCGGGAAAAAATTACGAGTCCTGGATATCCGTGAGGGTAGCCACTGACTTCGCTCTTGATAAGAAATCGGACAAACACAACCTCATCGTTTCTTTTTTCAGAAAGGGCACTGCTAAGGACGTTCAGACATGCTTCGCAGCCACACTCGTTCCGGAGGCGCACTATAGGACTATTTCCATCAAGCGACTTTCGAGTAGCGGGGTATGCGCCGACATGTACCCCATGGAAGGACTCATTAATTCATTTTTGTTGGACCTCATACTCCATTAAGAGATACTCATGCAGAAAAACCCTCTCACCGAGGGTTTTTTATGTTGCGGAGCCCTTATTATTTTATTTATGCGAGGTGCTTGTTCTTTTTGAGGCACCGCGTGCAGATTTTTTTCCTGCCGCCGTCAGGGAACGTTGCCCACTGGAGATTGGGTTGTTTTCTTTTCATTCCCGTCGGATTGAATTTTGTCGCACGAACGCGATTGCTGTAGCGGCCGCCCATCATAGAGCCTTTCTCGCACAGCGCACATTGTTTTGCCATAGTAATTTAGGTTGTAGGGATTAGGTTATGGGTTTTAAGATTTTGTGCACATCGTATCGTGTGGCACAGTTGAAACATGCTATCATTATTATATCTGTTTTGCAATTTCCCTGTACCTACTTTACCACTTTCGCTTTCACAATTCGTTATCTTGTGTGCCCAATCACCAAACCCTAATGTATGACTCCTCTTGATTTCATATTCGCCATCGCGGTGCTCATTATGTCGGTCATTGCGCATGAAGTTTCGCATGGCTATGCGGCAAACACCCTGGGGGACCCGACGGCTCGGCTTGCGGGGCGTCTCACCCTAAACCCCCTCGCGCATCTCGACCTTGTCGGCTCATTTATTGTTCCGGTTTTCACGTATTTTGCCGGAGGATTTATTTTTGGCTGGGCGAAGCCGGTGCCGTACGACCCTCGCAATATGGTAAATCCCCGATGGGGTGGTGCCGCCGTCGCGGCTGCGGGTCCTCTTGCGAACATCATCATCGCGGGCGCGTTCAGTATCCTTATACGCATGGCGCCGTCACTTTCGCTCCCGCCGTCGTTCGTCGAGCTTGCGAGCACGATAGTGTTCCTGAACCTTCTCCTCGCATGCTTTAACCTGATACCGCTTCCGCCGCTTGATGGTTCGAAAATCCTCTTTGCGGCGCTTCCGCCGCGGCTCTATGCCGTCCAGAATTTTCTTGAGCAATACTGGTTTATCGCCATCGGTGTCCTTATCCTGTTCGTATGGCAGTTCTTTTTACCGCTCATTTTCTCTTTATTTGAGCTTGTAACGGGGCTTGCCATTTAACACTCGTTCGATTTGCTTTTTCAGCGGCGGCATAGTAAAGTGAAAACTGCTTGGCTCTCGCCAGGCGTTCTGTTTTGTTGACGGGATAAAGATTCCCTGTACTATATACAAGATATAAAGGTATTGAACCCGCGTTTCGTCTTCACTCGCCCCGCCGGCGGCGGGGCTCGACGAAATAAAAACACATGCCGACACTGAACCAACTCGTAAAAAGCAAAAGGACCAAGTCCAAGAGAAAATCGAAAGCCGTTGCGCTCCGGCGCGGTTTTGATGTGCTCAAGAACAGGCCGGTACATTACCCGTCTCCCTTCAAGCGCGGTGTGTGTCTTCAGGTAAAGACAACCACCCCCAGAAAGCCGAACTCAGCGGTGAGAAAAATCGCCCGCGTCCGCCTCACGAACGGCATGGAGGTGACCGCATACATTCCCGGCGAAGGGCACAACCTCCAGGAGCACTCGGTCGTCCTTGTCCGCGGGGGGCGCGTGAAGGATATCGGCGTTCGGTATACTATTGTTCGCGGAGTTTTGGATGCCGAAGGAGTGGCAAAAAGGCGCCAGGCGCGGAGCCAGTATGGCACAAAGAAACCGAAATAATATAAGTTGATTATATTTTAAAAGCAACACTTAGCACACTACACTTATGCGACGCCCGGTCAGAAAAAAGAGAACACTGCGGCCAGACCATCGGTACGGATCCACGAAAGTGGAGAAGCTTATTAATTCCGTCATGAAGAGCGGCCAGAAAGAAACCGCACGCATTGTCGTATACAGGGCGCTTGATGTAGTGAAGGAGAAAACAAAAGTCGAGGACCCACTGGAGGTCCTTGAGAAGGCATTTAAGAATGTCGGTCCTGTTACCGAGGTGATGTCCCGTCGGATCGGAGGCGCGAACTACATGGTTCCGCGTGAGGTTCGCCCGGAGCGGCGCACGGCGCTTACGATGCGCTGGATTCTCGAGGCTGCGCGCGCCCGAAAAGGGGTTCCTATGTACAAGCGGCTCGCTGAAGAATTGATATCCGCGAGCAACGGAGAAGGTGCGGCGGTTCTCAAAAAAGAGAATACTCACAAAATGGCCGAAGCGAACAAAGCGTTTGCGCACTTTGCGCGGTAGGTTCCTACCCCTCGCTCGGTTAGTTGATTTTTAATTTTGTAGTGTAATTTTGAATTTTTCATTTTTAATTTTCATCATGGAAGATAGAAAATATCCATTGGAAAAAGTGCGCAATTTCGGGATTATTGCCCACATTGACGCGGGTAAGACGACGACGTCCGAGCGGGTTCTTTTTTATACCGGCGCGACGCACAAAATCGGAGAGGTGCACGAGGGGGAGACCGTGACCGACTGGATGGAGCAAGAGCGGGAGCGTGGGATCACTATCACTGCCGCAGCCATAACGTGTTTTTGGAAAAAAACAGATGCGGCGAACGCTCCGGAGAATTTCTATCGTTTTAACATCATTGACACTCCGGGACATATTGATTTCACCGCGGAGGTGAAGCGCTCGCTCCGGGTACTCGACGGTGCGGTGGTCGTTTTCGACGGTGTTGCGGGCGTTGAGCCGCAGTCGGAGACGAACTGGCGTTATGCCGACGAGGGAAAAGTTCCGAGAATTTGTTTTATTAATAAATTGGACCGTATCGGCGCGAGTTTTGAACACTCGTTCAGCACTATTCTTGACCGGCTTACGAAAAAAGCAGTTCGTGCGCAGATACCGATCGGCGAAGAGGGTAAACACGAGGGTGTCATCGACCTTCTTACACTTAAGGCGTATCACTTTGAGGGTGATATGGGGATAGTCGTTAAGGAGTCTCCGATTCCCGAAGAACTTAAGGCAGACGCGCAGAAATTCCACGGCGAATTCATCGAAAAGATCGTGGAGACCGATGAGGCGCTTATGAACGACTACTTGGAAGGCAAAGAGATTCCTTTGGAGTCCCTCCAGAAGGCATTGCGGAAGGCGGTTGTTACGAACGAAATTTTCCCTGTGTTTTGCGGCTCGGCTCTCAAAAACAAAGGGGTCCAACTTATCCTCAATGCCGTCGTCGATTACTTGCCTTCTCCGCTCGACATTCCTCCGATCATAGGCATAAATCCGAAGACCGGAGAAGAAACAGTGCGCCATTCCTCGGACGACGAGCCTTTCTCGGCGCTTGCGTTCAAACTGCAAGCGGATCCGTTCGTGGGTATGCTCACTTTCTTCAGGGTTTACTCGGGGACGGTTGATGCGGGCACATATATCTTCAATTCCACGACTGGCGAAAAAGAGCGGCTAGGGCGTATCGTTCGCCTGCAGGCGGATAAGCGCGAAGAAGTGAAGAAGGTGTACGCAGGAGAGATCGCGGCGGCAGTCGGACTCAAAAACACGATGACGTCGCACACACTCTGCGATGAATCAAACCCTATCGTGCTCGAGCAGATTTCATTCCCGACCCCGGTTGTGTCCATGAGGATAGAGCCTAAGACAAAAGCGGACCAGGAGAAGATGGGTATGGCGATGAAACGTCTCTCCGACGAGGACCCGACATTTAAAGTTACCTCCGATCCCGAGACACTCGAAACCGTTATCTGGGGCATGGGCGAACTCCATCTTGAGATTATCGTCGACCGTATGCGGCGGGAATTCTCCGTCGAGGCGAATGTGGGGGCTCCGCAGGTTGCATATCGGGAGACAGTTACGATTGCCGCAGAAGCGGAATCAAAATACATCAGACAAACCGGCGGCCGCGGACAGTATGGTCATGTCAAGATCAAAGTGAAGCCCATTGAGCCAATCAAAGAGGGCGCGAAAATTCCCAAGAACGTCAAACGCGAAGAGAATTTTGAATTTATCAACAACATCAAAGGGGGCGTCATACCGCAGGAATTTATTCCCGCGGTTGAGAAAGGGATCAAAGAGGGCATGTCGCGCGGCATTATGGCGGGATACTCTGTCGTTGATGTGTCCGTCGATTTATTCGACGGTTCATACCACGAAGTCGATTCGTCTGAAATTGCGTTTAAGATCGCCGCATCTATGGCGTTCCAAGACGCCGCACGGCGAGCGAAACCAGTGCTTCTTGAGCCGGTAATGCGGGTGGAAGTCGTAACCCCCGATAAATTCATGGGTGACATCACGGGACACCTGAATTCAAAGCGCGGACAGATCGAGAATATGTCTGAGCGCGGCATGTTGCGGGTCATCGACGCGAAAGTTCCGCTTGCGGAAATGTTCGGCTATATCACGACGCTCCGTTCAATGACCGAAGGACGCGCGACATTTACGATGGAATTTGAACGATATGCGCCTGTTCCCCAACATGTCGCAGAGGGAATAATTGCTGCAAGGAAATAACAAGAACCGCTTTACTCTTTTTTACCACATCTCACCCCGCCCGACGATATGGAATATCGTCGGGCCTGGGGTTCCCCAACATGTCGCAGAGGGAATAATTGCTGCAAGAAAATGAAGCCAGACTCCGCCCCAAGCTGTGTTATTATAAGGAAAGAGGCGCAATAACGTACGGTTCGCTCCATGGGCGATAGACGCATCCGTGCGGCGACCATCGCCGCCGTGCCGCTTGCACTTGTTTGGTTCTTTATCTTCGCATTTGATGCGGAATCGACATCAGCGGTTTTCATCACGGGGATTCTTCTCTCAGTAGCGGGCTCACTTCTTTTGCCCGGCGCAGTTTTGCGGGAAGGAGATAAAAACGCCTTCTGGGGCGCGCTCTTCATATCAGCCGCCGCCGTTCTCTTGGGGACATATTCTGCGTTCTCTCCGTTTTCTGAAGATGAGCCGCCGCTCATCGCGGAGCCGTTTCTCACGATAGGCAGCATTGCATTTGCAGGGGGTGTTTCTTTTATCGGAACGGGAGTCCTCGCGTTCATCTCTCGCTGCGAGGGGAAAGAAAGGATTCTTTTCTGGAGCGCTTTCCTAGCAGCCTTTTCTGCTCTGGGTTCAAGCGCATACATTGTTCTCACCGACACGTCTCTTTTTTTGTTTTCGCCGTTTTTCTCAAGTTGGTTCCCGGTTTTTGGCGCGCTGTTCGTTATTTTCTGCGGATTTTCCGGAAAACGTTCGTCATGATTTGCCCGCACTGCCTCTGTAGTGCGGGTTTATTTTGTCAGAGGAACCTTTATAATTTTACCTTGACTTCCCCGCGAGCCTTGCTATAGTGGAATGCAATCGCATACGTGCGCCGTTTTTTGTTTCGGCACATATTTTGTGATACCTTTAATTATCAATTATTAGTTTAGTTCGTAATAATTACCGGAAGTGAGTCCAGCGCTGTTCTCGCGGATTCCATTCTGGCAGTTACACGTTATATCTTATGGCAGAAAAATTTACACGAGAGAAGCCGCACGTAAACGTCGGCACCATCGGACACGTTGACCACGGCAAGACGACGCTCACCGCAGCAATCCTGAACGTGCTTAATCTTGCGGGAAAGAAAGTGAAATTGAGGGGCGTCTCCGAGATCGACTCCGCTCCTGAAGAGCGAGAGCGCGGCATTACGATCGCCCTCTCTCACAACGAGTACGAAACTGATGCGCGGCACTATGCGCACATCGATGCGCCAGGCCACGCGGACTATATTAAGAACATGATTACCGGCGCGGCGCAGATGGACGGCGCGATCCTTGTGGTTGCGGCGACCGATGGCGTCATGCCCCAGACTCGCGAACACATTCTCCTTGCGAAGCAGGTTGGTGTGCCGAGAATCGTGGTCTTTTTGAACAAAGTTGACATGGTGGACGACAAAGACCTCATTGACCTCGTCGAAGAAGAAGTGCGAGAGCTCTTGAAGAAATATAACTTCGACAGCACGGGTGCCCCTGTTATACGAGGTTCGGCACTGAAGGCGCTTGAAGCAAAATCAGCAAATGATGAAGCGGCAAAACCGATCCTGGAACTCGCGAAGGCGCTTGATGAGTACATTCCGCTTCCGGAACGAGACCTCGACAAACCGTTCCTTATGCCCGTCGAGGACATCTTCTCGATCGAAGGCCGCGGAACTGTCGCAACGGGCCGCGTTGAGAGAGGACGACTCAAAGTCGGAGAAGAAATTGAGATCGTTGGCATTAAACCGACTGCACGGACGACTATTACGGGCATTGAAATGTTCAATAAATCCCTTGACGAAGCTCTTGCCGGCGACAACGCCGGAATACTTCTTCGCGGTACGAAGAAGGAAGACATCACTCGCGGGCAAGTGCTTGCGAAGATCGGCTCTGTTACTCCGCACACGGAATTCGACGCAGAGATCTACGTTTTGAAAAAAGAGGAAGGAGGGCGCCACACGCCGTTCTTCAACGGCTATAAGCCGCAGTTCTACATCCGGACGACTGACATTACCGGCGAAGTGATTCTCCCACAGGGCACTGAAATGGTGATGCCGGGAGATACGTCAAATCTCAAAGTGAAGCTTATCGCACCTGTCGCGCTCGAAGAGCAGCAGCGGTTCGCCATCCGCGAAGGAGGGAAGACTGTTGGCGCGGGTGTTGTCACAAAAATCACTGCGTAATACTTAATCTTACGACGCATGCCGAAGGCAATAAAGGAAACAAAAAAACCAAAAGCGGCGAAAAAAGCGACTCCGATGGGAGAGCAGGTAAAATCTGCCGCTCCAGTGAAGAAGAAAGCCGCTGTTAAGAAGGCCGCCGCTCCAGAAATACAGCGGTTGCGCATCCGCGTTGCCGCGTACGAGCACAAGTTGCTTGATGCAAGCGTCAAACAAATTATGGACACCGCGCTTCGTCATGGAGCGCAGATACGCGGACCGGTCCCATTGCCGACCGAGATAAAGAAATATACCGTTAATCGTTCGACATTCATCTACAAAGATTCGCGAGAACAATTCGAGATGCGGGTCCACAAGCGACTCATCGACATTGAGAATCCAACGCCGAATCTTATCGAAGCGCTTACGAATCTGACGCTTCCCTCCGGTGTGAATATCGACGTGAAGATGCTTTAGAAAATTGGCCGCAGAAGCGGCCAATTTTCTAAAGTCTTGAGGCGCCTCAAAGGGTTGTAAAACACACCACAAAAAATCCCCCGTCCGGGGGATTTTTTGTGGTGAAGTGACTTTATCATGCACATGTCATATACTGACTGCATGGAAGGACCTCCTAAAATGAAAATAGAAAGTATAAAAAATAAAGAAGAGGAAGAGAAGCCGCCGCGGTATCGCACCATCCAGCGAGAGATCTTAGAAAAGAGCGAAGATGGCTTAGTGGTGAAGGAGAAAGTGCTTGAATGCAACGGCGAGAATCATAGAGTTTGCCTGGACGAAATATCGTATGACCCTGAAGGGAATATTGTGTTTGCAGAGCAGATTTCTAAGAGAGACGCGGGTCGATGCGGCGGCGGCCATTCTTAGTCTTTTACCTGGGTCTTCTTGCATTTCCCAAACACTCCTGTATACTCGTTTTCATATACCCTGAGCCTGTCGAAGGGTAGCTATGTCCGCCCGTGGTGGACCAATGGCACGCATGTTCAAATTGCGCCATTGAGGCGCGTTTTTAAATAATCCGGCATATCGGCGCACAGTCGCAGACCTGAAACATCATGAAGTTTATTCTCGGCACAAAATTGAATATGACGCAGTTTTTTGACGACACAGGACGAGCATATCCTGCGACGCTTCTTTCTATTTCTCCAATCACGGTGACACAGGTGAGAACTGCCGAGAAAGACGGCTATGTCGCGGTGCAAGTCGGAAGTGGAAGTAAGAAACGCGCAAACAAGCCGGAGACGGGGCACCTGAAAGGTGTTGGGCCGTTTCGTCATCTCAAAGAGTTTCGTCTTAATAATCCCGATGACGCAAAAAATTTTAATACGGGTGATGTGATGGATGTTTCGCTCTTTTCCGCAGGCGATATCGTGGAAGTTTCTGGCATTTCAAAAGGAAAAGGATTCCAGGGCGTCGTAAAGCGCCATGGATTCGGCGGAGGGCCGCGCACGCACGGACAAAAACACTCCGAGCGGGAGGCGGGCTCCATCGGCGGCGGCGGGCGCGCAGGAGGGCGTGTCGCAAAAGGCATGCGCATGGCCGGGCGCATGGGAGGCGATCGGGTTACCGTCAAATACCTGAAGGTTCTTGCCATTGATAAAGAGCACGGGGAGCTTTTAGTGAGCGGCGCAGTTCCGGGACGAAGAGGAACGCTCATCGAAGTTCGCAGTATGAAGTAATTTCGCGCTACACGCACTACACATGAAAGCGACACTCTACAATCAAAACGGCACACGAGAACGGGACATTGATGTCCCGGAGAGCGTTTTCGGGTTGAAATGGAACAGCGACTTAATCCACCAAATCGCCACATCGCTTTCTTTGAACAGGCGCCGGATTTTCGCGCATACAAAAGACCGTCGTGAAGTCTCGGGTGGCGGCAAGAAGCCGTGGCAACAGAAAGGAACAGGGCGTGCGCGGCACGGGTCCATCAGGTCTCCGCTTTGGCGCGGCGGGGGTATTACGTTTGGTCCGCGGAATACGAGGAATTTCAAACGAAAAATAAATGTAAAAGAAGGAAGCCTCGCGATAAGGATCGTCTTGTCGAGAAAATTCAGGGATGGGGAAATCTTGTTTTTGGATGCCCTGTCGCTTCCGGAAGCAAAAACAAAGAAAGCGCATGAGACGGTGATGAAGCTTGCGGGCATACCGGGGTTCGGCCGCATCAGCGCGCGCAAGGAGAACGGCGCATGTGTCTATACGCCCGAAAAAGATCCTCTCGTGGAGAGGGCATTCAGAAATTTCGGCAGTATCCGAATTGCTCCGGTTGCCGCCATGAACCTTCTGGATATCCTGAACTTCAAGTATGTCATCATCGTAGCTCCGGAAAAGAGCCTCCAGTTTTTCAAAGCGGTCTCTCAAAATGCCGGAGATGAAGCAAGTGGCGCGCAGGAGAAAAAAATCACTAAAGCAAGAAAATCTGCGCGAGCCGCTGTCATCGGAGGGTCAGAAACTAAAAACTAAACGCTACTCGTATGGCATTCTTAAACGTTTTCAACAAAAAAACATCAAAACCGGCACGAAAGGGGGTGCAGGAAAAGAAAGAGGGTGCGGATGAGCGCGGTAGTGCGGCTGCACCGCGCGGAAAAGCGCCGCGCGCGGAACAAAAGAAATCATCCGGCAAGGAAGAGCGCCTCTCGCATGTCATTATCCGTCCCCGTATTACCGAGAAGGCGTCGCATCAATCCGGCGGCAACTCGTACACGTTTGATATCGATGAGCGCGCGAACAAGCTCACGGTCAGAGATGCCCTACGAGAGGTGTACGGTGTTACGCCGGTTAAAGTGAATATTGTCCGCATGAAACCGAAAATGAGAATGCTTCGTGGGAAGCGCGGCATGACGCGGGGAGGGAAGAAAGCGCTTGTCTTTTTGAAAGAGGGTGATACGATAGAGTTCGTTTAGAAAATTAAAGGGAGAGCAGGATGAACGACTATACTTTTCTAAATTCATTATTGAGGCATGAAATATCTTAAACCAACAACACCGGGACGTCGTGGCACCGTGACAGTTTCATATCGCGATGTTCTGACAGGGGTTCGTCCGCATAAAAAATTAACGCTCGGCGGGAAACGTTTCGTCGGACGGAATCACCATGGGCGCATCACGACGCGGCATAAGGGCGGTGGGCATAAGCGCGTATACCGCTTAGTTGATTTTTACTATGACAAAAAAGACGTCCCTGCGGCGGTTCTCTCGATTGAATACGACCCGAATCGCTCTGGTTTTATCGCGCTCGCTCTCTACAAAGACGGCGAACGGCGGTATGTACTTGCGCCGCGAGGGCTTAAGAAGGGCGATACGTTCATCGTATCCGAAAAAGCTCCGGTTAAGCCGGGGAATCGGATGGCTATCAAAAATATTCCCGTCGGAACATTCGTCTATAATGTCGAAACACAAGCCGGCGGCGGCGCGCGGCTCGGCCGAGGCGCCGGAACGCATGTGGAAGTTGTCGCCAATGACCAGGGATACACGCACCTCAAAATGCCGTCCGGTGAAGTTCGGAAGGTTCCGGAGCATGTATGGGCGTCAGTCGGCGAAGTATCGAACGATGAACATAAACTCAAAAATCTCGGCAAGGCAGGACGAAACAGGTGGCGTGGCGTGAGGCCAACGGTCCGCGGCTCGGCAATGAACCCCGTTGACCATCCGCACGGAGGAGGTGAGGGACGGCAGGGAATCGGACTTCGGCGCCCTAAAAATACGTATGGGAAACCGTGGCTCGGCATCAAGACGCGGAAACGCAAAAAATACTCCGCTTCATTTATTGTCTCGCGCAGGAAAACTGCTCGCGAAAGGCGGCGCTAGACAAAGCGGTGGTGTTAGTGTATACCATATACATCATGAGATTTGAAGAAATATCAAAAAAAGAAATGGGGCCGGGAACAGATATTGCACGAGCCGAAGCTGATTTATCGGCGAACGTTGATGAGCTTGAGAAGGGGCTTGACGGGTTGGATTTTGCCCGTAATGCAAAAAAGGAAATTGCAGAAATTGTCTCCAGGAAAAGAGAAGTTCCGGGGAGGTTTGAAGCAATCCAAGGGCGCCTTGATGCGCTTCTCCTGACCATACCCGGAGCCGCTTTTGGCGGGCCAGTTTTGGGTTCTCTTATTGATTCATCTATCGGCAGGGGAGAGATTATCTCTGGCGCAATCGTCGGCGGTGCCGTTGGAGCGTTTCTCGTTGTCGCAAAAGGATTCGCAAAATTACGGGAAATAGAAGCGCTTGTAGCGTTGTCGCAAAAGGATTCGCAAAATTACGCGAAATAAAAACGCTTAAAACTACATAAGGGTTTTATAATCAATACGCCAATTATTACAATGACAAGCGGGGAGATAAACGTGTTGATAAAAAAATTGCAGGATGGCTCGATTGCGCCCGAAGAAATTAGAGAATTGTTGCGCGATGTCGACGACGAGTTTGCTGAACTGAAAAAGAAAGATCCTCAAAAATATCTGACAGTACTGCGAGAGCTCAATATTCTTATTGGGGAATTAAATAGGGCGATTCGTGAATTACAACCGAAGAAATCTGCAGAATTTTAAAAACCTCTTTTACACATATTTTCAAAACAGTGGGCAAAATGCCCGCTGTTTTACTACACCCCGTGCGGTTTTGACTCGTGTACTCCCGCCGCCGTCATTCTGATGAAGCGGGCATTTTTGCTGAATTCAACGAGCGTGCGCGCCCCCAAGTAGCTCATAGATGAACGAAGTCCTGAAATAAGGTCGCTGATAACCATCCGCGCTTCTCCCGCATACGGGATTTTTCCCGAGGCGCCTTCCGGTGCGCGTGCAAAGCCGTCTTTACCGCCGTCCATTCGGGCTTTATCGTCCGATGCGGCGAATGACGCCATACCGCGGTAGTATTTATACGCTGTTCCCCATTCCATGATGTACTCTCCTGGGGATTCTTTACACCCTGCGAGAAGCCGCCCTATCATCGCGGTCTGAGCCCCTGCGGCAAGCGCCTTCGAGAAATCCCCGGAATTTTTTATGCCGCCGTCCGCAATGACCGGTATGCCGTGTTTTTTTGCCACGGCGACTACGTCTTGTATTGCGGTTAGCTGGGGGACGCCGACTCCTGTCACTATGCGCGTCGTGCATGCGGCGCCCGGACCGATGCCGATCTTAAGCCCGTCGACTCCGGCGCGGATGAGGTCCCGTGCCGCTTCTGCCGTCGCGATATTTCCGCCGATAATCTCTATTTTTTTTCCGAATGTCTTTCGGAGGAGGCGTATGGTGTCGAGCGCCCGGATGTTGTGGCCGTGTGCGATATCGACGACGATGACATCCGCGCCGACCGCAAGGAGCGCTTTCGCCCGCGGAATCGTGTCATCCTTGACGCCGACGGCGGCTCCCACAAGAAGCCGCCCGCGCTTGTCTTTTGCGGTGTTCGGATTGTGTATTTTTTTAAGGATATCTTTGAGTGTGACAAGGCCAGCGACGGAGCCGTTTTTATCAACGAGCGGTAGTTTTTCAATTTTATGGTTCCGGAATAAGTCGGCTGCTTTTTCGAGCGGAATATCCGGACGCGCAGTGATGACTCGTTTCGTCATGACGTCGCGTGCTTTTTTATTGTCATCCGTCTCGAATAAGAGGTCTCGATTCGTAAGGATTCCGACGAGTTTTTTCGACTCTCTGTCTTCGATGACGAGCGCGCTTGAGACGCTTTCTTTGCGGAGCGTAGCGCGCACGTCCCGTATCGTGTCGTCAGGGAGGACGGTGATGGGGTCGTCAATGATAACGCTTTCCGCTCGCTTTACTCTGCGCACCTCCTCTGCCTGTTGTTCGATCGATATGAAGCGATGGATGATACCGATGCCGCCCTCTTCCGCCATCGCCCGCGCCATGGAAGATTCCGTCACGGTATCCATATTCGCAGAAATAAGCGGGGTATTGAGCGAGATGTTTCTTGAAAGGCGGGTCGTCGTGTCTATTTCTTTACGTGAAAAAACCCGAGATTTTCGGGGAATGAGGAGTACGTCGTCGAATGTAATACCTTCGCGAAGCATGTGCCATATATCATTATATGTGGAGCACGATAGCGCGCAATGTGTGATACGTGGAGAGTGTGGATAGCGGATAATGATATTGCAAAAAATGCACCCATACGATACTCTACTGCCAGACATTGATTCCTGGAGAGTTTTCGCATGAACATTGCCACTATTGTGCGCCTTACACTGAATTCCGTGGCAACCTGTGCATACGTGGTGTTTTTGTTCTTGTATTACAAAGAGCCGTGGGAAGCACAGGTGTGGTGGAGTTGGGTTGTGTTAGCAGTGCCCCTACTGTTTCTTGCCGTTGAATTCATCTGCAGGCACGCGAATGCGCGTTGGGGATATTTTCCATGTGTGTTGTGGGCAGGGATTTGGCTTGTGATGTCAGTGGCCGCGGCGGCACTCATCATGGGCGCGGAATGGTTTGGGGGCGGGCGCTCCGACCTCGTTCTTTTTCCGGAAGTGTTCTTCTGGGTATCGCTTACTAATGCGACGGCGAGTGTCGTTTTATTTCTGCGGTATCTATGGAAAGCTGTCAGGGGTTGGCCCGCAACCTCTTAGTTTTACCAACACTATCGGAGTTGTTCCCGTGCCTCAAAGCGCGGGATTTTTAATATGAGGAATAAAAATACCCGGCAGTGTCGGGTATGTAAAAAGGAGAGCATTGTGCTACGGTTGTGCACCGAAGACAACCATCAGCATAATGAGTGTCAACATAAATCCAAGAAATACCATGCCGATTATTCCGTCTTCGTTAAGCATACCGAAGCGGTGGAACATGTGGCACAATCCGGCGATAGTTCCCCAGATTACAATAAAAACCGCAAGAGCAATCCCGAGACTTGCCATTGCCGTCTTCTCCGAATTTTATATTCTGATGCCACTGTAGCACGGGCGGCACCCCCGGGCAATATTTGACTTTGAAAAACCATTTATATACTATATCTTGAAGCCCACGGGGCTGCTTTATTTTCCGAAGTCCGTATTGCGTACGGGCAAGGGTTATAGGTATGACACGATCGCTTAAAAAGGGTCCGTATGTTGACCCCAAGCTTTTGAAGAAAATCGAAGGGAAGAAACCCGATAGCGCGGGCGTTATTCGGACATGGGATAGGGCGTGCCAGATCGCCCCGGAGATGGTCGGGTTCACATTCGGCGTATACAACGGCAAAGAGCATATCCCGGTCAGGGTGACGGAAGACATGGTCGGACACCGTTTTGGAGAGTTCTCGCCGACAAAGAAATTCATTCGGCACGGCGGCAAGATACAGAAAGAGCTTGAGATCAAGAAGAAAGAGTCCGAGATCGCAGCGGCGAAAGCGGCTCGCACGGTTACCGAAGAAACGCCGAAGAAATAATAATGCGTCGATAGAGCAAATTTTATACCCCCAGCACTATGCGTGCAGTTTTGAGAAATTACAGACAATCGCCGCGGAAAGTCAGGCTCGTCGCGGACTTGATACGGAACAAAGAAGCGCAGCAAGCGGCGATAATCTTGGATATGGCAGAGAAGCGCGCGGCATTGCCGCTCAAGAAGCTTCTTCAGAGCGCTGTTGCAAATGCGCGCCACAACGACAAAGCTGACGGCCACGCGCTCTTTGTGAAAGAGATCCGCGTCGACGAAGGACCGACGCTGAAGCGGATGCGCCCTCGCGCGCGCGGCAGCGCATATACCATACGGAAGCGGACGAGCCACATCATGCTCGTTTTGGGAGAGCAAGAAAAAGGTACAGTGCAAACCCGTCCGAATGGACATTCGTCCGGGCGGAAATCAAAGCGTAAAATAAATAAGGCGAAAAAGGCATAATATCGTTTATTTTAGATTTTGATTTTTCCATTTTTGAACAAAACATCATGACACACAACGTTCACCCATACGCACACAGGCTGGGCATTACCAAGGGTTGGAGATCCCGCTGGTTTGGCACAGGAAAGAAATTCAAAGAGGCGCTCAGGAGCGATGTTTTGGTCCGCGCGTATCTGGAAAAGCGACTGAAAAATTTTCTTGTCGCAGGAATAGAGACCGAGCGGAAAGGCGACACATTGAAACTTATCATAAAGACTGCTCGCCCGGGGATGATCATCGGACGGCAAGGGGAGGGCTCGGTCAAATTAAAAGACGACGTCATTGCATTTTTGATGAAACACAAGCTTGCCGTCAAGGAGCTTAAAATCGATATAGAGGAAGTCCGTTTTCCTGAATCCAATGCGGCGGTTGTCGGGCATATGATACGAGAGGCGCTTGAGAAACGGCTGCCGTTCCGCCGCGTCATGAAACAGACCCTCGATAAAGTAATGGCAAATAAAGAAGTGAAGGGCGTCCGTATTGGATTGTCGGGTCGCCTTGGCGGCGCCGAGATGAGCCGCGAGGAGGAATTAAAAAAAGGAACGATCCCGCTCCAGACATTCCGCGCCGATGTTGATTTCGCGCGGGAGAGAGCCATTCTTCCATACGGGACGCTCGGTATCAAAGTCTGGATTTACAAAGGAGAAATATTCGCCGAGAAGGGTAAAAAAGAAATGCCGCAGAAGGCGCGCGCATAGCGCACATGTATAACCATCAACCATGTTATTTCCTAAGAAAGTAAAACATAGAAAGTGGCAACGAGGGCGGAAAAACCCCGTAAAATTGTTGCGCATGGAAACGCGGGGGACGAAAGTGAGTTTCGGTTCGCATGGATTGAAAGCGGTTTCTTGCGGGCGCATTAATTCGCGCCAGATCGAGGCATCTCGAAAGGCGATTACGCGTATTGTAAGTAAGACAGGAAAGATGTGGGTGCGCGTGTTCCCCGATAGACCATACACACAAAAAGCCGCCGAGGTTCCCATGGGAAAAGGCAAAGGGGACGTGCAGGGCTACGAAGTGGAGGTGCTTCCGGGCCGCGTCATTTTTGAGATAGATGGCGTCACTGATGCGGTTGCCAAAGAAGCCCTGCACAAGGCTGGCTCCAAGCTTCCCGTAAAGACAAAAGTCGTGTATCGTTAATGTCTCTGACACGTATGGATTTTAAAGATAAAAAAGATTCAGAACTTCAGAAAGAATTGTATGAGAAGCGGAAGGCACTTCGCCTTTTCCGTTTCGGGATTGCGGGCAGTAAGATAAAAAATGTGAAAGAAGGACGGGTGCTGAGGAAAGACATTGCGCGAATCATGACGGAATTGAACTCCCGAAGCGCGGGACAAGCGTAGGATATATTTGAATAACAGGAATTTTTATGGATACTAAAATACACAGAAAAACACTTCGCGGCGTTGTTGTCTCCGACAAAGGAGACAAGACTGTCGTCGTTCGCGTGAGCCGCTTTGTGAAGCATCCGAAATACAAGAAATACATGAAGCGCGCCAAGAAGTATAAAGCTCATGATGCCGAGAATGCCTATGCGGTGGGAGATGTCGTAACCATCGAGGAATGCCGCCCGATCTCGAAAGACAAGCATTTTAAAGTGATTCAAGGTGCAAGTATTAAAAATCAAAGTGACAGTTAAGAACAGAGAAACCAAGAATGTAGTTTTACATTTTGATTTTTAAACTTTCAATTTTTATGATACAAACTCAGACACAAGTATATGTTGCAGACAACACGGGCGCGCGCATCGGCCGCGTGTTCAGAATACTCGGCGGAACGCGGAAGCGGTATGCCAGGCTCGGCGATGTCGTCGTTTTGTCCGTTATAAATGCGGAGCCGAGAAAGCTTGTGAAGAAGAAAGAGGTCGTGTACGGCCTCGTGGTCCGTCAAAAGAAGCCGTTTAAAAGAAAAGACGGCTCGTATGTCTCTTTCGACGATAATGCCGTGGTACTCATCGAGAAAGGAAAGCAGGAGCCGCGGGGAGGAAGGATTTTCGGCCCCATTCCGCGAGAGATAGGAGAGCTTGGATACCAAAAGATAATTTCCATGGCTCCGGAGGTGGTATAAAAACAACGAACGGGGCCCCGCCAGATAGGGCGGAGCGAGCATGTTTTAAAACGCAAGGTATTTAGTTTATTAAAACCCGCATACCCACTATCACTATGAAGATACGACGAGGCGACAATGTAATAATTATCTCCGGAAAGGACAAAGGAAAGTCCGGTACGGTGACGCGTGCCATTCCGAAGAAAGACAGCGTCGTTGTCGAGGGTGTTAATCTTAAAAAGAAGCACCAGCGGTCGCGCCGCTCGGGAGGAAAGGGGCAAATCATCGAAATCGCGCTTCCGATACATATTTCGAATGTTCTGCTTAAGGACCCCAAAACAGGCACGGGGACACGCGTTGGTTTTAAAGAAGAGAAAGGGAAGAAAGTTCGCTTTGCGAAAAAGAGCGGTGTCGCTCTCTAGCGCGCAAGAGGATTCCTAAAGAGTACGGCTGATAAAATTATGATACACGTTAAGATAAAAGAAAAAGAAGCATTCCAGGCGCTCAAAGGAGATTTCGGGTATAAGAATCCGATGGCAGCGCCTGTGCTCGTCAAAGTCGTTGTCAGTTCCGGGACAGGAAAGATGTCCCGTGGGGATAAAAAAAAGAACGACCTCGTTGCCGATCGTCTTATGAAGATAACGGGGCAGAAGCCCGCTTCGCGCGCCGCAAAGAAATCGATCGCGACTTTTAAATTGAGGGAAGGGGAGCCCATTGGCTTTATGGTAACGCTTCGAGGCGCGCGCATGTATGCGTTTTTGGACAAACTATTGAACATCGCCCTGCCGCGGACAAAAGATTTCCGCGGGCTCAACAATGCGTCTATTGATGAGATGGGGAACTATACGTTCGGCATACGGGAGCATATCGTCTTTCCGGAGACAGCAGACGAAGAGCTCAAGGACGTTTTCGGTCTTGCGATAACAATCGTTACGACCGCAAAAAACAAAAAAGAAGCAGAAGCATTTCTCCGCCACCTCGGATTCCCGTTCAAAAAGTGAACATGAGCGCCGCTCCCCATCTTCGGCATACCTGGTCGGATCGGAGTTGACCCCGCTAGAGATTTTGCACATTTTTTATTTTCAATATCAGGAAGCCAAAGGCGGATTCGCGCGCACATTTTCCGTTGCGTTTCTAAATTACGCTGAATCTCTGGCGGGGTTGACGCCGCATGGCTCGTTTTGCTAGGATGGTGTGAAGCCCGCGAGGGCTTGTATTGTTGTCTTGTACGCGTTATGGCGAAAAAATCAGTCCTTGCACGCTCAAAAAGAAAGCCGAAATACAAATCTCGCGTCGCGAGACGTTGTTTTCGGTGCGGAAGAGTGCGGGGGTACATGCGCGACTTTGATCTCTGCCGTATCTGCTTTCGAGAGCTTGCGAATGAGGGCATGATCCCCGGAATCAAGAAATCCTCGTGGTAAAGAACATCAATTTTTCATTTTTATTTTTTCATTTTTAATTTTCTTTATGGACCCTGTCGGTAACATGCTTGTACAATTGCGGAATGCCGGAACTGTCGGAGGGGAGACAGTGCTTGTTCCCTATTCCAAATTGAAGCATGCGATTGCAAACGTCCTCTTGAAAAAGGGATATGTCGCTTCTGTCGCTCGACGAGGAAAGAAGGACGGCAGAATTCTTGAGATCGGAGTCAAATATGAAGGAGGAAAATCAAGGATCAGGGGCACTGCGCGCGTGTCGCGCGTCTCTCGTCGCATGTATATGGGCGTGCGGGACATAAAGCCGGTTCGCCAAGGGTATGGCGACGTCATTCTCTCAACGCCGAAAGGTATATTAACGGGAAAAGATGCCCGGAAAGATAAGGTCGGCGGAGAAGTGCTGTTTAAGATTTGGTAGGCACGTCGCGTAGTTTAAGATCGAAAATTACAATGAGCCGCATCGGAAAACAAATAATTACCATTCCCGAGAAAACAAACGTCACGGTCGCGGACGGCGCCGTTGTCGTTCGCGGTCCTTTGGGAGAGCTTTCCCGTCCGGTCCGGAAGGAGGTCGCCATTGAGGTCAAAGACAAGGAAGTGTCTGTTGTGCCTCATGGAGATGATATTTTCACCCGAGCGCTCTGGGGGACGACCGCGGCGCACATCAAAAACATGGTTGCGGGCGTCAATGCACCGTTCGTCAAAAGCCTTCTTATTGAGGGGGTTGGATATCGCGCCGAACTTTTAGGTGGCGCTGTTGTTTTGAGCATCGGATTTTCGCATCCGGTGAAACTCCCGATACCTACCGGTATAAAAGTTACGATCGACAAAGGGAAAATTGTTATATCCGGAATCGACAAGGAGGCAGTGGGGCAGTTTACCGCAAAAATCAGGGCGCAGAAAAAGCCTGAGCCATACAAAGGAAAAGGCATCCGCTACGAAGGGGAAGTCGTACGGCGCAAGCAAGGCAAGAAAGCCGCATAACAAATGTCGTTTTACAGCGGCAATAATTCATTACCATGAGTACAGCTCTCACAAGAAAGATATCGCGGACAAAGCGGCATACTCGCATACGGACGAGGATTTTCGGGACCGCTCTTCGTCCGCGTCTTTCATTTTTTAGATCGAATCAGCACGTTTACGCGCAGATCATCGATGATGAGGCAGGAAAGACGCTTGCGGCGTCGTCGGATATCGGGTTCGATGATAAAGGCAAAGTTCGAAAAAGCAAACGAGCCGAGATGGTCGGCGAGCGCATTGCAGCCGAAGCAAAGGGAAAAAAGATCAGCGCCGTTGTGTTCGACAGGGGAGGATTCTTGTATGCCGGGGCAGTAAAAGCGTTCGCCGATGCGGCGCGGAAAGGCGGTCTTACATTTTAAGCTCTCATCGTATTATTTTTTATGACTCAAGAACTGGAGAACAAAGAAAAAATACCGGAAGGCGGAGGCGTCGTCGGAAAGGCAGGCGTTCCGTTCCCACGCAGACAAGGAAGACGCGGTACCCACCAAAGAGGTGGCGGACCTCGTAGAGACAGAGACGGCGGGTCTCGTCGTTCGCGTGCGGATATTCCCCAGAAGGTCATCAACATGAGGCGTGTCGCCCGCGTCGTCGCGGGAGGGCGGCGTTTCAATTTCAGCGTTGATATCGTAGTCGGAGACAAGAAAGGCTCCGCGGGTGTCGGTTCTGGTAAGGCTGCTGATACGGCCCTTGCGATAGAGAAAGCGCTCCGGAGTGCGAAGAAAAATATGGTAAAAATACCCCTGACGAAGACGATGTCGATTCCGCATGAAGTCGAGGCAAAGTTTTCAAGCGCGCGCGTGCAGCTTATTCCGGCAAAGGGCCGAGGGCTTGTTGCCGGAAGCGCCGTGAGAACGATCCTTGATATGGCGGGCGTGAGGGACGTGATCTCGAAAGTTCTCTCACCGTCGAAAAACAAACTCAATATCGCGAAGGCGACGCTTAAGGCGCTCTCAGAACTCCGCACGCGTTAAGCGACTCAAATACATATGCAAATACACAACGTCAGACGGTTACATAAGAGAAAAAAAGAGAAGAATGTGGGTCGCGGCGGTATACGCGGGACATATTCGGGCCGTGGCATAAAGGGGCAGAAAGCCCACGGTTCTCATGGTATACGTCCGGAACTTCGGGATATTATCAAGAAAATTCACAAACGCCGCGGGTATAAGTTTACGCCCGTCAGCGAGAAGCCTGCCGTCGTCAGTCTCTCCGCCATAGACCGCGAGTTTTTCGATGGCGCCACTGTGTCTCCAAAGACGCTTTTCGAGAAAAAGCTTGTCTCGCGGCGCGGCAACAAGATGCCGCGCGTGAAAGTGCTGGCGACGGGGGACATCGAGAGGAAAGTTTCCGTATCCGGCTGCATCGTGTCGCGTTCTGCGCGGGAGAAGATACTTAAGGCGGGAGGTAGCGTCGCATAAATGCGTCCATGAATATATTTGTGCAAAAACTGAAGCTCGCGGCGACTGATAAAACGCTTCGCAATCGTATTTTGTTCGTCTTTGCGGCGCTTGTTATATTCCGCGTGCTCGCGATAATACCGATTCCGGGAATCGACGTGCTTCGGCTTGAACAATTTTTTTCAAACAATCAGTTCTTGGGCCTCCTGAACGTCTTTTCCGGTGGAGGACTCTCTAATCTCTCTATCGTCATGCTCGGTGTGGCGCCGTACATTACTGCGTCCATCATCATGCAGCTTTTGACAGTCATGTCCCCCAAGCTCAAAGCGCTCTATCACGAGGAGGGGGAAGCGGGGCGCAAAAAGTTCATCCAGTACTCGCGCCTTATGACAGTGCCGCTCGCTGTGCTTCAGGGATTCGGTCTTCTGGCGCTCCTCTCGCAGCAAGGGATTTTAGGAGAACTCGGCACATTTGAATATGTGACCAATCTCATCGTTATCACGGCAGGTTCCGTACTTCTCATGTGGCTTGGGGAGCTTATTTCGGAATTCGGCATCGGAAACGGCGTCTCGCTTATTATCTTTGCCGGCATTGTCTCAGGAATACCGTCTGCGGCCGGACAACTTCTCTTTGCCTTCGATGTCTCGCAGCTGCCGGTCTATTTGGGATTTATTGTTGCCGCAGTTCTTATTGTCGCAGGAATCGTTTTTATCACCGAAGCAGAGCGCCCGATACCAATAACGTATGCGAAGCGTGTCCGCGGCGGCCGCATCTATGGCGGCGCATCCACATATCTGCCGCTTCGGGTGAATCAAGCAGGGGTTATACCGATCATTTTTGCCCTCTCAATATTGCTTTTCCCGCAGATGATAGCGAATTTCTTGACGAGCGTTAATAATGCCACGGTGAGCGCCGTCTCAGGGTTTGCGCTTACCGTACTTGAGAATCCCGTGTTCTACTCAAGCCTTTATTTCATACTCGTGTTCTTCTTTACGTATTTCTATACCGCCGTCACATTTGACCCCGAATCGCTCTCGGTGAATCTGCAAAAGAGCGGCGCATTTATCCCGGGTGTTCGTCCCGGCCACGCAACCGCGGAATACATCGCGAAGATATTAACACGCATCACGCTCGTCGGCGCGGTCTTTCTGGGACTCATTGCGGTTCTGCCGCTCCTTATGCGCGCGCTCACGGGCATCGCCGCGCTCGCGATCGGTGGCACGGCCCTCCTTATCGTCGTTGCAGTCGTCCTTGACCTTGTGAAAAAAATCGACGCACAGGTTTCGATGCGGGAGTATTAAAGCAGAACGTTTACCAGTTAACCTTTGATAATTGACACGAGCCGGCCACGCAGCACATGTCACTCGCCATATGACATCTAAAGTTTTTATATTCATTGGACGTTCTGGGGTCGGGAAGGGGACACAAGCGACGTATCTTAAGGAATATCTTGAGAAAAAAGATACTTCGGCGAAAACGCTCTATTTTGTCTCGGGAGACGGCTTGCGGGAATTTCTAAAAGAGCCGTCATACACTGCGGGACTTGCAAAGAAAATCTACGACGCGGGAGGCCTTTTCCCGGAATTTTTAGTTATTTACAACTGGTCTCGATATTTCATTTCGAACATAACCGGGAACGAACATCTCATTCTCGACGGGACGCCGCGAAAAGTTCACGAGGCGGCAATGCTCGACACAGCGCTTGAATTTTACGGCAAGAAAGATGTCTCTATAGTCTGGATGCACGGCTCGCGCGAGTGGTCAACGAAACTCCTCCTTGGGCGCGGCAGAAGCGACGATACGCCGGATAACATCACGCGCCGCCTTGATTGGTATGAAGACGATGTGGCGGCGACCATTGAGTATTACAAAAAGCACGGAACTCACACGCTTGTCGAAATTAATGCGGAGCAGGCGCGCCCCGACGTACATGCCGAGATCGTACGCAAGCTCGGTATCTGAACTCTTATGACGCGCATTGAAAACACACGAGAGCTTGTGGCACTAAAGGAGAGCGGGCGGCGACTTGCCGTTATTTTAGGCGAAGTTGCCCGCCGTGCCGTTCCAGGCATCTCCGGGGAAGAGCTTAATCGCATTGCCGAGACACTCATCCGCGAAGGAGGAGATGTACCGGCGTTTTTAGGATACAAGCCGCAGGGCGCGCGAAGGCCGTATCCGGCGACGCTCTGCGTATCGGTAAACGATGAAGTGGTTCACGGGATTCCCGGAGAGCGGACGCTAGCATCAGGCGATATTGTTGGTCTTGATCTAGGTCTTATCCACGAAGGGATGGTGACGGACATGGCGGTCACGGTAGCTGTCGGAGATGTCGATGCGAAAGCGAAGAAACTTATCTCTGCGACGGAAGAAGCGCTTTTATGCGGCATTAAGGCGGCGCGCGCCGGAGCGACGACGGGCGACATAGGGCACGCAATCGAGGCGTGTGTTTTAAAACGCGGGTTCCAGGTTGTGGAAGAGCTCGGCGGGCACAGCGTGGGGCATTCGGTTCACGAAGACCCCTTTGTGCCGAACTGGGGCGAGCGCGGAGAAGGCGCGCAACTTAAAGAAGGGCTCGTGCTTGCGCTTGAGCCTATTGTCGCAGAAAAAGACCCGCGCGTGTTTCTCGCGAAAGACGGATACACATTTAAAACAAAAGACGGGAAGCGGAGCGCGCATTTCGAGCACACGATCCTTATTACCAAGAAGGGCGCGGAAATTATCACGAAAGCATAAGCGTGCGCACTGTTGCCATATAAAAACTCTGCCGTTTCCAGACGACGGGGTTTTTCAAAATACTGGACGCCTACCTCCTGCATGCGCAGGCATGGCCGCAGGTCCGACGGCCATCATATAAGGTTATGTTGCTCAAGAAAAAAGCCATGTGCGAGTCTTGAATATCAAGACCACTGCACATGGCTGTTTACCGTCTATGCGGGAATTGCACTCCGCGCGAATCGCTCCCATTGCGTCTTGCCGTAGAAGAGAGGGCCGGGCTTTGCAATATAGTCATGCCCACGGCGTTCCAAAATCTTCCTCCGCTCTTCCAGGGTTGCAACACTCCACCCGAGTCTTGTTGGTTTCTCGGCGAACGAGATAGTGTTTACGGTAAACCATCGTATTAATGTGTTCGTCCGTTCAGTGGCGCAGGTGAGGATTGCTGGGAACTGTGTCGCCATTGTTATGACCTGCTCTTTTAAGAAATCATGCCCCTCAAGATTACTAAACAGCGAATTTGTTCGTTCGGCGGTGCGACAAAAAATCCCGGGGGCTCGCGCCACCATCTTCACAACCTGCTCTTTCGAGAAGCCGTAGCCCTCAAGATTACTGAGCAACGAATTCGTTCGTTCGGCGGTGTAGCCGAGAATCACAGGATGTCGCGCCACCATCTTCACAACCTGCTCTTTCGAGAAGCCGTAGCCCTCAAGATTA
>CAZNJQ010000001.1:0-8134 GCA_964573545.1 uncultured Candidatus Saccharibacteria bacterium | reverse complement strand
CTGAGCAACGAATTCGTTCGTTCGGCGGTGCAGCCGAGAATCGCAGGATGTCGCGCCGCCATTTTCACAACCTGCTCTTTCGAGAAGCCGTAGGTTTCAAGATTTCTGATACGAAAATCTCGCGTCTCTTGCGGCGGTGTGTAAATCGGGCGTTTCACGCGAACTGATTGACGCGCGTTTTTTTCTTTCATCTAGCCCTCCGGTAGCTCTGTAGAAGGTTCAGGGACTGTTCGCAATACTACACTGAAATATATCTCCTGTCAAGCACACGATTGGTGCATGCACAAGTGAGTTGCTGTCTTGTATTTTCTTAAAATATATCCGCCTTGAACCTATTTTGAAATCAATTATACTTATGTGTATTCTCGTAATTCGCACCATCACTATGATTCACTACAAAAAAGAGCGGACACTCATTATCATAAAACCCGACGGCATCCAACGCTCCTTGGTCGGAGAGATTATCGGACGGTTTGAGCGCGTGGGCTTGAAGCTCGTTGCCATGAAGCTCGTCCTGCCCTCCGAGGAGCACGTTGAGAAGCATTATACGCTTGACCCGAACTGGCGGCGCATTACGGGTGAGAAAACCATAAAAAGCTATAAAGAGAAAGGGTTTCCACCGCCCTCCGAAGACCCGCTTAAAATTACCGCGGCTATCTTGGAGCGGCTCAAGACGTACATGACCTCAAGCCCGGTTATCGCCATGGTATGGGAAGGGGCGCACGCGGTCCCCTTGGTGCGGAAAATGGTCGGCGGAACAGAACCCCTGAAGTCTGATGTCGGCACGATACGGGGAGATCTCGTCCTCGATTCGTATCAGATGTCCGACGGCGACGGCCGCTCCGTGCGGAATCTTGTGCATGCGTCAGGGACCGTTGATGAGGCAGATAAAGAAATTGCGCACTGGTTCACGAAAGACGAAATTGTGAATTACCGCCTCGTCCAGGAGCAGATACTCTACGACGTAAATCTTGACGGGCTTCTGGAATAAGATTTACTTTTTCCACACACGCTTTGTTCCCATCCCTGCGGCGTGGTATCCTATACTCAGGGATTCAATAAATTGTCCAGTTTAATATTTCGCCCAGGGAGTCTTATATCGGTACTCGTTGCTGATTCGTTCGGGACGAGCCACCTGCGGACACCCACTTGGAGAGTGTTGGGCAATTCATTTAATCCCCCTCGAAGGGCCCGATTCCGGGCCTTTCGTTTATTTTTGATAGAATATAGTGATGTCTAAACATCCTTTTTTCTTTTTTTTAACAGCCGTGCTTGTCCTTGTCACGGCAGTGCATATTCTCGGAATGTATCTGTATTGGTATTGGCGCATACCGTGGCTTGACCTCATTGCTCACTTCGGCGGAGGAGTGTGGGCCGGAGGCATGTCGCTCCTCTTTTTCTACGAATTCAAGCGCAGGAAGATGGCATCCTTGCCGGGGGTTTTTATGTCGGCTATCTTCGTGTTCGCCTCGGTGGTCGTTATAGGCGTTGCATGGGAACTATTCGAAATCGCGATTAGATCGGTATCTTTAGCCGAGCCCGGCTATTGGCAGGATACGATAGTCGATCTTATCGCCGACACCACAGGCGCACTCACGGCCGTATGGTATTTCTTTGTACGAAGGTATAATACGGGTGTCGGAGTTTTGCCACATGAAAACAGTTAATACATCGACACTTACATTTTACGGCGGTGCTGGAATGGTCACCGGGTCCAATTTCCTTCTTGACGACGGGTCTTTGAAGATACTTATCGACTGCGGTTTTTTCCAGGGGTGTGATATCTGCGATGATAAAAATTACGGTCCCTTTGCGTATAATCCCAAAGAGATAGATTTTCTCTTTATTACGCATGCGCATCTCGATCATATCGGGCGGATACCGAAGCTTGTGAGAGAAGGGTTTTCCGGCGTCATTTATTCAACGCCGCCGACGCGCGACCTTGCCGAGCTCATGCTCTCCGACAGCATCCCGCTTCTTGAAGCAGAGGCCCGCCGGAAAGGCAGAGAGCCCATCTATACGGCAGAGGATGTGAAGCGGGCGATGGTGTTTTGGCAGACGGCGCCGTACCACGAGGCGATTGCGCTCCCGAACGGATTCAGCGTTCTTTTTAAAGATGCAGGACACATTCTCGGTTCTGCGATGATAGAATTTTCCCGTGAAGGGAAGAAGCTTGTAATGACGGGCGATCTTGGAAATTCGCCGGCGCCTCTTCTTCGCGACACAGAACCGGTAACCGACGCGGATTATCTCGTCATGGAAAGCGTCTATGGTGACAGGAATCACGAGTCGCGTGATGTGCGGCAAGAGCGGTTGGAGGATACGATCGAATGGATCACGAGGAGCAAGGGGACGCTTATCATACCCGCATTTTCAATCGAACGGACGCAGGAAATCCTTTTCGAGATAGAACAGATGGTTCAAAATAAAAAAATCCACGAAATTCCCGTCTACGTCGATTCGCCGCTCGCCATTCACGTGATAGAGGTATACAAGCGGTATGATGAATACTTTAACAAAGATGTCATTCACATCATCCGCTCCGGGGATGAGATCTTTAAATTCCCGAAACTCTATCTCACGTCGTCGGAGGCAGAGTCGCGCGAGATAGCAAAGGTGCCGGGCCCGAAGATTATTATTGCGGGTTCGGGAATGTCGTACGGCGGGCGTATCGTAGAACATGAAAAACAATATCTTTCAGACCCCAATAGCGTTCTTTTGATCGTGGGGTATCAGGCGCCTGGCTCTGCGGGAAGAATGATCGCCGAGGGCGCGCGAGAGGTCATGATTCGCGGCGCTCGCGTCAGCGTTGAGGCGCACATCGTGACCATAAGTGCGTACTCCGCCCACAAAGACCTCGATAATCTGCTGCAATTTATCAACGACACAAGAGACAAAGTACGGAAGGTTTTCGTCGCGATGGGTGAGACGAAGTCAGCCTCTTTCTTATCGCAACGCGCGCGGGATTATCTCGGGGTTGATGCCGTTGTTCCGCGGGAGGGTGATTCGTTTGAACTCGAGCTCTAATAGTGCTTTAAACTTTGCGTTTTTTATCTTATACTTATTAACATGTTTCCTGAAGACCAAAAACATGTTCACCTGAGGTTAAAGTTATGCGTATCGGGCGCTGCAGAAACCGGCCATTGCGGGTCGTCAGTTCTTGAGAAAGCGAAGGCGTTGGGAAGAGAAATCGTGAACCACAAGGCGGTCCTTGTAACGGGGGCGACGACGGGATTTCCGCTCTGGGCGGCGATGGGAGCAAAAGAAGCCGGTGGGATGTCGGTGGGTCTTTCTCCGGCATCAAGCGAGGCGGAGCACCTTGAAACATACGGACTCCCCGTCGACTATCTCGACCTTATCGTGTATACCGGCTTCGGTTTTTCAGGCAGAAACCTGCTTCTTACCCGCGCATCGGACGCGGTGTTCATCGGATGCGGCCGTGTCGGCACGATTAACGAATTTACCATCGCATTTGAGGATAAAAAACCCATCGGCGTACTTGAGGGAGAATGGCCGACGGCGAATGTCATCCGCGACATCATGGAGAAAGGGAATCGGCCGAACGAGAAAGTGTTGTTCGATTCGGACCCGAAAGCGCTTGTGGAGCGTATTATAGAACTCGTAAAAAAAGAGAAACAGGAATACAGCCGCCTCTACGAGACCGCCGTCGATGCGAATATACGAAACCACGACGGAAAAGATATCATTCTCTAGGTGCATTTCCTCGCAGAAAAGAAAATTCCCCTCACCGACCAGTGAGGGGAATTTTCATGTACGGAGGTCTCTTGTTGTCTGCTATTTCATCGCTTCTGCGACGATAGTCTTGAAAATAGCTTCATCTCGTTCCGCAATTTCGGCGAGCATCTTCCTGTTTAATCCGATATTTTTCTTTTTGAGCGCGCCCATGAGTCGTGAGTATGAGACACCGTTGTTTCTGGCGCCTGCGTTGATCTTTATCTGCCACAGCGCGCGGAACTCCCGCTTTTTCTTCCGTCGGTGTCCGAACGCATGCTTGCCCGCATGTGCGATGGCTTCTTTTGCCAGCCGTTCTTTTTTACTTCGTCCGAAGCGGTATCCTTTGACCTGCTTAAGAATATTTCTCCGGCGTTTTAATGAAATTGTGCCTCGTTTTACTCGTGTCATGGCGTGTGTGGTGCGTTAGATTAAGGTCTGATTTATTGATACGGTAAGAAGCGCGCCTGCGCTTTTTTCGACATATGGAACGGGCGCCACTTTTTTCTTGCGAGCTGGCTCTCCCGCCCTTCTTTCGCATTAAAATGGTCACTGCCTGATTTTTTCATGAGCAGCTTTCCTCGTTTCGTTATTTTCAGGCGCTTTGTAAATGATTTGTTTGTTTTCATGTGTTTTGCGTACGAATGGTGATTATTTTTTCTCCAAGACAACCATGATACCCTTTGGACTTTTCTTGGGGCCATCGGCGACCTTGTACTCGCCGGGAATGAGATGGAGTATCCGGTTCAGTCGCTCGTTCAAGAACTCTCGTTCCATGTATTTTGACCTACCGGAGAGGAATAGCTCCACTTTTACTCGATGCCCTTCTCCTAAAAATTCCCCCGCACGGCGCGCTTTAAGCGCCAGATCATGCTCCCCCGTCCCGATCTTTATCTGAAGGGACTTCGTCTCGGTGGAAGGGCCGCGTGTCGCGCGCTCCTTCTTTTTTTGTTCATACTGAAACTTACCATAGTCCATTATTTTTGCAACCGGCGGCGTTGCGTTCGGCGAAATTTCAATTAAATCAAGCCCTTTCTCGCGGGCTTTCTCGAGCGCTTGTTCAAGAGTTATGACCCCGAAATTTTCTCCCTCGGAACCGATAACTCGCAGCTCTTTGCTCTGTATTCTCCTGTTGATTCGTGTGGTGTTTTTCAGATGGAATATAGTATAGAGTATTGCCGGCATTCGCGCAAGAAAAACCCGCCTTTTCTGGGCGGGTGGTTTTGTACATGGCTATGCCGAAACAGATGGCATTTTAGCGAGTGCGTGGTTTGTATAGGACGGGTCTTCGGTCACTTCTTTTTCAATTGGGATAAAAGGCGGGAGCTTCAAGACGTCATTCTTGTCGGTAAGTTCGATTTCAAGCACGCACATGTCGGTGTGCGGAAATAAGAATCGGTCGAGCTCGAAATATTGCTCATTGAAGACGAAACAGTGCCGCTCTTTCTGTATTGCGTAGCAACCAGGATCTCTTTGCTCCCAGAGTCTCCGGAATTCATTCTCAGTGATGTGCCGTTCCGTTTCGATGCGCACAGACGGGTCGCCCGTTGCCTGTTTGTGTGTCTGATAATACACAAAGGATCCGTTTTGTCCGCGCTTTCTGATCCGTCCGACGCCTCCGCCGTGCGACGCGGGAAGGTATGCCTGCGTAATGTCAATTTTTTGGCACGCCACATGATTTCGCAGCGACGCAGGGTCAAACCCAGCCTTGACCAGAAATTTTCTCTCAATCTCAAGCGGCTCCGGAATACCCAGAACATGGCACACTTCTTTGAGAAGCCGTTTCATTTTTCCTTCAAAGTCGGTGCTGTTGTCAATAATCCGGAGGTGCGGGTGGCCTCTCCATGCCGCGAGTGTTTGGGCATCCTTTTGTCGCGCCTCCTCCGGTGTCTCGCGCCTGAATTTGTTATTTTTCGTCGTATAGTATTGCGCCGCTCCGAGTGCTGCGGTGCGGAGGTGAAATATCGCATCGTAGAAAGAATCTCTCACGTCCGGAATAGAGAGCCCGTGCTCCGTGAGTATCCGCCTAAAATCATCGCCCTCGGTATACACACTCACGTCCATAAATCCTCTGTCGTAGAGAATTATCTTCTTCTTTTCCGGCACTGAAGAAATGCGCGCGGCGTTCGCGTAAAACGCTTGGTTCTGCAGTTGCCACAAAAAGACGAGTTCTTGAAATTGCCGCACGGTAAGTCCGGCGCCTACGGGCCGTATGCCCATTCTCATAAGGTGCGTCGCCCCCTCGGGAACGGCGAAGACGGTATATCCCATATCACGGAGTTTCTCCTCGATATAACACAACGCCGTCGATTTTCCGCCGCACGGTCCGCCCGTAAGGACGATCACTGGCATTTCAATGATCCGCGAGTTTCTTTCTCACGACATCATACACGAAAGTCGTGTATGAAAAAAGCGGACTATGAAGTCCGCTTTGGATAAGTATCGTGCGGGGTCGGTTTGCAGTTCCTGCATGGCCTGTATCCCGCTGTGATGGCGTCATCCCATGTGTGAAAGAAGACGCGGCGTTCTTTCTTCATGCGCATTCCGGATGCGCAATCCAATCTGCCGAAAATTCTCCTGCCCAGTCGTCCGCCGTTCCATCCCGCATATCTGCCTTTCTTTCTGCTTACAATGATTTCGCCGTTTTTGCCCGTGATTTTATAGAGCTTCTTTACGCCCACAGTTTACCTCCGGGAAAGATGCCGATATACGGCAGATGCCGGTACTCTCCTTTGTAATCCATACCGCATCCGACGACGAACTCGTTGGGGACGATAAATCCCGTGTACTCGGGCTGTATCGGAATAATCGCGCGCGCGGGTTTATGGAGGAGTGTGCAGGTTCGGATCGATGCTGGCTCGCGCGGCTTGAGAAGATTCTGAACCAAAAAATCAACCGTGCGGCCCGTGTCCACGATGTCGTCAACAATGAGCACATCTGCTCCCTTGATCGATTGCGAGATATCGCGCTCCACGCGGACGGTTCCGCTTGAGACGGTTTTATCCCCGTACGATGAGAGTTTCACAAAATCCATGCGTAGGGGTATCTTCGGGGCGTTTTTGTAGATGGCATGGACGAGATGAGCCGTGAAGAAGAACGCTCCGTCAAGGATTCCCACAACCATGAGCGTATTTTTTCTCGGAAGATAATCGTCCGCGATCTCTTTTCCAAGTTCCGCGACGCGGCATCGCACCTCGTCTTCTGTTTTAAATACGTGAAGTTCCGGCTCCGGCGTATATTTCATAACGCCTCCCGCTGTGTTGTAAGGCAAAGATATCTTGCCTGATTGTAGACGAAAACAGTTCGGGAGAGGACTTGACAAGACAAGAAATTTCAGTCATAATTAAGCCAGCTTCAAATCACGTTCCTGCCATGCACAACCTAAACTAAACCAACCGAAGGGAGCGAAGGCAGCTTGTTTGCAGCGGCTCCGCGGGGCAGTATACTGGTAGGTGAACGTATGATTGACAGTGATCGTATTTTACAAGAAGTCACGGCTGGTGCTGCAGCGCTTTTGGATGTGCGGACCGGAGAAGAGCTCCAGAGCGAAAGCCATGCGCACGGTGCGGTTCATTTCGACCTGGGGCGGCTCATGCGGGGCGAGGTGCCGCCATATCCCAAACACACAAAGCTCTATCTCTATTGCAAGAGCGGTTCACGTGCCGCCATGGCAAAGGAACTTTTAGAGGCGCAGGGATTTCGGGACGTCGTCGTTATCGGCGGGCTTGCCGATTGGGAAGCGGCTGGCGGCGGGGTTGTGCGGTGAAGAGGCGAGTTTTTCGCGGTTTTTATTAGCGACGTAGAGCGAGCGGAATTGAAAGCTTGCTTTTCAATTCCCGAGCTGAGGAGCTAACATAGGATTAATACCACGCGGCTTGCCGCGTGGGTGTACGAGCGAAGCGAGTTCCTACAACACCTCGGGGCTTTGCCCCGAAGATCCTTTATTAGCAGAGACCTATATATACTAATCAATACATAAACGACAACTACCATGATTGAAACATTTAATCCTGAAGATCACGGCCGGAGGAAAAAGTGGCCCGCGCGCGAAGAGGGCGGAAGAAAAGAGTCTCCGGAGATTATTGATTTTGAATTTGAGACAACCGGAGACACTGTTTCGTATCGTTCCGTTTTTAAGAGCGGCAAGCGCGGCGTGTGGGTATATGCGCCTGGCGTATATGCGCACGATACGGAGTCTTTTAATCGGTTCAAAGAAAAATTATTCCGCGAGCACGATATCCCGCAAAATTAGAGCGATAGCTTTGTCGCGCAGCGTTTCTCTTCTATTTATATTCAGTAAAAAACATCCGGATGCCCGGGTGTTTTTTAAAAGAGCCGCGCCAGTAAAAGCCTTGACACATTGCCTGAGTATATGTATAGTACCATTCAGAAAAAAGAATAG